>CAVPKZ010000049.1:0-16568 GCA_963705755.1 uncultured Acidobacteriota bacterium | reverse complement strand
CGATCCGTCAGGGGGAGTAATGAGGGTGGGACGGCTAAGGGACACACGATCCTTGGCGAATTCTCAGCGCGTAAGGCTCCGACACACTAAGCTCAAATTGAAGCACACGAACTTGAAGTTCGGTTAGCCGTGGTTGAATTTTTCGCGATAGAATTTCTCGTCTAACCAATCAGGCAGGTTCGTTTTCTGATCTGCAGCTTTTCCGAGCGGCCTGCTGTCGTCGTTGCGTTTCCGCCCAGCGGACTGCGCCTGCGGCTCAGCGCTTTCCGTTTTAAAGTTATGCCGTTCGGAAATCATTCATAAATTCACGGAGCTAAGTGTATTAGCTTCAACATTTCAATAACCCGAAATCAGCATTCGGAAATTAGTAGTTTTCTAAACTTCTAAACGGGGATGGGTTAAAGATTAAAAGATTAAACGGTGGCACGTTCTCCTTTGTTGCCTTAACTGTTATTTACACAATAGAGGTAGATAATGACGGGCTATGCTCAATCCCAGCCGGCCCCCTCGCAAAAAGCCCCCATTCCGGTTCGAGGCGGTCAACGTCAATTCGCTTTTTGATGTGTTGGATGCAGTCGCCTGGATCGAAACGCCCTCCTCAAAAGCTGTAGCGCAGTATGCAGGGATTGATCCCCGCACTGCTGGCAAACTGCACGGTCAAGAGATTTAAGGAATCAACAAATGCAGGGGGCGCTATCGCTGGTCCTTGGATCGAAAAATGCAGGAAGGGTCGGTCAGTTTGCCATGACGCCGGAAACGCGCGAAGTAGTTGGGTGTTCGGAAGTCAACAAGCCCATTCGCGCGAGAACTTGAGCAAATTTGGGATCGGACCGCAGGGGGTCTAACAACGGATCCACTTTGGCATAAACCATATATGTAGAACGGTCTTGGTACGACTTGGAAAACCAATCGAGCGCTTGGGCTCGCTCACCCAGACCTATGCAAATCAACGCTTGGCTGTACGGGGGAATGTACTCCTTCCCGGAGCTCCGTGATGTTTGTTTCCTGGAAAGTTCACGCGCTATTTCCGCGTGCCCGGATAGAGCTTCCGCGTATCCTATTAATCCGTCCAAATACGGATCCTGGCTGGTAAGACGCTTCGCTTCCCTAAACTCCCGAGTCGCCTCCCGATAGTTCCGTTCGGCGGCGTAGGCCATGCCCAGCCGCGTATGCGCCCGGGCAAAGTGTGGGTCCAAGTCGATGGCCTTTTGGAAAGCTGCGATGGCCTGGTCATAATTCCTGGCCCAATAATAGACGCGGCCTACTTCGGTATTGATAATGAGCGAGAGGGGGTCCAGTTCCTGAGCAAGTTGAACTTGTTTGAGCGCTTCTTCACGCCGGTCCATGGCGGCAAGACATAATCCATACCAAGCGTGCGCCATCGGATAGTTGGGGTTCAGATCAATCGCACGTCTAAACTCTTCTTCTGCTCGCGCCCAATCCCATTCGTAATAAAAAGCCACCATGCCCAAAGACGTGTGGGCCTCCGCCAGGGAGTCGTCGAGTTGCAACGCTTTGAGCGCGGCAGCCTTGGCATCCGGGTAAGCCTGATTGGCAGGTTCGACCCCATAGGAGGCCAGGAGTGTATAGGAATCGGCGAGACCGGCGTACGCCATGGCGTATTGTTGGTCTTCCAAGCTCGCCCGCCGGAAGTACTCGATACTCCGCTGCAGTCCTTCTTCGGTTCTCTTGTTCCAAAAATAACGTCCTTCCATGTACAGCTGATACGCACGCGGGTTCTGCGTCGTTTGCCGCGTCTTCGTCAGAGGCTGGTTTCGAGAGAGCATCGAACGCGCAACCCCGTCGCCGACCTCATCTTCGAGGACGAATACTTGCGCCGGAGACTTCTCGAAGGTATTGGCCCAAAGCAAGCCCCCGTCCGACACGCGTACGAGTTGAGCGGTAACGCGAATGCTGTCCTCGGAAATTTCGATATTGCCGGTCAGAACGGCATCCACTTTCTGGTCCTTGCCGGCCGCCAGTGGATCCAGTGTTGTCTGCGCGTACTTTGCGACAGCGCTGGTTGGACGCACTTCGATCCATCCAAGAGTTCCGAGTCGGGTTATGATGCCGTCCGCCATCCCGAGACCGAGATGAGGGTAGGCGGGGATCGTTGTCGAACTACCGAATGGAAGAACCGCCAGCGAATGGATTTCCTTGGGCGCCGCGCCGGACTTCCGCACCCGAGCCACCGCAAAGGCGAGAATCAAAATCAGAAAAGCGGCCACAGCGATACGAAGGGTGGACTTGGCGGAAGGCTGCCACCACAGCGCAACCGGAAGCGTATGGATATCGGGAGGCGCCTCGGCGATTCAGACTCCTCCTTCTTCCATTCGGTTACTTCGCCGATAAAGCGGTAGCCGCGCTTGGCCACCGTCTGTATATACCTGTGCTCGTTTCCGTCATCACCCAAGGCTTTGCGAAGCAGGGAAACGGCCACAACGATGTTGCCCTCTTCGACAAAGGCTCCATCCCAGACCAAGCGCAGCAATTCCGATTTATCGAGGAGGTGACCGCTGCGGCGGACCAAGACAAGGAGTACGTCGAACGTTTTACCGGTCAGAGGGACGGATTTGCCATCTCGAAGAAGGAGACGCTCGGAAGGATCAAGACGGAATGGTCCGAATTCGTAAAGAATCTTGTAGTCGCTTGTCATCGTCGCATAAATGCATCCCAATTTCTTCTCTCGATGAAAGAAAAATGGAGAAGACCGCCGGGAAGACGTTAACCCCCGCTATTTCAATCTATTCCGAGGGAAAATGGTTTGCTGTTCGATGGCACACAAACCGGTTTTATAACTTTCCAAGCTTTTTCAAAGGACACAAATTAGCGAGAACCCCTAGCCTTCGCTCCCATGCGGCCATTTTGGATATATACGCCGGGGGTAGGTGGCTGTCAAGGGTTCCGAGGCCGGGCATGAAATTAACTGCATTAAAGATTCGGAATTATGAGTGAATGAGCACGCGCTTTTGTAGGAGGCGGACGGATATGTATAAGCTTTTGAGAACGAAGACGACGACTTTGGTGGGGGCTGCGCTTCTAGCATTCTTCATCGCCCTCACGGCCGTTTCGGCAGACGCCCAGGTTGCCGGTGGAGACGGGGTACAGCCATGCGTTATTTGAACAATGTAAGACATTCTTACGTGTTGCAGCTTCTGACGCTCTTGGCCTTAACGACGTTTGTAACCGATGCATTGAATGCACAAGTGGCTGGAGCCACACTATCTGGTACGGTGACCGATGAATTGGTGGGGGCATTCCCCTCGCACAGGTCTTCATCAAGGACTTGGCGACAGAAGTTATTCGTACCGTCTCGACAGATTCCGCAGGCTTTTACTCCGCCCCAAACTCTTTGCCCGGAGACTATGAGGTCACGACCTCGGCTGCAGGATTTGCAACTCGCGTGCAAACTGGAATCACGCTGACGGTAGGGGCGCAGCAAGTCCTGAATCAGATTTTGCAGGTCGGGCGGGTGACGGGAAAAAGTTCGAGTAACCGCGGAACTGCCGACCGTGGACCTGGAGACGTCTACCATCGGCGCCGTGGTGAATTCGACCACCGTTCGTGAGCTACCGCTCAATGGTCGCTCCTGGTCCGACCTCGCAACACTCCAGCCGGGCGTAAGCGCAATCGTGACGCAGCCTGATATTTCATCGGCGCAGCACGCGCGAGGGAATCGCGGCTTCGCATCGGAATTAACCATCTCCGGCGCCCGTCCGGTCCAGAACAACTATCGCCTCGATGGGGTCAGTCTGAACGATTACGCGAACGGATCTGGCAGCGTGCTCGGTGGGAATCTGGGAGTGGACGCGATTGAAGAATTTTCGGTCTTGACGAGTAATTATTCGGCAGAGTACGGGAGGACATCCGGTGGGGTGATCAATGCCGTCACGCGCTCAGGCACTAACCAGTTCCATGGGGGTGCCTATGAGTTCGCGCGTAACAGTGCGCTGGACGCGGCAAACTTTTTTGATGTCACGAAACCACCCTTCCAACGTAACCAGTTTGGAGGGCTGGTGGGAGGACCGATCCAGAAGGATAAGACTTTCATCTTCGGCGATTATGAAGGAGTCCGCCAGTCGCAAGGCATTACACAAGTGAATATTGTGCCCTCTGCGGCGGCGCGCCTCGGTAACCTTTCGACGGGTATGGTGATCGTCGACCCTGCTGCGCAGAAGTACTTGGGGTTCTTCCCTTTGCCAAACGGAGCCATCCTGCCACCTGGGGATACAGGAGTTTTTAGTTTTGCGGCTCAACAGGTGGCAACTGAGAATTTCTTCACAACTCGGGTCGATCACAAGATATCGGAAAAGGACGCCCTTTTCGGGACATATATGTACGACAACACGACTTTTACTAGTCCCGACAATCTCGACGATGTGGTCATAGGTTCGTTGACAAAACGTCAGGTTCTCATTTTGGAAGAGAACCACATTTTCAGCCCCCTTTTGGTCAATTCCTTTCGGTTCGGTATAAATCAAGAACGCGTCGATAACGGTCAAACGGTATCAGCCATCAATCCGCTGGCCGCGGATCTATCCCTCGGTGCTCTGCCTGGCCGCGCCGCAGCCGCGGTAAATGTGGGGCCCCTGTCGGGTTTTGCAGGCGCTCTCAACGGAGCTGGCAGCGCATTTTTCCGCTATACTTCATTCCAAGGCTATGATGACGCTTTCATTACGCGGGGACTGCATTTGCTCAAATTCGGCGGCAGTTTGGAGCGAATCCACAGCAATTTCAATAATCCCAGCGACAACGGTACCTTCAACTTTGGCTCGCTGTCCGATTTCTTGACCAATCAGCCACAATCCTTTCGTGCAGAGCTCGGTAGCAGCGATTTCAGGCGACACATCCGCTCAACCGTCATAGGCCTGTATATCCAGGACGACTGGCGTGTGCGCCCCCACCTCACCCTCAATTTGGGGTTGCGCTACGAAATTTCCACCGTACCAAAGGACACCAACAATATGCTGTCGCATCTGGTCAATATCACCGATGCCCAACCCGTCGTGGGTAATCCTTATTTCTTGAACCCTACGCTCCACAACTTCGAGCCTAGGGTGGGCTTCGCATGGGACCCCTTCGGCGACGGTAAGACAGCGATACGCGGAGGCTTCGGAATTTTTGACGTCCTACCGCTGCCTTATGAGTTTCTACTCCTGATGGGCGATGGAGGCCCGTTCACAGTCGCGGCTAGCGCTACCCAATTGCCGCCAGGATCGTTTTTTAGTGGGGCAACTTCCTTGCTCAGCCCCCTTGCTGTGAGACAGATTTACCTTGACCACCGGCCGCATCGCAATTACGTAATGCAGCGGAATCTCGTTATTCAACATGAGCTCGCCTCGAAGTTGACTGCGCTGGTCGGATATGTCGGGTCGCGCGGGGTTCACCAGCCATTTCGTGCGGATGACATCAACATCGTACTTCCCACTCTGACTTCTGCAGGCTATCTCTGGCCTTCACCTATCGGGAGTGGGACGGTTTTGAACCCCAACGTGGGGGACATGCGGGGCCTGATGTGGGCGGGGAACTCCTTCTACGATGCGCTCGAAGTAGGAGTAAACAAAACACTGAGCCACGGATTGCAGTTCCAGGCCTCTTACACTTGGAGCAAGAGCATCGACAACAACTCCTCGACCACGGTAGGCGACCCGTTCTCGAACTCCATATCCAGCCTGCAGTGGTTCGATTTGCGGCTAAGCCGTGGCGTCTCCGATTTCAACATCGGGCGGATTCTTGTAATTAACGGCACTTGGCTGGTTCCGGAATTTAAGGGCCTCTCTGGACTTGCGGCAAGGCTGGCGAACGGCTGGCAGTTGGGCTCCATTTTCAAGGCTCAGGATGGCTTGCCGTTTACCGCGACCTTTGGCACGGACGGAGACCCGCTGGGCTTGAACAGCACCGACCCATATGATTTTCCGAATCGTCTGAACGGCCCGGGATGCGGAACACTCATCAATGTCGGCAATCCGAACAACTACATCAAGACGCAATGCTTCGCGGTCCCGACGGCGCCATCGCCTGCGTTCTATGCGGCAAATTGCGATCCAACTCACGGCACCGCCCCACAGTGTTTCAATCTTCGCGGCAATGCCGGCCGTAATATCCTGATCGGGCCCGGCCTGGTGAACCTGGATTTCTCCGTATTCAAGAACAACTATATCCCCCGGATTTCAGAAAACTTCAATGTGCAGTTCCGAGCAGAAGTTTTTAATGTGTTAAACCGCCCGAACTTCTCTGTTTCCACCAACAATAACATTTTTGACTCAACCGGAGCCCCAATCAGTTCAGCGGGCCTCCTCACTTCGACAGCGACAACGGCACGACAGATTCAGTTTGCCGTAAAGATGATTTGGTGAGGCGAATAAGACTTCCGACTAGACATGTTGGCGCGAGACTACTCTGCGACCAGGAGACGATCCTTTGCGTGTAATCGACAACCGCCCTTCAAGAGCACTATCGCGAACTGATGTGAGTACAATGCTCCAGTGGAAATGGTGATTATGTTAAAACGCCCTAACATCTGTGAAATCCGTACCAGGAGGAAATCGTGAAGCGAAGAATTCTTTTGAGTATCCTGTTGGCAGTTTCGGTCGTCGACTTGGTTAAAGCGAAAGAAGAGACTGGGGGTGCCGCCGAGGAAGCGAGAAAAGAGGTCCTCAAAATCGAAAATGATAAGATTCCGATCCTTGTGCAGGGCGGACCTGCTGCTGCCGAATGGTGGGCCAGTCACAACGACGAGGACATAGCCTATACGTCTTCTAAGGGTGTCCTCACCAAAGAGCAGGTCGTGGATGAATGGCGATCCGGGTCGCGGAACCTGCTCTCGAACAAACAGTATGATTTTCGCGTTCGGATCTATGAAAAGGGAACCGTAGCTGTGGTCACTTATCTCGGTGACACGAAACGCAAGAATCCAGCAGGCGGCGAAGATTTGGCCACTCATTCGGCGACGACCAATGTTTGGGTTAAGCAGGACGGGAAGTGGGTGCGAGTTGTTCACCACGTCACTCCGCTTCGGGCAGAATAACTCCATCGTAGGACGAAACTGCTGGGGTTTAACTTGAGAAAAGTTCCATTCTTTCCGCGAACCTTGATGTGGAATAGATTAAGGTTCGGGACGGAAACCGCTGCAGACAACGACTGGGAGTCGGCGTTGAGTACGGATTCAAAGAGACATCCTTGCCTCGCACCGGACCTATACCACTGGTGAGATGGAAGAAGCTCCAAGCCGTTCGGCGGGGTTACCAGCGTACTTCAAGCCATTGAGGCATGAAGAGAAGGGTAATGCCGATCGTGTGAGTAAGCTACTTGTGATCGCCACAAAGCGGAAAAAGTATGAGCCGTGATCGAGACGTCGAAGTGCGGACACGTAACGGCAGAGCAATCCTCACCCGTCGCAGCATCTTGCAACGCGCCGGTTGGGTCATCGCGGCTGCACCGTTCGCTCGCGGCGCGGGGATAGCCGAGCAACCCGTCAGTCAAGTCATGGACAAGCTCAGCTCCTATATGAGCGAAGCCCGCAACCGCGCGCTGCCCGACGAGGTCGTCGAGAAGGTAAAGCACCACAGCCTCGATACCTTCGCCGCCATGGTTTCGGGCTCCGAACTTGCCCCGGGGCGCGCGGCGATCCGTTTCGCTCACGACTATGGCGGCGAGAAGGTTGCGACGGTCGTTGCCTCGCGAGTCCTCTGCGGCACAATCGAGGCGGCCTTCGCAAACGCTGAGCTCGCTCATTCCGATGAGACCGACGACTACTATCCCTTCGCCTGGCTGGGAGCGCATCCGGGATGCTCGATCGTGCCGGCCACGTTAGCACTCGGGGAGCAGTTCGGTATCGGAGGGATGCACTTCTTGCGCGCCGTGGCGCTCGGCTACGACGTCGGAATGCGAGTAATCAGAACATTGGGTCCCGACGCCTTGGTGAAAGAGACTCACAACATGGTCGGAACCTTCGGCTCCGCCGTCGCAGGCGGATGCGCGGCAGGTCTGAACCAGCAGCAGATGCGTTGGCTGCTCGATTATGCCGCACAGCAGTCGGGGTCCGGCATCTTCGCCTGGCGACGCGATACCGAGCATATGGAGAAAGCGTTCGTCTTCGCCAGCGCGGGGGCGCGCAACGGAGTCACCGCTGCCTTGCTAGTTCAGTCGGGCTGGACTGGCGTCAACGACGTTCTGTCGGGACCCGACAATTTCTTTCAAGCCTACGCACCCGAGGCCGACCCGGCGAGGCTGATTGACAAGCTGGGCGAGCACTACGAGGTGACGCGGACGAATATCAAGAAGTGGGCCGTGGGAGGACCGATCCAGGCGCCACTAGACGCGATGGAAAATCTACTGAAGCGACACTCCTTTGATGCAGGTCAGGTGCAACAGGTGGTGGTACGCCTCTACTCGAGCGGGGCTGCCACCGTGAACGACCGTGAGATGCCAGATATTTGCCTTCAACATATGATCGCGGTGATGCTGATTGACAAGACGGTCTCGTTCCGGGCCGCCCACGATAAGGCGCGCATGGTGGATCCGGGGATCCTGCGCCAGCGTGCGAAAGTGCAGCTCGTCCCAGACGAGCAACTCGAGCGCCGCATGCCGCGGCGAGAGGCTATAGTCGAGGTCACGCTCGCCGACGGCACGCATTTGAGCGAGCGTGTCGAAGCCGTGCGCGGAACGGCAGAAAACCCGATGACCCGCGACGAAGTTGTCGCGAAAGCCCGCGATCTGATGACGCCCGTCCTCGGCGTCCAGACGTGCACAAACCTCATCGAGAAAGTGCTCGAGCTTGAGCGCGTCAAGGACATCCGAGAGCTTCGACCGTTACTGCAACGGACCTGATGGACTTCCCTTTGCCAGCGGCGGGCATGACACTAGCGCGAACCCCGATGTGCAATCGCAGACGGCACGGAACGCTCAAGATTCTAGAGTCGGACCCGCACGGCAAGGTGCTCTACTCGAGCAGGGTGCGAACGGAGTTGAAGAATGGAAGTTTCCCCCAAACTGGAGCCCGGCCCCAGTCCAGGGTCGGTCGCGCCCGAAACGCTATTCACTCGTTTCCACAGCGTCGAGAACTTCGCGCTTTATCTTGTGTTTAGACTCGCTGCCACAGTTTCCACATTACCATGGAGGTTTCGCATGAGATCCTATCATCTCGGACGTATTGCAAGTGGGACACTACTCATCCTACTGGGTAGTATCTCGCTCTTGACGGCGGCCACGAACGAGTATCGCCAGCTCAAGAAATACAGTTTCGGCGCGGCCGAGGGAGGTACTCGAGAATACTTCGACTACATCACGGTCGATTCTGCGGCGCGACGCGTGTATGTTTCGCATGGCACTGAAATTAAGGTCCTCGACGCCGACAGCGGCGCCCTCATTGGCGACATCACCGGCTTGAAGGAAGATCATGGGGTCGCCCTGGCCAGCGAGTTTGGCCGTGGCTTCATCAGTGATGGAGCGCAGGGCAAGGTGATCATTTTCGATTTGAAGACCCTCAAGGTGACTGGCGAAGCCAAAACTGATAAGGACGCCGACTGCGTCATTTACGATCCCTTCTCGAAACGCGTTTTCGTGATGGATGGCGATCCCCACAATGCGACGGTGATTGACGCGAAGAGCGGCAGCGTGGTGGGGACCATCGGGCTTGGTGGCGGCCCGGAGTTTGCCGTTGCCGATGGCAAGGGAACGGTTTACATCAATCTGGCTGACAAGAGCGAAATTGTCGCCGTTGATTCCCGCTCGCTAGATATCAAATCGCGCTGGCCGGTCGCGCCTGCAGGAGGACCGACGGGTCTCGCCATGGACGTTCAGCACCACCGGCTCTTCAGCACAGGCCGCGATCCGCAGATGCTTGTGGTGCTCGACTCCGACAGCGGAAAAGTGCTGCAGTCGTTCCCGATTTCCGGTGGCGTGGACGCCGCAGTCTACGAACCTGAAACCGGGCTGATCTTCGCATCTACGCGCGATGGCATGGTGCACGTATTCCACGAAGACTCGCCCGACAAATTCAGTGTAGCCGAAACCATCAAGACCGAATACGGCGCCAAGACTATGGGCCTCGACACCAAGACTCACAAACTGTTCCTGTCCACGGCAGACTTTGGACCTGCTCCCGCCCCCACTACGGACAAACCGCACCCCCGGAGAGCGGCGATTCCGGGAACGTTTCACGTACTGGTTTACGGACGGTGACGGATTAGGCTGTCATCTGCATCGAGGCGGGTGTGGATT
This sequence comes from uncultured Acidobacteriota bacterium, assembly GCA_963705755.1. GTDB lineage: Bacteria > Acidobacteriota > Terriglobia > Acidiferrales > UBA7541 > Acidiferrum. The sequence goes on along the minus strand of CAVPKZ010000049.1, from coordinate 6,347 downwards.
CGATTGAGCACGGCCTGCCGATGACGGACGCACAGGTTCAGGGGATGGCGCAAAAAGGCATCTATTACGTGCCGACGCTCTACGTGTACAACGCGCCGAGTCGGGAATCGGGAATTGAAGATCCCGAAGGAAGACGCGGGCCCTTGCAGCAAGCAAGTTTCCGGCGGGCGCTTGCGCATGGCGTCAAAATCGTTTTCGGGACGGATGTGGGCCCCGTTCCCCACGGAACGAACGCGTCCGAATTTGAGTACTTGGTGAAATTTGGAATGAAGCCTGCCGATGCATTGCGCGCCGCACGAGCTTGGCGGCGGATTTGATGGGTTGGCAGGATCAGTTTGGCACGGTCGAGAAGGGAAAATACGCCGACTTGGTTGCGGTGGAAGGAGATCCACTGAAAGACATCACGGAACTCGCGCGCGTTGAATTTGTAATGAAGGGCGGCTCCGTAATCCGGAACGACTTGAAGTAAGGCCAATCCAGCCGGAGACCCCCGACTATGCCAGCCCAAAGGTGGCTACACATCCTTCCCGTGGCCACGTTCATGTACGCAGTTGCCTTCGTGAACCGCACGAACATTTCCTTGGCGTTACCTGCCATGAGCAGGGAATTGTACATGGATTCGGCGCAAGCCGGGAGCGTTGCGGGTATTTTCTTTTGGGGATATCTGCTGCTGCAAATTCCGGGCGGATACCTGGCGACGCACTGGAGCACGAAACGGTTTGTGAGTCTTCTTCTGATCGCTTGGGGGCTTTGCTCCGTGGGTTGCGGCTTCGTCCATACCTGGCACCAACTCTGGATCATGCGTTTCCTGCTGGGGGTCAGCGAGGGAGGAATGTACCCGGCGACGTTGCTCCTCATCGCGCGGTGGTTCCCACGAAGGGAACGCGCCAGCGCCAACGCATGGTTTTCGCTCGCTTTGCCGCTGTCCCAAATCGTTGTGTCGCCGTTGTCGGGCTGGTTGCTGGACCGATGGAACTGGCGGGTCATGCTGATCTCGGAGGGCATGCTTCCGCTGTTGTGTTTGCTGCCTTGGATTCTGATGGTCCGGGACACGCCGCGCGAAGCCTCTTGGATTTCCAAGGAAGAACTGAATTTTCTGGAGAACGAATATCAGCGCGACGTCTCTTCCCGCGAGCCGCAACGGTCGGAAGTGTTTGCCCGAGCCTTGCTTTCGCCAAAAGTCCTGCTGCTTGCTCTTCTGAAACTTCTGATGATTACGGGGCAACTTGGTTATTTATTTTGGCTGCCTAGCGCCATGGAGCAAGTCAGGCACCTCAGCAATCTACGCGTGGGAGTTCTTTATGCGATTCCCTTCGTTGTAGGGGCTCTCTCGATGCTGTTCACTTCGTGGCATTCGGACAAGAAGAGCGAACGGCGTGGCCATGTCTCCGCGCCAATGGCTCTGGGAGGGTTCGCCCTGCTGGGGTGCATTTTGACAAGCCACCAATGGCCCATCTTGGCGTACGGACTTGCGTGCCTATCCGCCGTTGCAGCCTTCGCGCCTTTGGGGCCTTTTTGGGCCATGCCGACCGAGTGGTTCTCTCGAAAGATGGCGGGTTCGGTTGCAGGATTCGTGAATGGAGTCGGCCAATTGGGAGGCTACTTTGGTCCCTTCCTCGTGGGCTATCTCAATAAACGTACCGGCAGTTTCGTCTATGGTTTCGGACTTCTCGGGGCGTTTATGTTGATCGGAGCGGTGTTGCCTTATTTTCTAGTCGCTCCACTCTCTGAACGCGCTATTGAATCACAACCGTCTAGCCTCTGAACGCGAGCCCCAGCGGGTAAGTGAAGGCGTTTTTGAGGGCTGCCAGTGCTTGGCGAGGTCGCGGGTGGGTAGCGCCTGCGAACCGCTAGACTCAAAGAAGCAGAACACAAATGTAGCTGTGCATTTGAGGTTGGAGGATTTGCAGGGGACAGACCTATTCAAAATCGTCAACGATATTAGCGAAACGGCAAAACGAATGATGGACGCGCTCCACCCGGTAGCAATCAGAGCAGCAGTGGAGGCAACGAAGCTGCTGAAGCCTCTGGTGCAGAGAGTCGCTAGGCGACTTGGCGAGCGTGCAGGCCGTAACGTGAGTAAACGCTGAGCAGGCCTCGAAAAGACTAATGCAGGAGCCGACCCGCCCCGGTTTCGGGGAAGGCCGAAGTTGGTGGAACGGTACGAGCGAACAAGTTCCTTCCATCAGACCTGCCGGGGTATTGGCGACGGCATGCAGGTAAAGGGGACCATACGCAACACGGGAAGTCCCAGCGGTGATCGCAGTGCGGATCAACTGGCAACTCGCGAGAGACCGGCCGGGCTGACTGGGATGGCGGAGAGGCTCGCAGTACCGATGAAGCCGGTGACTCCGGTGGAGGGAAGGGGCCTCAGTTGAAGGCAGACGCAAGAAGCGACGACAGAAAGGGAGATTGGCGATAAGCCTGAAAACTCCCAAGTTGTTTTCAGAAGTTGCAGACGGCGTCACATGCAAATGGCCTCGGCGATTGCGTGAGTCTTCTCCGAGAGCCGGATGCGGCAAATCCGCACGTCCGGTTCGATGAGCGGGGTGTGGAAACGGAAGCATGGCGGAGCTAGTGAGGCATCGACTGACGAAAGGGCCGGCAACCGATAGGTTCCACCTAAACCACCGCGCCACACCTCGACTCCACACATGTTTTTTTTCATGCGAAACCAGTTTTCGCGGCCTCGCCCCGCCACCACTGTTAAAAAGTTAGAGCCATCTAAAGTCGGTTGGTCCGATCCCTAGCACCACAATCCTTGACACCTCCGGGGCACGGAGGCCAATGATCGGCTGCCGATAGCCTCTTCCTACATAAGAATGCGAAAAATCGAGTAAATATCTGGAGAATGAATTTCCCATTCTCCAGGAACTTCGTCTTTCGGAGGTCCTGGCCAGCCGGATTCCTTTGGGAAAAGGGGCCCCGGCAGGTCTGTTAATTTGTCTTCGTATTCGCAATTACTTTTTTGCGTACCCACGGTTCCGACCCGTCATTAAATCTTTCTCAGGGCTCCGCGTAACCGCCGCGTAACCGCGAAACACATTTCTGGCGGTTTTGGCGTTTAATAGAATCTGTAACTTACGTGATTTCAATCTGGCCCGTCGGTTCGATTCCACCGCCGGCACTGATTTTGATTCGCTCTCGCGGCCTTTCGAACGAGCGGAAGCCGATGTTCGGAAACTCAGCTTTGCGGTTCGATGGGAGAGCTCCCACCGGTTCTTAGCAACGGAAGTTGATTCGGCGGAACAGACCTCATTTTCTGTTCCAGTTCAAAGCACAATTTGCCGAACTTCCGGAGCGTGTCGCCTCTAGTTCTCTTGTAGGCTACAGTGTACTGGCCTTCTCCCTTCCTTACTGCGAGCTTTAGATTTACAAGTGTATCCAATGCCTTGCGCACCCCAGTAATGTTAGGAATTTCAGGGCTGCGCGCCCCATTACTCTTGAAGCCAAAATATTCTTGAAGATCCTTCGTGACATTTTCTGCGGAGACGTCAAAAGATAGGAATGACGCCTGTTCTTCCTCAGACTGGTCCGCAGCATAACGAGTAAAAAGATGATCCCACATGATCTGCAGCGTGTACGGCAAGGGCGGCATATGATCGACGAATTTTCGATCATCGTACTTCGTAATTAGAAGAGCAATTTCTATGGGGATTGATTCGCGCAGTCGTCCATCGAGGTCAGATATTGACAGCGAACCACGCTCTTTTTTGAGGCTAAGAAAATCTTTTACTCCGCTAGTCTTGAAGAATCCAACCACCGCAAGTTTACGCTTAAATTTCCATTGGCCCTCGTTGGTGCCGCGTTCGAGGCGGTCGGCAAACCTCACCGCGCGCGCCAGCGGAACCAAGGCGACTATGTCATGCAAATCCAGGGCTCCATTCGAGGTCCACCAACCCGTCAAATCGTCGTCATACTTTTGCAGTTGTTTCATATGCTGGTCCCACGTTTCATCGTCCTTCGAGAGCCCAGCCTTGGCCTCAGCGACGAGCCCGTGAGTCGCACCCAATTGAACGACGCAATCGGGAGTAACGACGGTGTCGGGCGATATGGGATTTAAGGAAGACGTTGTCATGCGGCGACCAATTTCATAATTAACATCGAACTTACGTATTATGATTGGCAGGCTCGGGTTCGAATCCCACCCGCGCCTCCAGATTTTTCGTTTCGTCCTGAACGAAGTCCGTGCCCTAACTCGCCCCTGATTCGGCCAGATGTTAAACCTTCGACTTGTAAAATTTAATCGCGCCAGCCAAACTTTCAACCACTGGTCGCTTGGAAAACGAATGATATGACGGATTACAGATGCGGTCGGTTGGCGCTCTGCCTTGTGTTCTTCGGTTTGTTCCCTCCATATTCTCCAGCGCAGGAAGATCCAAGACAGCCCGTTGAGCAGAAATCGTCCGATCAGTCTGCAGCTTCAACACCGGCACTCGCAAAGTTCATCGATGTAACGGCCGCTCTGGGAATAAATTTTGAATATCTCGCGTCCCACACGTCCAAGAAATATCTAATTGAAACCATGGGCTCGGGCGTGGCTTTATTCGATTACGACAACGACGGCCGTCTCGATATTTTTATAGTGAATGGCGCTCCGCTCAGTGACCCGACGCCTAAGGGAACTGTTCCGCAAAAATCCGGCCCAAAATATTGGAATCGCCTTTACCATCAAAAGCCCGATGGCACATTCGAAGACGTTACTGAGAAAGCTGGCCTTCAAGGCGCGGGCTACGGCATGGGCGTCGCCGTGGGCGATTACGACAATGATGGATTTGAAGATTTGTACGTGACCGCGTATGGCGGAAACAAGCTTTATCACAACAATGGAGATGGCACGTTCACGGATGTGACGGAGAAAGCCGGAGTCGCCGGTAGTGGATGGTCCACCAGCGCAGCGTGGGTGGACCTGGACGGCGACGGACGGCTCGATTTAGTCGTGTTGCGATATCTGCAGTGGGATTTCGACGATGTGTGGTGCGGCGAGCGCAAAGAAGGCCACCGCGCGTATTGCCATCCGGACGCGTTCCATGCCATTTCGCCGCTCGTGTATCACAACGATGGCAATGGACACTTCACTGAAGTTTCGCGCCGACTGGGTCTTGCCGGGCCCGGCAAGGGATTGGGCATCGCGCTGGCCGATTACGATCGCGACGGGCACATCGACATTTTTATCGCGAACGATTCCATGCCCGAATTTCTTTACCACAATAAAGGTGACGGCACATTCGAGGATGTCGCGCTCAGCTCCGGCGTCGCCGTCGATGGCGAAGGCCACACCTACGCCGGTATGGGCGTGGACTTCGCGGACTATAACAACGATGGTCTTCCAGATCTGGTAGTCACAGATCTCGCCAGCCAAATGTACGCGCTATACCGAAACAATGGCGACGGCACTTTCACCTACGACAGCTATCCTTCCGGCCTCGGTCACATGACTTTGGCGCATTCAGGCTGGGGAGTTCGTTTCATCGATTATGACAATGACGGCTGGAAAGATCTGCTGATCACCCAGGGACACGATCTGGATACTATCCAACTCAATTTCCCCAATCTTCGTTACCGGGAACCCATGCTGCTGGCAAGAAATACCGGTCAAAAATTCGTGGACGTTTCCTCGCAGTCCGGGGACATCTTTCAAAAAGCCTGGGTGGGACGCGGATTGGCGCTCGGCGATATTGATAACGATGGCCGGTTGGATGCTGTGGTCACCGGCAATGACGGAGCGTTATATGTTCTTCACAACGCCACACCGACGCAGAACCATTGGCTAAGTTTGTTGCTCATTGGGCACACTAGTAATCGCGATGCGATCGGCGCTGAAGTGAAAATAACAACCGCAAAAGGTATTCAGATGGCAACCGTCACGACCGCTGGCAGCTATCTTTCTTCCAGTGACAAACGCGTACATTTCGGTTTGGGATCAGAAAAGACTGCCTCGGTCGAAATTCGCTGGCCCAGTGGGATCCATCAAACGATCAAGAATGTTGCTCCCGATCAAATTCTTCGAGTGGATGAACCATCGCCTGAACCCGTAGAAAAACACAACTCCCAGTGATCTTACAAAACCACGAGAACGAGCGCGTCTGTCTAAGGCGTTTCTGTGCGTATGCGAACAATGTCGGAAACAGCTATCGATTCTTAATTTCGGGCGGCATCTGCCATTGAGGAACAAAAAAGTCGCCCAGCAGATCTGCTTCAGCATTTTCAGGAGCGTTAGCAGAGGTCGCTGCAAAGGCAAGTGCGTGCTCCTTATCCCCTGCTCGAGCGTAAGCTTGGCTGAGGAGTCGCCTGGCCTGGTTGTTATTGGGGCTAAGTCGAAGCGCTTCCTGCAGCTCCGTAATCGC
>CAVPKZ010000048.1:0-8324 GCA_963705755.1 uncultured Acidobacteriota bacterium | reverse complement strand
GCCTTCCATCACAATGCCGCCGCCGGCTCCGGCTCGCTGTTGCTCGGCCACCAGCACCTCCCGAACTTCCCGGATGATAGCCAATCGCGAAGCCGCCTGCGCGACTTCCTCGGTGCGAATGTCGTCGGTCACATCGACGCCGTCTAGAAAGACGCAGTTCTTGGCGCCAGCCGCTTCCTGCGCCGGACTCGGCCGTTTCAACTCAACGTGCGTTTCGCGCGCGATTGCGCTCAGTGCCTGTTCATCGTTAAGCGGCACTCTCCGACGCAGCGCTTTCAGAGCCACGGCGCGATACATCGCGCCACTGTCCATATATAAATAGCCCAGCACGCTGGCCACGCGGCGCGCCAAGCTGCTCTTGCCTGAGCCCGCCGGGCCATCAATGGCGATGGTTAGTTTTTGCATGTAGTGGGAAACGCGCACACCGCGATACCGCGTTTCAGATGAGAGCCAATGATTAGGAACATTCGCGTGTCGATCCCGCAGTTAGAAATGAAGCGTTCAAAATCCCATGATGTTATAACCGCAATCGACGTAAATTGTCTCGCCAGTAATTCCAGAGCCAGCTTCGGATAGTAAAAACGCGGCTGTCGCTCCGACTTCCCCGGGATCAACATTGCGTTTTAAGGGCGCTCGCTCAGCGTGCGATTTCAGCATTTCGCCCAAGCCCGAAATTCCCCGCGCCGCCAGAGTTTTGATGGGCCCCGCGGAAATCGCATTGACGCGAATATTTTGCGTGCCCAGGTCATTCGCGAGATAGCGCACGCTCGCTTCCAGCGCGGCTTTAGCAACGCCCATCACGTTATATTTGGGAACTACTTTTTCCGCACCGTAATAGGTCATGGTTACGATTCCGCCCCCGAGCGTAATCAAGGGAGCCGCCGCGCGCGCAACGGCGATCAGAGAATAGACGCTGACGTCGTGTGCAATGCGAAATCCCTCGCGGGTAGTATTCAGGAATTGGCCGCTCAGTTCCGCAGCAGGTGCGAAGGCCACAGAATGCACGACGCCCTGCAGGGTGCCATATTTCTGTTTCAATTCTTCAAAGAGTTTCGTGATCTGCTCGTCGTGCGCGACGTCGCACATGAATCCAGTAGCGCCCGGTAGCTCGTCGATCAGACCCTTGGCTTCCTGCGCGAGGCGCTCGTTCTGGTAGGTGATAGCGAGCCGCCATCCGGCCTGCTGCAATTTCTGGGCGATGGCCCACGCGATACTGCGCTTGTTGGCCACTCCAAAAATCACGGCTGTCTTTTGCGTGTCACTCATGCTTCCCGTTCACCTCGTCTAATCGATGTTTGCCGCTGCCGTCCATCGCACATGAAAACTTGCGTGCGTCAGGCATCTATTTTCTTTGAAATGCGCGCTCGATTTCTTTAACCGAGTATCGCAGCACCACTGGGCGTCCGTGCGGACAGCTCATTGGACAATCTGTTTTCGCGAGCTCCGCCAGCAGCCATTCCATTTTGGTTTGATCCAACGGCATGTTTACCTTGATGGCCGCATGGCAGGCGGTGGAGGCGGCGATCTTGGCCTGCAGCGTTTCAATCGAAATGGCCGCATTCTCCCGCTCAATTCCATCCAGAATTTCCGTAAGCAGTTTTTCCGCGTCGCTGGCCACAATTCCGGCAGGGACCGCCTGGATGGCTACACTTCTCGGCCCTATGGGTTCCACTTCAAATCCGTTAGCGGCCAATTCTTCCGCGATTTTTTCGTAGGTCACAATTTGACGCGGGGCCAGCTCGATGACCATGGGCATAAGCATTCGTTGCGCTTCGATTTTTCCCGCGCGGCGCGCCGATAAGTGCTGCTCGAAGAGTACGCGCTCATGCGCAACGTGCTGATCGACGAGCCACAGGCCGCCGCCATTTACAGCCACGATAAAACTGGAACTCACCTGGCCCAGCGGTTTCAAATCGGAAATCTGATCAGGCCGCGGCAGGCTGGCGGGGGCATCGCCGTTCGGGCCTGCGAGATTCCCCGCCCAATTTCCGACTGTCGATCCTCGCGTCAATCCTGGATCCGTCGAGAATCCCCCTTGTCCGAATGCTAGTCGCTGCTCTATTGGTCTGAGCGGCGCAGAACTTAAATCAAAACCGCCTTCCGAGCCTACGCCGGAACCCATGCCGAAGTCTTCGGACGCCGGAATGATGGCCCGTGGAATTCCTGATGGTCCTGCGCCGCCGCCAATTCCCTGCTCTCGCGTAGAAAACTCCACAGTCGTGGCTGCCATAGAGATTCCCACGCCCGCTCCTGGCGTTCGCGTAGCCTGCGGGCCACCTCCGGCTGCGGTCGCGAAGCTTGCGATTGCCCGTGAACCCGACAGCGTCTGGCGGATGGTGTCACGCGTAAAATCGTGAACGAACTGCGGCCGCCGGAAGCGCACCTCGATCTTCGCCGGGTGCACATTCACATCCACTTCGTCATACGGCATATCCAGAAATAACAGCGTCGCGGGAAAAACACCGGCAGGCAAAATATTGCGGTAGGCTTCATGAATCGCGTGCAGGATTAGCCGGTCACGCACCAGGCGGCGATTCACGAAAACATAAATGCCATTGCGATTGGCGCGTTGTACTTCAGGGCGCGACGTGAAGCCGCTGACCGTCAGCGTGGATTTTTCTTCTTCGGGTTCGAGCGCCGGCTCAGTGACAGCGGAACGAAACCCGGAGGTGGTAGTAGGAATCTCCGCCAATTCGTCCAGGGCCTGCTTTCCAAAAAGCTGGTAGACGCGCTCGCCCAATTTTTCTACAGGAGAACAATTGATGATTTCCTGCGTTGGCGTGGTCAGCACAAAATGCTTCGTCGGATTTGCGAGTGCATAATGCGTCACCAGCGAAGCAATATGGCCGAGCTCGGTGGTATCTGATTTCAGGAATTTCCGGCGAGCCGGCACACTGTAAAAAAGATCGGCAACCCTGATGGTAGTTCCCGCCGCCAGTCCGGCCGGTTTTACTCCGAGCAATTTACCTCCGGCAAACTCAACGCGCGTGCCTTCTGGTTCCGCGGAGTCACGGGTTTCGAGCGTCAGCCTGGATACCGCCGCAATGGTGGCCAACGCCTCGCCGCGAAATCCCAGCGTGGCGATGGACAGCAAGTCATCGGCGCTGCGCAATTTACTGGTGGCATGCCGTTCGAAGGCCAACAGCGCATCGTCATGGGTCATGCCGTGCCCGTCGTCGATCACACGAATCATGCGCCGGCCGCCCGACTCAGTTTCCACGCGAATGGTGCTGGCGCCCGCATCCAGCGCGTTTTCGAGCAGCTCCTTCACCACCGAGGCGGGGCGCTCCACAACTTCGCCCGCGGCAATTTTATTCGCCACCGCCTCCGCCAATATGCGTATGCGCGACATAAATTGTTTCAGCGGCTCCTGAACACAGTCTCGCGATTTGTCAAGAGCCGCTCTCGATGATGCGAATCCCGAGTTGATCGAGCTGTTCTTTGTCCACTTCGCTCGGCGATTCCGCCATCAAATCGACTGCTGTGGTGGTCTTGCCGAAGGCGATGACTTCGCGAATGGATTTTTCGCCTGCCAGCAGCATCACTACGCGATCCAGACCGAGCGCGATGCCGCCATGCGGTGGAGTGCCGTACGTGAGCGCGTCCAGAAAAAAACCGAAGCGCCGCCGCGTTTGCTCTTGTGTGAGTCCGAGGGCCTTGAACAGTCGCTCCTGCACATCTTGACGGTGGATTCTGATACTTCCCGAACCAAGTTCGACGCCATTCAGAACCAGATCGTAGCCCTTGGAGCGTACTTCCCATGGCGCGGATTCGAGTTTGTCCAGATCCTCGTCCACAATTCCAGTGAACGGGTGTTGCGCGCTGACCCACGTTTTCTCGGAATTGCTCCATTCGAAAAGCGGAAACCCCGTCAACCACAGAAATTTCCACTGAGTTTTGTCGATGACGCCAAGAGCCTCGCCAAGCTGCAGACGCATTTGCCCGGCCACGAGCGCGGCTGCTTCCGTGCCTTTGATTTCTTCCTTTGCGGAGACCGCAAGGACCAGGTCGCCCGTTTTTGCGCCGCAGAGTTCCGCGATTTTCTTTACGTTTTCGACGCCGATCAGTTTCTCGACCGTGGAGGTCGTGCCTTCCGCGGCTACCTTCACAAAATAGGCGCCGCGTGCGCCCGCGGCCTTGGCCTTTTCGGTCAGCTCATCCAATTGTTTGCGCGAATATCCAGCCGCGCCGGGAGCCGCGAACGCAAAAACATTCCCTTCGACCTGCAGCTTCGACTTGGCTTCGGGAGGGAAAGCTTCAGTGACTTCATGGAGTTCCATGCCAAAACGCAGGTCAGGCTTGTCGCTGCCATATTTGCGAACGGCATCTTTGTAAAGCATGTGAGGAAATGGCGCCGCAGCTTTAATTTCTGCTACCGCGCAGGCCCGCACCATCACGGTTTCAATCACGCTAAAAATATCTTCCTGGCGTGGAAAGGACATTTCCACGTCCAGTTGCGTGAACTCGGGCTGACGGTCGGCGCGCAAATCCTCGTCGCGAAAACACTTCACGATTTGAAAATAGCGGTCGAGGCCGCCGATCATCAGGATCTGCTTAAAAATTTGCGGCGATTGCGGCAAGGCGTAAAACTGGCCGTGATGCACACGGCTGGGCACCAGATAGTCGCGAGCGCCTTCCGGTGTGGAGCGCGTCAACATGGGCGTTTCGACTTCCAGAAAGCCCAGCTCGTCCATGGTGCGGCGAATTTCCAGAAATATTTTGTGGCGCAACGCCAGATTGCGATGAGGGCGGGGCCGGCGCAGATCTAGATAGCGGTAGCGCAGCCGGGTCTCCTCGGCGGCATTGATGTCATCTTCGATTTGAAACGGCGGCGTTTTCGCAGTATTTAGAATGTGCAGCCGGGAGGCCACAACCTCAACTTCGCCAGTGGCGAGTTCTGGATTGGATTTCTGCCGCTGGATGACTTTGCCTTCGACGGCGACGACAAATTCGGAGCGCGCCTGTTCCGCCTTGGCATGGGCTTCGGGATGCGTTTCCTTGTTGAAAACCACCTGCACAATTCCGGAGCGGTCGCGAACGTCCAGAAACAGCAAATTACCCAAATCGCGCCGCCGCGCGACCCATCCCATCACGACCACATCGCGACCTGCATTCTTTGCGCGCAAGTCACCGCAGTAGTGTGTTCTCTTCAAATTACCCAGAAAATCTAGCAAGACTTTTGTCTCCTCAAAGACGCTTCATTACTTAAAGCTGTTGTCGTACGGCTGATTTGGTCTCCCGCAAATACTCCAGCAAATCGCTCTCGGTATATTTTTTCTGCGATCCGTCCGCCAAAGTCTTCAAAGTCCAATCACCGGAGGTTACTTCGTCCTCGCCCAATATAAGTGCGTAACGTGCGCCCAGCTTATCGGCTTGACCGAGGGCCTTGCCGAATTTTTGTTCTGTAGCAGGCAGTTCCACGCGATAGCCAGCGGCGCGCAAATCTTTCGCCGCGCGAATCGCTGTGGCGAAGGCCTTTTCGCCCATCCACGCGATGTAGATGTCACGTCCCGGTGCCGCGGGAGCTTTGCCGCTCTCCTGCAGCGATAGAATCAAGCGATCTTCGCCGATTGCGAACCCAATTCCCTTCGTGGGGGGGCCGCCGAGCAACTCTACCAGGCCGTCGTAGCGGCCGCCGCCGCAAACGGCGTTCTGCGAACCCAAACCTTGTGCGGTGATCTCAAATGTTGTGCGCATGTAATAGTCGAGCCCGCGGACGAGCCGCCAGTTTTCGCGGTAGATGACCCCGCGCAATTCCAACTGGCGCTTCACTTCCGCGAAGTGTTCGGCGCAGTCGGCGCAAAGATGCGTGGCCATCCGAGGCAGCGTAGCAATAATCTCCTGTTCGCTTGGGAGCTTGGAATCCAGTACGCGCAACGGGTTGGTTTCGATGCGGCGCTGGCTGTCCGGTCCCAGCTTGTCTTTCACTTTTAAGAGTGCGTCGCGCAGTACTGCAAGGTACTTAGGACGACATTCGCGGCAGCCTATGGAGTTGATATCCAGCTCCAAGCCCTGTAATTGGAGTTTGTCGAAGAAGGTCATCACCATGTCGATGACTTCGGCATCGATTCCGGGAGAATCATTTCCGCCCAAAACTTCCGCGCCAATCTGGTAAAACTGGCGATATCGGCCCTTTTGCGGCCGCTCACGCCGAAACATCGGACCCATGTAGTACAGCTTCACCGGCTGCGGAAGCTGCTGCATGTTGTGTTCAATGTAGGCGCGGCAAACGCTAGCGGTCGCCTCTGGACGTAGACTGATCATCGACTCGTCGCGATCTTCGAAGGTATACATCTCCTTCGAGACCACGTCGGTATCGAGACCGATGGAGCGCGCAAACAATTCCGTGGGTTCAAAAATTGGGGGGCGAATTTCGCTAAAACCAAATGTGCCGAACACCGCGTGCGCCGTTTCCTCGACATGATTCCAAAGCGGAGTTTCAGCCGGGAGCAAATCCCGCACGCCCTTTATGGCTTGGAATTTGCGAGGCTTCGCTGCGGGCTTGGACTGCTGTCCGGTTGCGGAGCTTTCACTCACTCGCAGCTTCCTCACGATAAATATTCTTGTATCCGACGTAGCGCTTGGCGTAATCGGCAATCGAAGCCCGATCCGATTCGGTGAGCGACCGCTTCACCTTTGCCGGCGCGCCCATCACCAGACTGCCGGGCGGAATCACGGTGCGCTCCGTAACCAGCGTGCCTGCGGCGATGATGCTGCCCCCTCCGATTCTCGCGCCGTTCAAGATAATGGCGCTCATCCCGATCAGGCAGAGCGATTCAATGGTGCAGCCATGCAGCGTCACTGAATGGCCCACGGTGACATCGTCGCCCAGCACCAGCGGCCACTCATCGCGCATGACATGGAGCACGCAACCGTCCTGCACATTAGTGCGCGCACCAATGCGAATGTAATGCACGTCGCCGCGAATAATGGTGCCCGGCCACACGCTGGCATCTTCGCCGACGGTTACGTCGCCGATAATTACCGCGGCGGGATCGATCCACGCGCTGGTAGCGATCTGCGGTCTCTTCCCGCGATAGGCTCGAATGTCCGGAACTCTGGCCAATATTCCCCGTGGTCAGCAGCCTGTGACGCAAGGGCCGCGTTTTCGTGTCTCTATCTTAATGGGGATTGTGTTTCGAGCAAAGAAATCGAGACTGTGAATCGCTGCAGTGAAATCGTTTTGAACGGATGAGACCTGCATTTGCCGGTAACTAGTCGATTTGTACCGACGGACCCGTTGCGGTTGCGCCGACTTCGGAAAGGCGTGCGGTCACCGCGCGCGCTAAGCCAAAAAGACTCTTTGCTCCTGCGCCATCTTCGCCCGCGGCGGCCACCGGCTTGCCGGTATCACCGCCGACGCGAATGCGCGGATCAATTTCAATTTCACCAAGCAGCGGCACGCCATATTCCCTGGCGGTAGTCGCACCATCGCCGTGACCAAAAATGTCCACGGCTTTGCCGCAGTGCGGACAAGCAAACGTGCTCATATTTTCGACTACGCCCAACACTTCCACGTTTACCTGGCGAAACATTTCGATGGCCTTGCGCACGTCGGCCAACGCCACAGTCGAAGGCGTGGTGACAATCACGGCGCCAGTCACGGCTACGGTCTGGATCAGCGTCAGTTGCACATCGCCGGTGCCGGGCGGCAGATCGACAGCAAATAATCCAGTTCGCCCCAGTCAACGCTGCGCAAAAATTGCGTGATCACGCTGTGCAGCATGGGGCCGCGCCAGATCATGGGCTTGTCGCCGGGATTTAAAAGGCCCATGGAAATCATCTTCATGCCTTGCGCCATCACCGGAATGATGCGCTTGTCCTGCGTGGCTTGTGGTTCCGTATGAGTGCCCAGCATGATCGGCACATTGGGCCCGTACACGTCGGCGTCCATCAATCCAACTTTGTGTCCGAGCTTCGCAAGGGCCAAAGCGAGATTCACCGCGACGGTGGTTTTGCCCACGCCACCTTTTCCGCTGGCGATCGCTACAAGGTTTTTCACGCCGGGAATTGGTTGGCGTACGGGCTACTGCATGGGACCGGTTCCTGGCGGCATTTTGTTTGATCCTTTGGATTTACTCGCGCGCTGGCAAAAAACTATTTGAATTCAGAACTACTCAGGTCACGATAAATCCACAAGCGCACGTGGCGATCAGACATTCGCGCCGTGACACTTCTTATATTTCTTTCCTGATCCGCAGGGACACGGATCGTTGCGACCCACTTTGGCGGCGGCGCGAACGGGCTTGGGGGCTTCGGCTTGCGCCGCCCCGGTTTGATACTGCAAGTCGCGCTGCTGCCTTGACTGCTTGCGTTCGATTTCC
>CAVPKZ010000047.1:0-8534 GCA_963705755.1 uncultured Acidobacteriota bacterium | reverse complement strand
GCCGCCAACCCCGTGATATTTTCCGCACCGGCCCCAACATTTGCGGCGGCTCCCGCGAGCCTGCCTTCGGAAGGTCCCAATTCCGGTGGGACATCGCTGACTCTGACGGGTCAGAATTTCTCTTCTGACTCGGTCATAAAAATGGGCACGCAACTAGCCACCAACGTTAGTCACAATGGAATGACCGGCTCTGATTCGCAGGCGTGGGTTATGCTGCAAATCGGAAGACCAGCAGTACAGAGCCACAAGCGAAAAGGAGCCGGTCGATGAAGAGAATAAAATTTGTGGGGTTGGATGTCCATGCCGAGACGATTTCGGTAGCCGTGGCGGAGCAGGGCGGGGAGATTAAGTAAGCTGGGGGTAAGTACCAGAATTCGCGAAAGAATCAAGATTCGGAAGCTGGTGAAGCAAACTGGGGCCGGTGGAGGAGCTGTGGTTTTGTTATGAGGCGGGTCCGACAGGCTACGTGCTGTACTGGCAACTGACTTGTGGTGGGACCAATGCGAAGTGGTGGCACCCACCTTTGGTGCCGGTGAAAGCCGGGGATCGCGTGAAAACGGATCGGCGGGATGCGTTGAAACTAGCGAGAAATTATCGGGCAGGAGAGTTAACGGCGGTATGGGTGCCGGATGCGGCTCACGAGGAGTTGCGGGATTTGGTGCGCGCCCGGGAAGCGGCTAAGCAGGATGAACTGCGAGCGCGGCCTTTTTTTTTTTTTTTTTTTTTTTTTTTTTTTTTTTTTTTTTTTTTTTTTTTTTTTTTTTTTTTTTTTTTTTTTTTTTTTTTTTTTTTTTTTTTTTTTTTTTTTTTTTTTTTTTTTTTTTTTTTTTTTTTTTTTTTTTTTTTTTTTTTTTTTTTTTTTTTTTTTTTTTTTTTTTTTTTTTTTTTTTTTTTTTTTTTTTTTTTTTTTTTTTTTTTTTTTTTTTTTTTTTTTTTTTTTTTTTTTTTTTTTTTTTTTTTTTTTTTTTTTTTTTTTTTTTTTTTTTTTTTTTTTTTTTTTTTTTTTTTTTTTTTTTTTTTTTTTTTTTTTTTTTTTTTTTTTTTTTTTTTTTTTTTTTTTTTTTTTTTTTCCCCCCCCCCCCCCCCCCCCCCCCCCCCCCCCCCCCCCCCCCCCCCCCCCCCCCCCCCCCCCCCACAAGAAGCGCCTGGGCGTATCGGTATCGACCTCCGTGGGGGCGACGTTCCGGAAGCGCCAAGCGGCCGTCAGCGAGGAGATCAAAGCGATCGCTTGGAAAGCGCAATAGCGGTTGCATGCCCGCTATCAACAATTGATCGCCGAGGGTAAGAAAAAAGGAATCGTGATGACGGCGATCGGCCGCGAATTACTCGGTTTTATCTGGGCCATCGGGGTCACAAGCAGAAGCAGAACGCAGGAGTCACGCGGCGGGCGGCTTGAGCGAATTGTTCTGAAGTCAGAAACTCAAAGGACGCAGCATCGGTGGTGGTCGAGGGGTACACGGACAGGAGAACCCTCGGAATCCTATGCGGCGGGCTTCGGGCCGACCCGCGCTTTTAGTCCGAGGCAGCTCCCGACGGATCACGATTATGCGGTGTTGACCCGCGAATATCAGAGTGATCAACCGTCGCGAAAACTACCTCGACCACGACTTGCGCTGCCTCCTAAGAGTGAGAAGAAGAAACAAAGAAAAAACAGTTGCTCGTAGTTGACAGGTCATTCCATATCAGTGCTTCCGCGCCGACGGCTATTCCAGCGACTCGGCGGCCAGCGTTTCGAACGGGCCGGTTAATATCACGGCATATTCTTCATCCACTAACTGGCTTGCGATTGCGCCGGCGGCATTCAGTTACGGGCCCAAAATTCTCCGAGTGTCTCCAATACCGGGGTGAATACTGGCGGCGACTCGATACAGATCGTTGGGTACGGTTTCGGCAGTGATCCTGGAAGTGTGGCGATCACGATCGGCGGAGGGGCGGCGATTGTTCAAGCTGTGGACAATATTTCCGCTGCCGCACCGGCGCTGGGCCTGGATACTACTTACCCATTTCCGCTGGAGCGCATCACGCGTTGCAAGCACCGCCGGGTACGCCTGGATGGAGTGATGTAAGTGTTAAAGTTCCATCCGGCTTCGCTACCGCCGCTAGATCATTTCAATACTTGACCGGCGAGCAGTCCGAATTCCAAGCCCGGCTTTTCCGTTTTTTGGCATACGATCAAATGCGTCAACGCGTTTATCTAACTAACATCGACCATGTGGAGGTGTTTGATTTGCAGCTAGGAGCGTTTATCGCGCCGCTCGAGCCGCCGGGCGGGCCGCCACCCAACGCGGGTTTGCGCCGTTTGTCGCTGACGCCGGACGCTTCGCAACTTTTGGTAGCCGATTTCGGTGCGCAAAGTGTTTACGTTCTTAATCCTGATACTGGCTCTGGCATCACCACGGCGGTGGGTAGTGTCTGGCTTCGCAAGCTCGGGACCTTCGCGGGTGGCGGCGACCAGCACAAACAGCATTTGTCGGTCTGAGTGCTGAAGGTGGATCTGGAAGCGGTTGCGCTGCGTGTCTTTCTCAAATGGATTTGTCGATGAGTCCGCCAATTGTTCAGACCGCGCCGCAGCCGGAGGTTTCGAGCCTTGTGGGAGCGCCTCTTCTTCAGGGAAACATCGCCGGCGACCACGTGGTACTGGCGTTCGGTGATAACGCTACCGGCAAACTTGCAGCGTGGGACGCCAGTTCGCCAGGGCAGTTCAAGGTTTCGCCGGCGAATGTCTCAATCCAGGACATTGCGAGCACGGCGGACGGCACGGCGTTTGCTGTGCAAACCGCCAGCTCCACTGAGATTCGCGATTCCGGTATGGCCGTCACGGCCGTGCCAGTTTCTGCAGAATTAAACCAAGTTCCTGGCCGCGTCGCCGTTCCGGGGCTAGCGATGCATCCGACCGGGGCGCTCATTTATCAGCCATTTCTGACTGGAGCAGCGGGCGCGCCGAATGTACGGGGCGGTGTGAATATTTCCGACGCGCGTTCGGGCCAATTGCGTATGCGGATATTTTGCCGCAAATTGATGACCGATGTAGATGCGCTGCATGGGGATTTTTTGACCATCGATGAAAACGGACAGCGGCTGTTTGCTATCACATCACTGGATGGGTCGCCGCAAAACGCGGCCCTCACGGTTGTGCAATTGGCGTCTGTTTCCCTGGCGCTAGGGAGCGTTTCATCACCAACGATCTCGGCTGCCGGAGGCACAACGTTGACGATTCGAGGGAGCGGATTTCACGCGGGGATCAAGGTAGCCATCGGCGGCAAGCCCACGCTGACAACATTGGGGGATATGAATACGCTGACGGTGGTTTCCCCGGCGGTGCCGACCGGTCCCCAGCAGTTAACGCTAACCAACGTGAACGGCGAGACTGTTACCATGGATGCTGTGGTCATCGCCAATTAGTTACTAACTTTTCTCGCCTGGCTTCATCCAAATTAACGACTACTCTTACACATTCAATTTTTGGAGCGAAAGATGCAGACTCGCAAACTCGGTAATTCCGACCTGAATATAACTCGCACAGGTTTTGGCGCGTGGGCTATCGGCGGAGGCGGTTGGGAATTCGGTTGGGGAAATCAGGAGGATAACGACTCGGTTGCGGCCATCAAACGAGCGCTGGAATTGGGTGTGAACTGGATCGATACGGCGGCCGTGTATGGCACCGGACATTCGGAAGAGGTCGTCGCGAAGGCTCTGAAAGAATGGCAAGGGGCGCGGCCCTACATTTTTACGAAATGTTCGATGGTTTGGGATGAACAGCGCAGAGTTCGCAACGAATACAGCGCCGATTCCATTCGCGGTGAATGCGAAGCCAGTTTGCGAAGGCTGCAGGTTGATGTGATCGATCTTTATCAGATGCATTGGCCGCCAGCAGGTAACGGAGCCGGTCTGGAAGAAGCGTGGCAAACGATGGCTGCGCTGCAGAAAGGAAGGAAAAGTTCGCTGGATTGGCGTTTCAAATTTCAACGTCGAGCAATTAAAGCGCGCTGAAAAAATCGCGCCGGTCACTTCGCTGCAGCCGCCGTACTCGCTGATTCGTCGTCAGATCGAAGCGGAAATACTTCCGTATTGCGAAAGCAAGGAATCGGCGTGATTTCCTATTCTCCGATGGCTTCCGGTTTACTTACTGGAGGATTACCCGTGAGCGCGCGGCGGCATTGCCCGCGAATGACTTTCGCAGCCGCGGTGCTGAATTTAAGGAGCCACGACTTTCCAAGAATATTGCGTTGGTGGAACGGCTGCGGCAGGTGGGGCAACGTCTTGGCCGCTCGCCAGGTGAAATTGCAATCGCGTGGGTATTGCGACATTCGGCGATCACCGGGGTGATTGTTGGGGCGCGGAATGCGAAACAGGTCGAAGGCGTACTGGGCGCCGCCGATGTAACGTTGACCAAACAGGACATCGCTGAAATAGACGGTGCGGCCGCTATTGCCGCAGCTCGATAGAAGTTTTTGTCGTACTCGCAGCGTCCTGGATAATCGCTTCTGGAGCGGCTACATGGATTTGGGCTTTAAGGGAAAGATTGCTGTGGTAACCGGTTCGACCGCCGGGATCGGGTTCGCGATTGCCGATACGTTGGCCGCGGAAGGCGCGCAAGTGATCGTCAATGGGCGAACGCAAGCGCGGGTGGATTCCGCGATCGACAAAATTCGCCGAGCGACTTCGAAGGCCGATGTGCGTGGTGTTGCTGGCGACCTGGGCTCCGCTGACGGCGTGAGCGCTTTTACAAAGGCGATTTCAGAAGCCGACATTCTCAGTGAACAATCTAGGGATTTTTGAGCCGAAGCCGTTCGCGGAGATTTCGGATGCGGACTGGTTGCGATTCTTCGAGGTGAACGTGATGAGTGGCGTTCGTTTGAGCCGTCATTACCTGCCGGGCATGCTGCGCAAAAATTGGGGCCGCATTATTTTTATTTCCAGTGAATCGGGGCAGCAAATTCCAGCCGAGATGATTCATTACGGCATGACCAAGACAGCGCAAATTGCCGTGGCGCGGGGAATTGCTGAATCCGTGGCGGGCACGGGGATCACCGCGAATTCGGTGCTGGTCGGGCCTACTGCTTCGGAAGGCGTGAGCACTTTCGTGGCGGATCTGGCCAAGCAGCAGGGAATTTCGAGCGCCGAATTTGAGAAGAAGTTTTTCGAGGGCGTGCGGCCCAGCTCGCTTTTAAAGCGTTTTGAGACGCCGGAAGAAGTAGCTGCGGTAGTGGCTTTTGTGGCGAGCACCCAAGCAGCGACGATTAATGGCGCGGCGGTGCGGGCGGATGGCGGCGTAGTGCGTAGTATTCTCTAGTTCGCGACTGATGCGTTCACAAACGAGATCAGGCGCGCAGGTAGTCGGATCGCCAGTTTTTAATCTGTTGTTTGATGGCTTTGCGATCTTTGATTTTTTCGTCGAGTACTTTTCGCGCCAGCGCCGGCAATTCCGCATCGCATGCGAATCGCAGTGAAATGAGTTGGCCGGGTTCGAACTCAACAATGCGTGCCTGTAAATCCTGCGGCAGCAATCGCTCGCAACGTAGGCGCTCTTCCAGACGGATCACGCGGTCCTGCACCGACAAGGCGAACATCCGCGCAAGCAGGAAACCCATCAATATGGCGACGGAGGTCAATACCCAAATCGCTCCGTCGAGCGACCATAGCGAAACCTTCCAGCGGTAGACTGACCAGCCGACGTTGAGAAATAACACCGGCAACACAAACAAATGAAATGCCGGCACGGTCTTTGCGTGATTGGCAAAATTCTGCTCGGTCATCGAATCGCCTCCTCGAAAGAATAAATAGGTTCCACATCCACGGGAATATCGGAGACCTTGCCGAGGGCCGCTTGCAATTCAGGCGGCAACACGGCGTACTTCAGTAAACCACGCTTCGGAACGCGAGCGGTCGCCAGTGGCTTCCTGCTTCGAGGAGTTCCTTGGCCAATGCCGCAATGGCCGCAGGCATCTTTTCCACGACCACGGCGTATCTTCCGGTCGCGGCGTCGCGGGTAATGGCACCTTGCTCCGACAAATAACTGAATTCCATCATCTCCGCACGACCGTGAGGTTCAGCGATTCCAAAACGAATCGTCCGCAAATTTCCCGCCACGTAGGAAATATAATCCTCTTCAAGTTTTTCTTTGCTGATCACATCATGCGCTTGCAGCCATTGCAGTCCGAACATACCTACCACGTCGGCTTTGGCTTCTTCCAGGCCTGAAAAACTTCCGCCAATGGCTTCGCGGATTTCACGTTGGCCCTGCGCGGTCCGCGAGTAGTTGGGACCGAGTTCATGGCTGATCTCATGCATCAGCGTGGAGGCCAAATAGCCCTCTCCGGAAGCTTTGGCGGCCTGGTCCTCGCGCATCAAGCGCTTGGCCAGAGGGAGAATGATTTCGTTCACGCGGGCATCCATGAAGTTCTTGAAGAAGATCTTTTTGCTGCCCTTGGCGGCATGTACGCGCGCATCGTTCGGCAAGTTGTCAGCGACGGATTGGTATCCATGAAGCAAATCTCCGGTGCGAAAGGAGAGCGTCCATAACTTCCATGGGAGTTAAATGGCCGCGCTTGGCAGGTAAATCTGCTTTATCCAGCGGCAAGGCTTCTTGCAAGTCGGGGACATATTTTTGATACATCTCAAGCTTCTTGCTCTCTTGTTCGTTGCGGATCAGACGGCCGCGCCATAAGAGGTCTTCACTCCCAACAAGTTGTCGAGGTAGGTTTCATACGGAGCAAGGATCAGGTCGAATTTTGGATTGTTCAAATCGAGCCATGCGAGATCGCTTTGATAATAATCGTCTGTCAGTAATGCGTCGGCACGCAGTCGCAGGAATTTGGCGAATCCCGAATCGTCGCTGAGGGCGGCGGCTTCGCGTAGCGCGGTAGCGGCCGGCTTTAGGAATTCCGCAAATTCGACATGGTAGGAGATGGCGACCAAGGCATCGCCTTTTCTGTGGACGACAGTGTAGTCACCGTAAATGGCGGCTTTCTGGTCAGGATGCTGCTGCACATATTTTTCGATGCCTTCTCTGGTCAATCCTGGTGGATACAATGCGCGGCCCCGGAGGAGCAGGATCGGTCCCGACAAAAGGCTTCATTTCGTCGACGAGATCGTAGCGGCTCCCGTTGATTTTTAGAAAGTGACGCAGCTTGACGTCTTGCGGATGCGTGCTTCCTGCGAGCGACAGATACAGCTTCAAACCTTCGGGGTGGCTCTGCCGCCAATAAATCTGCTCGATATAGTTCGCGGCGTCGACTAATTTGTGAACGAGTTGCACTTCCCGCGGGCTGAGGCCTTGCTGGTGAAAAGGCATGTTGATGGGCTTAAATCTCGCCAGGCGAGCATCCAGGTCTGGGGCGACTTTCAGATCCGATATTGACGAGGTTTGGCTATTCGAAGACGTTTGCGCTGCTAGTGGCGCAATAAGAAAAAACAGCAGCAGCGGCCATAGGGTAGGGCGCTTTAACTTTCTCAACAGGCGGGACCACCTTATTAATGCGACTCGGCATGGGCTCCGATTGTATAGGTTTTTTGGGCGGCACAGGTCCGGCAGCCGAAATTTCGCGGGAGGCGGCCTGCAAAGCGGATTTAATGAAACGAAACCGTACCTTCGTACATCAAATTCGCACGGAAGAGTTTATTTTTAGCGGGAGAAGGATTATGGCCAAGGCTACCTGGGCAGGGAAGACTATCGCGGACAGCAATTCTACCGTAGTGGTGGAAGGCAATCAGTACTTCCCGCCGGAAGCGGTGGAGAAGCAATTTCTGAAACCGAGCAGCCACACGTCGGTTTGCCCGTGGAAGGGTACTGCGCATTATTACCACGTGGAAGTCGACGGGATGAAAAATGAAAACGCGGCCTGGTATTATCCCGAGCCAAAACCAGCCGTCGCTGAGATCAGAGATCGCATCGCGTTCTGGAAGGGTGTGAGCGTTCAAAACTGAAGGCTTCTAGTATAGTTCATTAGTTTCAGTTGAGAATTCAGCGCGGGAACTAGGTCCCCAGAAGATTTGGCTGCGCTCGCGAATAGCCGTGTTCTTCGGCCCAAAGTGACAGCGGAATAGCGGCTAGGTCGTCCACCAGCGGTATCGCGTTTCCGTCCTTGGTAAGGTCGATGGTTCGCAAATAAAATTTACAGGTCTCGCAGGCCTCCACCCGAATGTAAGGAAATTGCTCGGCGACATATACGGGTAGCTTATTTTCCGTTTCTTCCGCGCAAGTCGAACAAAAAATCCGACGAAACTCCCACTCCCGCAAGCAGAACGAACACAGCAGGAATCGTTTGCCACCGTCACCTTCAGGACGAAGCACTCCCAACAGCGGCCGCGCGCCACACAATGGACAGAGCGAGGGAAAGGCGTTACCTTCATCCGCGGCGTGATCGGCCGCGAGATGCTCTGCATAAGGTTGCAGAAAAGCGCGCGGCAGGAATTGATCGACTGCCGCGTTGGGCCGGTCGTCGCGACCACTAGTGGCCCAGTAATCTTGCAAAATAGCGGCCCAGGACTCGGACGGTTGACGAGAAAGCTGGCGCGCCGATTCAGCAAGCGTG
>CAVPKZ010000046.1:0-28733 GCA_963705755.1 uncultured Acidobacteriota bacterium | reverse complement strand
GCGGATGTTCGAAGACGCCCAGGGAAATGGCGCCGCTGTTCAGCATCAGATTCTTGCCGACCACGCCGCTCGAATTATTCGCAAGGCCATTTGGAAATTGTGCGTTGGCGGACATCAACAAGAGTCGCGGCGTTTCCGCGCCGTTAGCACACACGATCGCCGCTTTGGCTTTCTGCAGGTGGGTGTTTTTGTACTTATCGAAGTATGCGGCCCCGATGGCGCGGCCCCGGGCGTCTATTTCGATGCGGTGCACGTAGGAGTCCGGGCGAATTTCGCAGCGTCCGGTTTTTTCTGCGACGCGAATCGCGGCTACCAGCGAGCTACTCTTCGCGCCCACTTCGCAGCCAAAACCCAGGCAGAAGCCACAGTTCACGCACGCGCTTCGGCCCGGGCGAGGTTGTGACAATATCGCCATGGGCGCTGGAAACGGATTCCAACCCAGTTTCTGCGCGGCGCGTTCGAATATCACGCCCGAGGACTTCACCGGAAGCGGCGGCATAGGATAAGGCTTCGAACGCGGCGGATCAAACGGGGCTCGCCCCTGCCAGTCCGGAAACGCCAATTTCCCACTCCACTTTGGTGTAGTAGGGTTCCAGGTCCGCGTAGCGAATGGGCCAGTCCACCAGATTTGCGCCGGAAATCGCGCCCACTTTGCTGCGTTCGATGAAATCGATTTCGTGGAAGCGCCAGAAATTCGCGGTGAAGTGGACGCTGGTGCCGCCCACGCTTCTGCCGTAAACCAGCGCGCGTGCTGTTTGGCTTTGTCTTGCGGAGTCTTGCGAAAAGTGGTGGGCTGCAACTTCGGATGGTTGGTTAACAAATCTTCGCCCAGAACTTTTATTTCGTTATGGGTGTAGTTCGCTTCGGTGAGATACGGACCTTGCTCCAGCACCACCACCCGGAAACCGTTGGTCGATAATTCCTTGGCCAGGATTCCGCCCGCCGCGCCTGAACCGATAATTACGAAATCCACTTCGTCGGACGTTTTGTATTTTGGCTGCTCGATCTTCATTCCTTATCCGCCATTTTCGGCGCGGGCTGCCAGCCGGGATAATCCTTGTCATAGTAGCCAAACGGCGGCTGAAAAGAGTGCGCCAGTTCGCGGCCAATCACTTTCCAGCCTACGCCGCCGCGATTTCCGAGGCCGGCCTCCGGATCGATCAAAAATCCGGAAATCGTTGCTACCCGCAGCGCTTCAAAAAACGTTTGCCCGGAGTTCAATCTTCTTCGACGCGGTAGGCTTTTTCAGTCTGGCTTGCTTCCATGGCATGCAACAATTCATCCTGCTGCTCCGGTGTCACGCCGAAAATTTCTCGACGCCAGGAAACTTTGCGCGTACCTGGCTCTGCAATTCCGGTAAGCCATCGTGATATTTCTGCTGGTCGCCGCTGCCAAACGTCATCAGCGCGCGGTCGATAAAATAAACTACGTCCAGCCTCGCGCGCGCCAGGCGTGTCGTCGGTAGGAATGATGCGCGCCGAAATCGCGGCAATTTCCGTGGCCTCCGCAGGAGTAAAAAATTCAAATTTGTACGCCGCACTCGATTGCACCGCCTGATGAGCGTGGGTCGCTGCGGCAACCATCTCCGGCCAGTGCGCGGAAACCCACGCCGCACTGACACCGATGCCCGCTTGAGACAGAAATCGACGACGGCTTAATTCATTGATCATCGGAAACCTGAAGTTCGTAAGGACTGTAGGCGTTGTGCATTATAACGTCAACACTAAACTGCTGCTTCTATCTTGCAGTTTTAGTGATGCAATTTCATGCGGCGGGATTTCGCGAATCGTGCCTGGATTTGAGACAGTACTGACCTGCGACGCATATGCCCACATTTACAGGCGGGATTGGCACTGGCAGCAAGTGGTTGCTGGACCGCATCGTCGGCATTGTAGCCGCCACCGGCGTCAATCCGAATGTCCTTACATTTCTCGGCTCGGTCGTTAATTTCGGCGCGGCGGTCAGTTTTGCCGTCGGCGGATTTCGCACCGGCGCGTTAATTATTCTTTTTGCGGGCTTTCTGGATATGCTCGACGGGCAAGTGGCCCGCCGCCAGAATCGAGTCACCGCGTTTGGCGCGTTCTACGATTCCACCCTGATCGCTACGCCGATATGGCGCTGTACATGGGCTTGCTCGTTTATTATTCCGTGAGCGGTCGCACCCCGTACGTAGTTCTCGCTGCGGTGGCTACCGCGGGTTCGGTAATGGTCAGCTACGCGCGCGCCCGGGCTGAATCGCTGATTCCGCTTTGCAAAGTCGGATTCATGGAGCGTCCTGAGCGCCTAGTGCTCCTGATCATCGGCGGCCTTTTCAACCGGATGGGTGCGGTTCTCTGGGTGATCGCCGTGGTCTCCACCATCACCGTAATTCACCGCATCGTGTACACCTGGCAAGAAACCCGCGCCGGCCGCACCTTGCCCGGCATCAAGCTCACGTTATAACTCGTGCTCCTCATTTTTTCCGGCGTCACCATCAGTTTCTTCGTGTTTCTCGGCCGCGTTTCGACGGGTGCTGAGATAATTTCCCGCACGTGATCGCGCAACTGAGTAACTTCAGTTTTTTTCATCGCAGTGGTGTCGATCGTGTCGTGGAAAATTATCGCGACGACCGCCGGCCACAGCATCCAGTGCCCGGTGCGGTGATGTTGATAGGAGCCCACCAGGCTTACTGGCACGATGGGGATGCCCAGTTGCTGCGCCACACGGAAGCCACCGTCCTGGAATTCGCCAACGTGGCCATCGCGCGTCCGCTTTCCTTCAGGAAAAATAATCAGGCTGGTGCCGCCATCAATGGCTTCCTGCGTCAGCCGCCACATGCGTTTCAAATCCGAGGGGCGCCGCACATCGGGCACCGGCACGTTCCCGAAGCGTTTCATCAACCAGCCATACGCGGGAATTTTGAAGTGCGACTCCAGTTCCCAGCCGCGCGCAAACTGCGGGATCGCGGCATACAAGAAAAAAGGATCGAAGACGTTGACGTGGTTGACCATGAAAAAACAGGTGCGCTTAGGATCGAAGCCCGGTGAACGTTGCACCTCCAGCCGCGCCCCGGAGAAAAAGACCACGCGACGGCACAAACCGCGCTGCAGATAATCGTGTTTTCGCGGATCGAGAAATATCCCTAGAAAAACCAGTGTGGGCGCGACAATAAAAAAATGCAGCAGGCTGAGCGCCCATAAAATCGCGGCGCGCACCGCCAGCACAGCGCGCTTCATATGTACACGTCCACCGCAGCAGGCACGATGTCGAGCGCGCGGCACTGCAGTGCCAGTCTTCGCCATCGACCATCACGTCTACCGGATTCGGCATGTTGAATTCCACTGGCGCACCGCGCGTCGCGACGCCTGCGGATGCTGCATATGCCTGCCATCGTAAATGGTCGGCAACATCCGCAGCGCGGCGAATCGCCCGATTGGTCCCCAATGTACATACTCGATCAAGCCGTCGCTGGCGTCGGCGCTCGGCGCGATCCACATCGTGCCGCCGGTATAGGCGCTGTTATTAAACGTGAGAAAGAGGCAGGGGCGCTGATCCCACTCGCGATCTTCGTCGCAGCGAACCGCGAACGTGAGCGGTCGCAACTGCGCCAGTCGCACAAAAACCCCCAGCAAATATCCAAGGTGCCCGAAAGGTTTGAAATGGCGATTGGTCAGCGCGCCCACGTTAGCGGTGAAGCCCACGCTGACCAGATTGAACGAATAAATTTCTCCTGTGGAATGCGTCAGCCGCATCAAGTCGATGGTGCCGCGTGCGCCGCTCCAGCAGCGCCTGCAAGGATGCTTTGGCGCCTTCGCGGGTGTAATCGCGCAGAAAAGAATTGCCTGTGCCTAAAGGAAGAAATCCCATGGCCACGCGCTCGGCCGTTGCACTTTCTGCCGTCGCGCCTTGTGCCGCGACCCGGCGTTCCGCTCCCGCGTGTTGTGCCCCTGCACGTTGTGTAATTGCCGCTCCGCCAAAAATTCCATTCAAAATTTCATGTCCGGTGCCGTCACCGCCCACCGCAAGAAATCGCCTGTAGCCTTCTGTATACGCTTCGCGTGCCAGCAGCACCGCATCTCCAGGAGCGCCGGTAATTACCTCGTCCACTTCCAGCCCGTTCTTGCGCAAACGCTCAAGCGCGGACCCGCCAATTTCGCAGAGCGTCCTCCGCCCGCTGCCGGGTTCACGATGGCAAAAAATCGTTCCATGCCGGCCTATTTTCTCCCGAAAATTGCTTTGCGCTCTGCGGTGTGGCTCTTACAGTTCCAGAACTGCGCTGCTGCGGTCGAGTTTCGCGAGCCTCTCGGCCAGTACGTTTCTCTTGATTTTCATCGAAGCGGTGCGAGGAAAATCTTCGTTGACCAGCACGATTCCGCGAACGCGCTTGTAGTTTAATAGCCGATTATTTCGCGCGGTAATTTCCTGGCGCAATGCGGGCGTCAGCGATTGTCCCGGCTCCAGATGAATTGCCAGGATCAGTTGCTCACCCACCATGCTGCGTTGCGGCCAGATGTAATTCGCCGCGAACACGCAAGATTCCTTTACCGGCAACCTTTCGAACACGTTTTCCATGTCTTCCGGATAAATGTTTTTTCCTTCTTCCGTGACGATCATGTTTTTCTTGCGGCCGAAGAGCTGCAAGTGGCCAGTGAGATCGAAGCGCCCCAGATCGCCGGTCATAAGCCAGCCATTCACAATCGTTTCCGCGGTCAGTTCCGGTTCATTCAGATAGCCGGACATCACCGTTTTGCTGCGCACCGCCACTTCGCCAATGCCATTGGCGTCCGGGTGCAACACGCGCACTTCCATACCGGGAAGCGGCTTACCCACGGTGTCCGCGCGAAACGGTTTCAAGTCATTGACGGTAATGGCGGTTCCCGCTTCCGTAAGGCCATACCCGTTGGCGACGGGAATTCCCAAGTCGTAAAGAAATTGCAGCGTCTCCGGCTCGGTAAATGCGCCACCCACAATAATCGCGCGTAATTCTCCGCCGAACGCTTCGTGCACCTGCTTCAATAAACACCGGCTCAGTGCCAGATGCGGCCTGCGTTTCGTCAGTGCTATGTTGACCGCAACCAGCGCATTGAACACCTTCCGTTTCCCCGGAGCGAGCGCATCGAACCGTGCTTGCAATCCTTTTTGCAGATTCTTCAGCACCAGCGGCACCAGGCTTACATAGGTGATTTTGTATTTTGACAAATGCTTCGCGCACATATTCTGGGCGCAAGGTACGCAAATGCACTACTGCCGCTCCGCAAATAAACGGCCCAAAAAATCCGACCATAAAATCGATGGCGTGATTTGTGGGCAAGATGCTCAGGTAACGCTTTCCCGGAGCGAAGGGATAAAGCGAAGTGAGCGCCACGCATTGCTCCAGATAATTTTCATGCGTCATCACGCAGCCTTTTGGGCGCCCGCCGGTTCCCGACGAGTACACAATCGTTGCGGCATCGCTGCGCGTGCGCGGCCGAAACTCCGGCTCGCCGCGTGCGTACTGGGTATTTCCCAGCGCACCCCACCGCGGCAAATCCATTCTTCGGGGCTTCGGTGACAATCACCATTTGGAGTTCGGTGGGTTCGCCCGGCCTTTTTGCAGCCGCTCAATTGCGCGCCACATCGGATATTCCGTGATGAGCACGCCGCGCCCCGAATGTGTCAACAATTGCCACTGCTCGTCCGCAGTCAATTTGTAATCGAGAGGCACGAGCACGCCGCCGGAAGAAAATCGCGTACGCCGCGATCAGCCATTTCGACTGGTTCGTCATGATGATCGCAGCCGCGATCCCCGCTGACGAATCCCGAGTCCTGCAACGCTTTCGCGACAGGCATGCTCGCGATGCTCGAAATTCGCGGTAGGTCAGCCGATGTTTTTCGCGCTCTCGATCCGCCTCGATCAGGCACGTTTCGTTGGCGAACTCATTTACGCGTCTTTTAGCCCCTCGCCGATGGACTGATATTTTTTGAGATCCAGCATTACAGGCGAGATTGTATGCGCGAGGCCAGAGTGCGGAAATCGCTTACGCCCTGCACTTCATAGTCGGGTAACTCAATACCGAAATGATTCTCGAGGCGGATCAGTAATTCAAGCGTTTGCAGGCTGTTGATCCCGAGCTTTTTGAAAAAATCGTCATCGGGCGCCAGCGAACCTTGCGCCACTTGAAAATGTTTCGCTGCCAGATCGAGAACTTCCTGGGTAGTTTGTTCCACCGTGCGCATCATCACTTCATTATATCCATCTAAAACAAACGCGGCCGTCTTAAGGCAGATATGGCATGGCGTCGGTAGATTCGAGCAATTTCTTCAGCGCGGCCATTACTGCAGGTCGCGTAAACGATTCGCAGAACAAATTGATCTCTTGACGTAATTCTTCGTGCGGAACGGGCTTCAGGAATTTTTTTGTGGCCGCGCGTGTATAGGGATCAAATTTCTTGATCTGCCCAGCGTTGAACGGGCCACGTTCAACGCTTCGCCTTCTGCGGCAAGTTGCGATACGAGCCCGACTGCCTGCGCGCGCGTGGCATTTACGCTGCGTCCTGTAAACAATAAATCGCGCACGAAGGCGTTGCCCAGGTCACGCTTCAGCGAGGTATACCGCCGAATCCGGGTATCAGTCCCAGCCGCAATTCGGGAAATGCAAATCGCGCCATCTTGTCGGCCACAATAATGTCGCAAACCAGCGCGAGTTCCAGTCCGCCGCCAAAACAAATTCCGTGCACTGCCGCGATGGTTACAAACGGCGCAGCGTCAATCGCGTTCATCACTACGTGAATGCGTTCCAAGAACTGGCGCACACCTGCGACGCGCTCCGTGCCATCCAGCCGAGCCGCACCTTCGTAAAGCTCGCGCAGATCGGCGCCCGCTGAAAATCCATGTTTTCGCACGCTGGAAATAATGCAAACCGATGTTTCCGGCGCCAGCGCCTCAAACGCGGCAACAAACTTCTCGAGCTCCGCAAGCATCGCGGTGCCAATCTCATTGGCCGGCTCGCGGTCGAGCGTCAACTCCACAACGCCGTCACTCCAATTCCATCGCAGCGTCTTTCCGGTAAACGATTTCATGCGGACTTCCCGCTGTACATAGTCGCAATTTCCGCCGAGTAGCGCCGGCCAATTGCGTCGCGGCGCAATTTCCCGTTGGCGGTGAGCAGACCATCTTCCGCCGTAAAAATGCCTGACAATATGGAGAAATTCCGAATCTGCCGGTAATGCGGCAAATCGGCATTGACCGCATCGATTACTTTTTGCGTATCTGATGCCGTAACTGGCCCGGTAATCAATGCGCACAAATATCCACGGCCGTTGCCCACTATCACCACCTGCTGCGCGCCCGCGAGCCGCTGTGCGATTTTCTCTTCTATAGGCTCAGGCGGCACATTGTGGCCGGAATTCAGAATGATCAGATTTTTTATTCTGCCGATAATCCGCCAGTTCCCGGACTTATTCTTTTCGCCCTGATCGCCGCTATGAAACCATCCGTCCTTTATTACTCCCGCGGTTTCCTCCGGACGCTGCCAATAGCCAGGAAAAATGTGCGGACCGCGCACTACAATCTCATCATTCTTAGCCAGCGTCATCTCGATCCCGCTGATCGCCGGACCGACATAGCCGGGTTCGACCGGAGCTCTCGGATCATCCATGGTACAAATCGCGGTCGTCTCCGTTAGTCCGTACACCTGCAGCACCGTTATTCCCAGTATCATAAAAAATTGTTGCGTCTCCACCGCCAGCGGCGCGGAACCACAAATCAGCGCGCGCAAATTACCGCCAAAGCGCTCCTTGACCTTCGCAAAAATCAGCCGCCGGCCCAGCGCCAACCACACGGCATCCAGCGGCCCTGGTCGAGTCCCACTACGTTGACGTTCCCAGCTTGCTTTGGCGTTGTTAAACAGCACACGGATCGGAGCGGCACGTTTAAAAATGGAATCCAGCACCCCGCGTCGCATCCGTTCCAACAGCGTGGGCACATTCAAAAAATAATTTGACGCGCTCAGGCGAATCTCATCCGCGAGCTTGTTCAAGTCCGTCGAAAGCGTCAGCACGCTTTCACGCGACAAACACGACAGCAACAAAATCCATGAGCCCGCGAAGTTAAACGGCAAATAATGAAACACCTTGTCAGGCTCACCACGTCCGTCCGCCTGCATTGAAGCGCCCATCAATTGATCCAGCCGCTCGCCAGTGCACCGCAGCATGTGTGTAACGTTACCCACGTTCAGGCATACGCCCTTCGGTTCGCCGGAGGTCCCGGAAGTATAAATAATCGTCACCAAGTCGCCATCCGTGCGGGCATTCGGCGCTTCCGTTACCGGTTGCCGCGCGGGCGCGGCGCGCAAAACTTCTTCCATCAAAACACGGTGCGGCCTCTCAGGCCATTCGCGCTCAATGGCCGCGCCGAGTTCCGCGTCGCCCACAATCAATAAGCTCGGCGAACAATCTTTCATCATGCTTGCCAATTCGCCGGCGGCCTGCCGCGAATAAAGTGGCACCACGACGATTCCTTCCGCCATTAAAGCCAGATCCACAGCTACCCATTGAATCGAACTCGCTCCCAGGAGTGCGCAGCGGTCTCCAGGCACCAGGCCGAATTTGCGTATATAGGTTCTTCCGCGTTGTACTTGCGCAAGCAGTTCCCTGCCGGTAATGGTTGTAAATGTTTCGCCACGAATTTCGCGCAAAACTACGCGCTCGTCCGCGCGCTGCAGTTGAGTGAAAATTGATTCCAGGAAATTAGCCATGGAAAATCAGTGGTTGGCCGGCAGCACCGCGGCAGAGGGGTCGTAACGTTCCGCGAGCTGCAATAGATTTTCATCCAGTGGAGGCAAATAATCTTCCCAGCTCAATACCCGGAGCGCAGAGGAAATTCCGGATATTGCCGGCCGGGCGCGTCCTCCAACAAAACTCCCATGCGCGCCATCACCTTCAGGTTGCGAACCACGGTGTCCCAATTCCTTCGCGAACCGCATCGCGCTCGGTCACCAGCGTCTCCATGATGTGTAACAATTCGACTCGAGTCCGGATCGTCCACGGTCAAAAACAAATGCTCGTGGCCGCGTTCACGCATCAAGTTGCGAATGCGCTCGTCCATGGTCACGCCCGCAGAAGCCACCAGACTCGGCATGCAGGTCACAATGCCGTGGTACCGCGAAGAAACCATGTAGGTGCGTGCGCGCAAAATGGAAACCAACTGGAACATATCGTAATCATCGGAAGTAAAAACCGGTGTGCCCGGGATTCGCGCGGCAATTTCGCGGCAGGCCACGGCATCCAGCCTCTCCATCGCCACTAGAATTGGAAACACGTGGTGACGCTGGAGAAACGCTTGTGGTCGCGTTGGAGATACCCGAAACATAGCTCTGAAATTTGCGGTCCACCTCGCGGCCCGATTCGTGAAAATAAACGGTGCGGTACTGGCTTTCTTTATATGCGCCGGTAGTTACGCGGGCCGCGTACTTCGCGATGGAGGCCTTCACCGGCCACACAAATGGATGGATGGGGCAAATTTCCAGGATCGGCGTTCTTCCGTCCCATCCCGCTTCCCGCAAAACTTTTTGCGCGTATTCCGGCGGGTGCGGCTTAAATGTCCACGCCGTATCGGTTCCCAGCTCCGCCTGAATGCCCAGCGAGTGCAGCAGGCTCTGCGATTCCGTGTTGCGCGTGATGACCAGCGACTCGGACACATAGCGCGCGCACATGTTTCGAATCAGCGGGTCCATGTTCCCAGCCTCGCCCCCGTAGCCCACAGACAATTTATCTTCCGCCGAGGCCAATCCCAGCGACCCGATCATCATGGTGGTCAGCGCGTTCGCGAATTTGCTCTTGAACATGGAGCCTTCGCAGGCGATCACACCGTGACTTTTTCCAACTTCGCGGTAAAGCATGGGAGGAAACACGTCCGGCAGGTGAACCTGATGCGTGCCGTCGAAATATCCCTTGGTGCGCCCAAAATCCTGGGTCATCACGCTGAAATCAACATTGTCCGCGCCCAAGACGTGCCGTATCTGGTGCAGCATCTCGTTAACGCGCACGTCGCTGCCGGTATTGCGCGTGCCGTTATACCCCGCGAATAGCAGACGCAGTTTTTCGCCACGCTTCCAGCGCTGACCGCGCCCCAGCATCCATTTCATGCGCGCTATACCAATCAGCGCGCTGACCCACGCCACTAAAATAAAATCGGTCATGCGTGCACCTGCCCGGCAATCGCCGGAATTGGACTGCTCGCCAGCAACGGCCACGACTTTGCCGGATACCTAAATTTATTTTCGCGGCTGAATTTCAGCAGCGGATAGGCATAGGTGGAGAATTTCGCCGGCGCCTCGCCGCCCAACTCCGCCACCACGCGCGAATTATCGAACACCGTATTCCAATTCAAGTACGGCCAGAAAACTTTGAGCAGCGAAGCGCCATACCCGGTCGCGCCTCCGCGTCGAGACAGCCAGTTCACCATTCCGGAAAATGGTCCGCCGAGCCACGGCCAATAGCTCGGGCGACTCTTTCCGCCTGCGGCAGCCAGAGCGTCCGTCAGTTCGCGAAACGTTTGTGACCCCGCGCCTGAAGACAAATGATAAATGGTATGCGCCGGCGCTTCTTTTTGGTGAACCATCACAATTGCTTTGCCTACGTAATTTGCCGGCACAATATCGATGCGATCATCCGGCCGCAGCGGCAGCACCGGCAGCCTCGCAAGTACATCGAAGGCCTGCACCATATCGAATTGCGTGGTCTGCGGCCAGCGACTATCGCCCAGCACGATGGCCGGGCGAAAAATTGTTACCGGCACATCTGGCAACAACTGGTGGACCATGTGCTCGCCGAATTTTTTGGTGCGCGCGTATGGGTCGTAATCGGAGCGCGCCCAATCGATGGACGCATCTTCCGCCACAATCTCATCTTGCCTGCGTCCCGCAACCGCCACCGTTGAAACATGCGAGTAGCGCCGCAATCCGTTGCGATTTTGCGCCCGCCGCGCCAGTTGTATTACTTCTAAAGCACCCCGCAAGTTTACGTTCAGGCATTGTCGTTCTGACTTGCGGTTCAGCGAAGCGGCGCAGTGAACGATGGATTCCGTGGAATCCACCAGGTCGTGGTAGGCATCATCCGGCAACCCAAACCGCTCATTGGTCAGGTCGCCCAGAAAAATTCGCATACGCGTATTGAGGCATTCAGAAAATTCCGGGAATTCAAAATGGAGTTGCAGCGACTTCCACAATCTTTCGCGCGCTTCCTGTTCCGACTTTGCGCGCACCAACAGGTTCAGCATGTCGTGGTGCTCGCGCAAAAATCCGGCCACCAAATAACTTCCCAGGTAGCCCGTCGAGCCAGTTACGAAGATAGCCATGTCAGAAAAAGAACCATGTCATGAAAACCATGTCAGGACGATCGCCATAGCGGATCAGAAGGCGCAGCAGCGGTATTCGAAAGCGCAGCGCGCGCCGGCGCGGCGGTCCAATCCAATTCGCGCGGAGCCCGCGATTCCAGCGGACGACCCTCCATCAGCGGATAGCACCAGCGGCGCAACGCTGGAATATGCACATTGATCCAGTAATCCCACCAGTCGATCGCTTCCGGCGCAAAATCAAACGCGGCACTCTCCTCTGGAGGAAGCGCCGCCGACAACATGCGCGTGTTCTCGCATTCGAACACGTGATCGTTGTGCAGAATAAACGGCTCGTACAGCTCGATCAATTTCTCCGCGCGATTCAAATCGCGTTCGGCCTTGGCCAGCGGCGGTTTTTTCATTTTCAAAGCGATCGCCACGCGATTGATGCGCGACACCACCGCCTTCTGCATGGGAATGGACATACGCTCATATCTCTGCTTGGACACCGGAATGGTCTCGAATTTCACCTTCAGCCAGTTGTCCACGCTTTGTTCCATGCGGTAATGCTTACGGTGCGCCAGTCCGGTCAACTCAATGCTACGGCCCATATTTACTGGGTTCACCGCGGAGGTCGCCAATTGATACATCCGCGCATTGCAGCGCGCGACTACCGCTGCCGCGATCAGGCTCATCCCGCGACACACCATGTCCACGGGAATTACGTCCAGGCATTTTCGCGCATTCGTAGGTAGTTGCCGGAAATTTGTCCCCAGCAAATACGAAAGCGGCCCGGAGGTGTTGATTCCTTCATTCCATCCCGAAAACGGCGACCGCTCCGAGCTTTCCACAATCGATGGCCGCACAATGGCAATCGGCAAATCGCTGCCGCGCGTGGCCAGAACCGACTCGCCCAAACTTTTCGTAAATGTGTAGGTGTTCGGCCAGCCTAAATGTTGCGCGCGCCGCATTCCGATACGCACCAGGCGATTGCGCGCCCAACGAATGCGGTTCCGTCGCAAGACGCCATCCAATTCTTTAGCGGGCACGACGGAGTCATCCACGCCACGGCCCAGCGCCTGCCGTTTCAAAGCCTTGATGAGTTCCACACCTTCGGCGCGCTCTTCAACACTGCGAATTGTTTCGCGCAGCGACGCAATCTCACGGTCAACGTCAAATTCCGGATCGCCCGCAGGGTTGTAATTCGGTTTCAATTCTTCGGTGACACGCCCGTCACGCATACCTACCACGTAGCAGGTGGAAAGGTGCATCAACCCCGCGTGATCGCACCGGCGAATAAATTCAAGCAGGTGCACCGCGGAGTCCACATTGGATGACAGTGCTTCTCGCAGGTCAGGATTAAAGTCCGTCAGCCCCGCGCTGTTCACAATCAAATCCAGCGATTTCGCCAGCCGTGCCTGGGCGGCTGCGTCCAGGCCGAGTCCCGGCTCGCTCACATCGCCTTCCACCACTTCAACTTTTTCTTTTAAGAATGCGCCGAGACTCCTTCCGTAGCGCTCCTGCAGCGTGTCAAATGTGGGCGACTCTTCGACGATTTTTTCAAAGCGCCGCTGCGAAGACGTGGTGCGGTTTCGCCGGATGAGCAGCGTGATCTTGCCAATCTCCGGAATATTCTCAAGCAAGTTCACCAGCCAGACTTTGCCGATGAAGCCGGTCACGCCGATCAGCATGATGTGGCGGTTTGCGAGTGTGCTACGCACCGAAAGCTTTTCGACGCGCGGGCTTTCTCCGAACAACGCCACCGATGAGTCGGTATTGATTCGCGGGCGCTCGCTGCTTTGCATCGCGGCCTCTGGCAGGTGAGGCTTCCGAGTCCAGCCAAGTTGCCGCAGCAATTTCTCGCGCGTGATGCGCCCATCGGTCGATCCACTGGCCACCCAGGCCAGCGGCCCTCGCGGACGAACCACCGGATCAAGCGATCGCCCAGTGGCGATGCCGTCGCGGAAATCCAGCCGAT
Organism: uncultured Acidobacteriota bacterium; assembly: GCA_963705755.1. GTDB lineage: Bacteria > Acidobacteriota > Terriglobia > Acidiferrales > UBA7541 > Acidiferrum. The sequence continues at coordinate 15,463 of CAVPKZ010000046.1, read as the reverse complement.
TCGCGATGATGGACTCGACGCCAAAGTGTTTCGCCAGCGGCTTCAATATGTGGTCCAGCAGCTGGCTGACCAGCACCACTCGCTCGCCGGAACGAATGGCCTCCACCAATTTATCCACCGCCTCGCGCCTCATCTGCGGCTTCAAAATGTACTGAAAATATTCCTCGCCCAACAAATCCAAACGGTCACGGCTCACTCCCCGCAGCAGCGTATGCAAAAACCGCGTCGCGAACGTGCGGCTGGCCGCATACATAAAGGGACGCACCAGCGCCATGCCAGCCATGCCCGCCCGCCGCGCCCAGCGTTCCGCATAGCTCCGCGAATTCCAAGTAAAGAACAGGACTGGACGGAGCGCCCCAAGCTCCAGCAAAGAACCCTCTACGCGCCAGTAGGTAACGCCCCGGGTCTTTTCCGCGGGCAGACCGGTCCTGGTACCCTCCAAAGTGAGCGGTGCACTATTCGAATTGTGGTGTGAAGTCGACATGCAGGTGCGTAATCAGCTTGTCAAACGCCGCCAATAGTTGCAATCAGCAGTTACATTTAATCAGTGATCAACACGAGACGCAGCATCTTACGCCATCACTTGCGCCGCCCATAAATTCGCAGCCACAAGTTCGTGTGGTTACCCCAATTGTTGCGCCACTTATTGTGCCAATTGCCGCGCCCATAGATGAACCGCCCTAGCTCGGTCGTCAGCCGCGTCCAGACCCCGCTGGCAACTGCCAGCGCCCCAAAATACCGCCTAAAAGTAGCACTCCCCGCCCGCTTCCCGCAAGACGCGGAACGCCTTTGGCCGGAGACTTTTCTCAACCTGAGCCGGATCACGGCTACTGAGCAGTGTAGTTCGCCACAACTCGTGCCACCTTGCCAATCGCCGATAATTCCATGAACTCGGCCGTGCGTGTCCCCTTTTGATTTGTGTATAAGAGCACCACGCTGCTTACACCAAAGAATACGTCCTCGAGGCGAAAATACAGTTCCGGATAAGCTTCCAACCCTCGTTGAAAGTAGGTTCTCAAATTTGCTTTTCCAATCAGCTTCGCACCGGGCATTCCCAGCAGTTGTGCGACGACCGGCGAACTCAACTCAATTGCGTCTTCATAATGCGTCATTATCAAGTCCAGATCATGGGCATTCCAGGCGGTAATCCAATGTTCAGCCAGTTTCCAAGCCTCATCTTTCGTCATGACGTTTTTTCCGAATGGCCCCTATAGATTTTCCGACGAGCGGCATTCTAACAGTCTCAGTTCGGTTGTTGTGCGTGATAGTTGGGTTGTTGATCGTCGGGTTGCCTTTGCTTTTTTCCCAGCGCATCATGAAAGCACATGGACGCGAAGAGCCTCGGTAAGTCCAGTGCTGCACGCGTCATCGTCAGCCGGCTTGCATTCCTCGTTCTACTCCTTACATTAGCTCTAGCCGGTGTGGTGTGGCGTGCGCCGCTATCGGTCGGTGCGGAACTCACCTTATTGCGACTGCTTGCCAACGGCTTTCACAAGCACTCGATGCTCATCAACAGTTATCACGTTTTTTATCTCGAGGGTGGCCCCGAGAGCGGTGCTCCCGTGGTGCTCATCCACGGACTAGGCTCCAAAGCACAACAGGACTGGGTTGGACTGGCACCGTATCTGGTGCGCGCGGGATATCACGTCTATGCGATGGACTTGCTGGGGTACGGACGCTCGGCGAAGCCCCCAGAGCTTAGCTACTCCATTCGCGAAGAGGCGAAATTTGTCGAATCATTTTTCGACGCGAACCATTTAACTTCGGTTGCATTGGGCGGCGAATCAATGGGCGGATGGATCGCGGCCACCGTGGCGCTCGACAGGCCCGATCTGGTCAAGCGGCTCGTGCTGTTTGATAGTGCCGGGATGAAGTTCCAGTTGAGTTTCGATCAGGCCATTTTCACGCCGCAGACCAGCCAGCAGGTGGATGAATTGATGGATATCGTGTCGCCCAATCTTCCGCGATTGCCGCAATTCGTGAAGGCCGACTATATTCGAAAAACCAAACGCAACGGCTGGGTGACCCAGCGCGCCTTGGCCTCCATGACCACCGGTGCCGATGATCTGGACGAGAAATTTTCCGCGCTCAAAATGCCGCTGTTGCTTGTGTGGGGCAAACAGGACGCGATGACGCCGCTTTCGCTTGGTGAGTCCATGCATCGCGCCGCGCCACAGTCGATATTGGCGATTTATGACGGCTGCGGACACATTGCGGTGGTGACCTGCATCAATCAAATCGTGCCGACGGTGCTAAATTTCCTGTCGGGCGCGGGCCCGGAACCTGGTAAAACCATCGAAGTGCCCGCGCGGAAACATTTCTTGATGCCCTGACGCCGGGAAGGGAAACATGCATTCGCCTAAATCCATTCTTGCTGCACAGCTACTAGTCGGCGTATTGGTGCTGTTACCTGTCCATAGCCGGGCGCAGAGTTCTCCTCGGCAATCTCCTGAGCAAAAAAACATGGAGCTGGTGGGCCGCAGCGATCTGAATGGCAATGGTGATGGAGGCGAAGGCATGGCCATTCAGCAATGGCCGGATGGCCGTCGCATCCTTTATATAGCGCATGAAGGCGAAAAGACCTGCCTCAGCATCGTAGATGTCACCCATCCAGAAAAGCCGGTGATGGTCAACCAACTCCCATCGCCGCAGCCGGGCGTGACGCGCTGCAATTCTCTGGGGCTTTCAGGAAATGTGCTGGTAGTCGCGAATCAAGCGAAAAAAGTTGGCCAGACTTCAGCGGGCTTATGGGTTCTGGATGTTTCGGATTTTGCCCGGCTTCAGTTAGCGCGGAAGTTGCAGGATCTTGCGTTCTCGTTCTTCGACACTTCCGGCCCAGCTTCTCCAGGCGCTCACTACGTCTGGTTTGTGGACGGCCAGTTCGCGCACCTGACTACCGGCACGAAGGACTCGCGTCCTACTAATCCGAAAGACAACCAGTTTTACATCATCGTGGATGTACGCGATCCGCGGAAGCCTCGCGAGGTTGCGCGTTGGTGGCTCCCCGGCACGCAGCAAGGTGATGCGTGCCTGCCGAACTGCCTCCCGGAACGCCATAAGATAGATGACGGCTACCGCAGCCACACTATAGAAGTGCTTCCGGAGCACCCCGACCGCGCCTACGTTGGCTACATCGATGGCGGCCAGCTGATTCTGGATATTTCGGGCTTGGATGATGTACGGGCTGGACGCGCGACAAACTTCACGCCGAAGCTGATAAGCCGACTCAAGTTTTCACCGCCGTACACCGCTTGGACTCACACCGTTCAGCCAATATTCGAGCGCGGCCTGGCGTTCGTTTCCGATGAATCCGTGCAGGATGCTTGTGCCGATGCGCCCAAACTCGTGTGGCTTGTAGACGTTCGCGCCGAAGCCAACCCGGTAATTATCGGCACCGCTCCATTCGCTCCCAACGCCGCAGAATTGTGCAAACGCGGCGGCCGCTACGGCTCACACAATCTAAGCCCCAACTTCCCGGGCCCGACCTCAGCGAAATTAAAGAACACCACGGTGGCGACTTTCTTCAACGGAGGAGTCCGCATCTTTCGCCTGATCGACACCCCGGGAGTAGCAAACGCTCCGCCACACATCGAGGAAGTCGGTTACTTCATTCCCCCAGCACCACCCAACAACCCCACCCACGCCATCGCCATCAATCACGCCATCGTGGACGAGCACGGACTGATCTACGCCGTCGACCGCGAAACCGGCGGCCTCTACCTCCTCAAATACACCGGCCAGCAACCGCTAGACTGAACCGGACTATTGGCTATCGGCGGAATCCGTAATTTCCGATTCGCTTGAAAAGTCGTGGCCGAGCAACGCGGCGGATTCAGTGAGATCATCTTCTCTGACCCACAGGCGAACTCCACCAAGCGCGTTGGACCACAACCAATCCATTCGCACGGTGTTTTCGTCAGACAAAAAGCATTTGATGCCGGCTGAATCGAGCAGCCCTTCCGCGACCAACGCTCCCGGCAAATCTCTAAAGCGACGCAGGGCTACGAGCTTCACATCTTCCGCGTCGGCGACCGGCGCTAAATTTTGCCTTTCGAATTCCAAGCCTCGCCGCAAGAACTCCGATTCAAGTACCCCCAGCGCATCTTCGGTAAGCGATCTTTGGTCGTTGGCCAGCCGGGCGAGTTCTGCCTCGCTCATCGAAGCATAAAGGGCCGCCAACCGTAGTCGTTCTTTTTGATGGTCGATTCGCGCCATACACGCGCATCATACGCGGCGTTGTTGCGAGGACCAAGAGAAGCTTTCCCAAATACTGCAGCCAGTTTTCAGTTTTGGGTAGGGGAACTTGACTAAACGCCCCAGCCGTAACGTTCGGCGTGCTCGAGCGAGCGCAGCATTTCTTCGCGCAGCAATTCTGTGAAGACCGAGCCGCCGATGGCGCGCTGGCCGGGCTCGGCGATGTCTGGCGTGCGATAGCCGCCGCCCAGTACGCGCAGCAGCGATTGCTCAACCCACTCAGCTTCCAGCGATAATCCAAACGCGTCGCGCAGCATCATCGTTGCGCTCAGAATCGACCCAATAGGATTGGCAGCGTCCTTGCCAACCAACTGCGGCGCAGAACCATGAATCGGCTCGAACAGCGGCGCGCCGGATCCAAAGCTGGCGGAAGGCACGAGGCCGATCGAGCCCACCAACGCCGCGGCAGCGTCACTCAAAATATCGCCAAACATGTTGGAGCTGAGGATCACATCGAATTGCGTCGGCTTCAGCGTCAGCTGCATCGCCGCATTGTCCACGTACATGTGTTCGAGCTTTACGTAGCGATACACCGTGCTCATGGCTGTAACCGTGCGACGCCACAGCTGCGAGCTGCTCAGCACATTGGCTTTGTCCACTGAGCACAATCGCCGCGAGCGACTCTCGGCGCGCGAAAACGCAAACGTGGCGATGCGCTCAATTTCCCGCGTTGAATACGACTCCGTATCCCAGGCGCGCTCCTCGCCTTTTTCCGTAACGCTGCCGCGCTCGCCAAAATACATGCCTCCGGCCAGCTCGCGCACAATTTCAATATCCAGATCGCCAAGGCGCTCTGGCTTCAATGGCGAAATTCCGCGCAGTGGCTCCAGAACTTTAACGGGCCGCACATTGACGTACAGACCCATGCCTTTGCGTAATTCCAGGAGCCCGCTCTCCGGCCGCTTGCCAACCGGCAGCGCATCCCATTTCGCTCCGCCCACCGCGCCCAGAAAAACCGCGTCCGCTTTGCGACAAGCATCCAGCGTTTCAGCCGGCAGCGGCATGCAAGTAGCATCAATCGCCGCCCCACCGATCGGAAATTCGTGCATTTCAAATTGATGCGAGAATTCGTGCGCGCATTCGCGCAAAACGGCAGCCGCGGCCCTGGTCACTTCCGGACCAATGCCGTCACCCGGTAACAATACGATGTTTTTCTTCATCGAAAATTCCGGTCCCGCTGCTTTCTCATGTGGTGCCAGGCGCAGTGCCAATGTCGATATCCTTAAGCCGTGCTCGATGCTTCCGCGGCCACCACCGCGGGGCGTCGCCGCAAAACTTCATGCGCGATGGCTACTAGGTCGCGCGGCCGCACGTTCTTTGATTTGTCCGCGAGCGCATTCACGCGCTGATAAACTTCCCCGAGCTCCGCGTCACTTGGCTCATATCCTAAATCGCGCAAGCTCATGCGCAAAGCATTTCGTCCGGAATGCTTCCCAAGCACCATCAGGCGCGAAGGCACGCCCACCGATTCCGGCGACATGATCTCGTAAGTCAGCGGATTTTTGATGATGCCATCCTGATGAATGCCCGCTTCATGTGCGAAAGCGTTCGCACCCACCACCGCTTTGTTGGGAGCCACCAGCGCGCCGGTAATTTCCGTGAGCATGCGGCTCGACGGAAATAAATGTTCCAGGCGAATGTTGGTGGTCACACCAAAACTTTCTTTGCGCACCGCCAGCGCCACCGCGATTTCTTCCAGCGCCGCATTCCCCGCGCGCTCGCCAATGCCGTTGATGGTGCATTCGATTTGCCGCACTCCGGCGCGTACCGCGGCCAGCGAATTCGCCACCGCCATGCCCAAATCGTCGTGGCAATGCGCGCTCAGCGTAATGCCTTCCACGTCGCCAAGGGATGCGCGTACCTTGCGAAACATTTCGCCATATTCTTCCGGCACCGCGTAGCCCACGGTGTCCGGCAAATTCAAAACGGTCGCGCCAGCCTCCACCGCCACGCGGCAAACCTGGCACAAGAAGTCGATATCCGTGCGCCCCGCGTCTTCCGCGGAAAATTCTACTTCCGCAACGCTATTGCGCCCCAGCCTGACCATCGCGCCAATGGCTTCAAGCGCCTGCTCGCGCGTCATGTGCAGCTTTACGCGCAGGTGCAAATCCGAAGTAGCCAGAAAAATATGCAGCCGCGGAGCCGCCGCGGGTTCCAGCGCCTCAATTGCGGCATTCACGTCGTCTTTACGCGCGCGCGCCAGCGCCGCAATCGGCACGGTGCGAACTTCCTGCGCCACTTTGCGCACCGCTTCCAGATCGCCGCGAGAGGAGATGGGGAATCCAGCCTCAATTACGTCCACGCCCAGCGTCGCCAGCTGGTGCGCCATGCGGATTTTCTCCGCGGTATTCATGGAGAAGCCCGGCGACTGCTCACCATCGCGCAGCGTAGTATCAAATATGCGCACTACGTCCATAGACACTCCCATACATAAGTAACGCACCTGCGCCAGCCGCTAGTCAAATTTATCTTTATTCTGCTTTTGATAATCAGGGCTTATACTGCTTTTTCGAGGCCTTTCATGGATCTGGGCGAACTGCAGGTTTTCCTCACGGTGGCCAAAGAGGGCAGCTTCTCGCGCGCCGCCGAGCGCCTCTATCGCACCCAACCCGCCATCAGCCTGGCCATCCGCAAACTCGAAGACGGCCTCGGCCAGCCGCTATTCGTGCGTGGCTCCCGTCCGGTGCGCATGACGGATGCCGGCACCCTACTAAAGGACTACGCCGAGCGCCTGATCAACTTGCGCGACGAAGTCAAAAAAGGCCTCACCGAGCTCGAAGGCCTGGAACGAGGCGAACTCTCCTTGGGCGTCAACGAAAGTTCCATCCACGCCTTGCTGCCGGCCCTGGCTATCTTTCGCGAAAAGCATCCTGGCGTGCAAGTGCGGGTGCATCGCATGTTTTCGCGCGACATCCCTCATGAAGTGCTGAACTACCGCCTGGACCTCGGCGCCGTCTCCTACGTTCCGCGCGATCCCCAATTGCAAGCCACGGAAATCCTGAAAGACGAGCTGAGCTTGGTCGTGCCGCCCAAACATCCGCTGGCCCGTAAGCGCGAAGTTGACATCGCCGACCTCGGCCGCGAAGTGTTCATCGCGCACATCGTCGAGTCGCCTTTCCGCCGCCGGGTCATCGAACTTTTCGCGCGCAATCATACCGAGCTCAACATGCCCATCGAAATGCCCACCATCGAAAGCATCAAGCGCTTCGTGCAGATGGGTATGGGCGTGGCCATCGTGCCGCGCATGTGCGTGCAATGGGAAATCGAGCACGGCTGGATGAAAGAAGTAAAAGTGAAGCAGCTCAATATTCCGCGCCACGTGTACCTGGTGGGCCGCCGTGGCGCACGTCTTCCTCACGCCGCCGCCGAACTCATGCGCATCCTCCGCGATGGCCACCAAATCGATCAGTAGCCGTTTTCTTCTCATCAGGGCATCTAAGCTATGCTTAAATACGTGGCGCGCCCACAGGCGCGAGCGGCGGCGCCCGCAAAATAAAGAGCCTGACGAAGCAAATCATGACCAACGGCCTCGCCATTCTGACTATCGGGTTCCTGCTTGGCATGCGCCACGCAACCGATCCCGATCACGTGATCGCGGTGTCCACGATCGTCAGCCGCGAGCGCTCCATCTTGAAGGCTGCGCTCATCGGCATTCTGTGGGGTTGCGGCCACACCATCACCATCGTTGCTGTCGGTGCGGCCATAATCCTGTTCGGAATGGCCATCCCGGCGCGCGTAGGCCTGACCATGGAATTTTCCGTCGGCTTGATGCTGATCCTGCTTGGGCTGTTGAATCTGACCGGAGCCATGCATTGGCTTACACAAAAATTTTCGCCATCACATCCCAAGGTGAGCGGCGACCACGCGCATCTTCACGAACATAATTCACACCTTCATCTGCATTGGCATTCCCATGGCCCTGGCGGTGAGCATCACGGTGAAAGCGTGGCTCCGCCAGCAAGGCTTCGTGCCCCGTTCGCGCGGCTGGGCGTGTTCCATACTCTGCGGCCCTTGTTTGTGGGGATCGTTCACGGCCTGGCAGGCTCCGCCGCCGTGGCGCTGCTGGTACTGAGTTCGATTCGCGACCCGCGATGGGCGGTCCTCTATTTGCTGGTCTTTGGAGTGGGCACTATAGCGGGCATGATGTTCATCACCGCCGCCATCGCGCTGCCTTTTTCTTTCGCGGGATACAAATTCGCGTGGCTCAATCGAGGACTCATCACCGCGTCCGGCCTGGTGAGTCTGGCTTTCGGACTGTTTATCTGTTACCACATCGGCTTGGTTGATGGCTTGTTCACCGGCCATCCTACTTGGACGCCGAGTTAGCCTTACTCACGCGCGTTGACCGCCGCTTCCACAGTGGGATATGTAGGGATCAATTTCAGGATCCCCGACACCTGCAGCACGGCAATCGCCTGCTTCGTCAAACCCGCCAAGGCCGTTGTTTTTCCAGCGTGCTTACGGGTGACAAACAACGAAACCAGCGCCCCAACTCCCGCTGAATCCAGAAACAAAAGGCCGCTCATATCCAGCACCAAGTGCTGAGCGCGTTCTTGCCGCATGGTCTGAAGAAAGGATTTCACCGTCTCGAGACTCAGCTTTCCATCGAGCCTCGTAGCCACAGTCCCATTCCCATTATCTTTGCCTTGTTGCAACTCAAGTTTTGCGCTGCTCATAGGCTTTTAGAAGACCTTGCGAGGTGAAATTTGGCAACTGTTGAAGCGCCCTTATCTGGGTTTCCCGGGTGCGATTTTTCTGTACGTTTCTAACACAGCATCGGCCAATCGCCCTCTCTTGGCAAGATCCTCCAGTCGTTTGTACAAGCCGGTTTGGTGGTCCTTATTTTTCTTTCCTGGGCCGACCACCGAAACAACTTTCATATCTTCAAATATTCGGTAAACGACCCGGTAGTTCCCGTAATGAAAGCTCCGATACTGCCCAAGGATGCCCGACAACTCCTCTGAGCAGCCGAATGGGTCGACGTGTATTTTTTTTTCAAACTCTTTCTTGAGCGTATTGCGAACGTTCTTCGGGAGTTCCTTTACGTCTTCCAAAAGCGTCGTCGGTGAATACAGAGCGGTACAAATCAGTTCTCCTCAAACGCCTCCTCAAAAGAGTGCAGCTTTCCGAGCCGGGTGTGCTCTTCCAAACTTTCGGAAACACCCAATATCTGCTTATAAAGCCTTTGATCGCTGATAATTTCCAACGTCTCGATTACCGCTCGTAGTTCTTTCACAATTTCGTCAAAGTACTTTTTGTCCAGCAAAAGCTTTTCATCTTCCTCGTCATTGGCCGAAATCACAACTACCTGATTGCCGCGAGCCATTCGCAGCGTGGCCCGTTGTTTTTGCCTAAGCTCCGATCGATTTACTATTTTTTTCTCTGGGCGGGTGAGTGTCTTTACACTCATACTGGCGCTCCTATGTACATACTATAAGTACATCTTGTACACAATCAGTGTGTACGCCTGCTGTTTATGGCTGTCCATCCTCACAAAATGGATGTCAGCTGAGGTGTGCGCGGCCGTGCGCTCTTAATTATTTTTACTACTTGATAATATATCATTTACGTAATAACAAATACCTCGTATGGTGACCCCTCCACGCGTCTCCGGTTTGCGACTAGAAATGACAAATGCCTATCCAGTCCTTCCGCGCGCACACCGCTCGTGGTCTGTCTCCGTGTGTCCCCCAGAGTTCGATCGGCGCCCGGATCGGTCTCTTCTTGGCCGTGCTGCTCGTCTTCGTGGGTTCCGCAAACGCGCACCACCGGGGGAGCCATCGCCATCGTAACGACGCCACAGGTGCGCTTGCGCCGACATCCGCTTCCCCGCTTGCTGTGCTTGGTTTTCCCGCGGTCCTCGATGCCCAGGGCCGCTTCCTTTTCGCGGCCGGCAATAACAGCATTCATATGTACCAGGTGGATTCCGTCACCGGGTCTTACACCGAAGTCCCAGGTTCGCCTTTCGCTTCGGCTAATACCAACAGTCCCATCTTGATTGCTACCGAGCCAACCGGCGCGTACCTCGCGGTCGTCAACTCCATTGGACTAAACCCCGGTGAAAGCAGCGTAGAGTCTTTCCAGATCAACGCTGCCGCCGGAGCGCTTATCCCAGTCTCCGGCTCTTTTCTCAATTGGTTTCCACGCCCATCGGCGCCGCGGCGAATCCGGCTACCGGGACGTTTTACGTATACGGACGAAATCCCCCATCGCCCAATCCTGATTACCAGCAGGATGGCGACCTGCTCACCTACACCATCAATCCGCTCAGTGGCCTTCTCGGTAGTGAAACTGGCTCGTCAGGATCGACCAATCGTGGACGCTCTTTCGGCGCAGACCCTCTGGGGCGCTTTGTGATCGTCGGTCAGGGCGAATTTCTGGGAACCTTGCAGGTCACCTCCGCAACAGGCGTGCAAGGACTTCTCAGCCTGGGCACCACAGTTTTTGCCGATGAAATTTTCGTCGGCCGGGGCCAGCACTTCATCTACGTTACGATCCACGCCGGCCCCAATAGCGCGCTGCACATCTACATCGTCGACCCCACCACATGGTCGCTTACCGAAGCGCCCAGTTCTCCTCTTCCCGGCTTCACTTCCATTGCCAACTTTGTCGCCGATCCTATCGGCCAATTCGTTTATCAGAGCATCGCTACAAATCAGGTGCACGTGTACTCGGTCGATCTGTCCACCGGCTACTTCCTTGAAGCCACCGGTTCGCCCTTCACCGCGCTCGGCTTCGGTCTGCCGATAGCGTTTAGTGTTGCGCCGGGGGTTCAGTGAACCCATCGTCGGCCCGGTGGCAACGCTCACTCCAAGCAATTTAGTTTTCGGCAGCAGCACCGTCGGCATCGCAGCTCCAACGCAGTCGCTTATGCTCTCCAGCACTGGCGACCAAGCCCTCAGTGTGAACGCCGTCAGCATCACCGGCTTGAATGCCGGGGATTTGAGTCAAATTGAGCAATTGCAACGCGCCCACGGTGCTCAAGCCCACGACGTCCTGCCTCATCACCGTAACCTTCACACCTACGGCGTCCGGCTCACGACTCACACCCGGGCTTGATTACAACGGAACTGTCTCCTTCACTTGCACCGGCGCGCTCTTGGGCGCAACTTGCCAGGCTCCCGCCTCCGTGGTTCTCAACACCGGCGCTCCGGCGGCTTTCACAGTTACGGTCGTGACCAGCGGCGGCGCAATCGTCGCTCCCAAAATCACTTCGCGCAGATCACCCCCCACCTCCCCTACCCGGCGCATTCACCCTTGCACTTGGCGCTCTGTTTTTTATTTTGCTTTTGCGTTTCTATCGTGAATCGAGCGCATTGATTCCCGCCTTTGGTCCACAGCCAGCTCCACATCCATCGCGGTGGAAAGTCGTTTATGCCATGGTGGCCCTGGCGATTCTCGTTCCTGTTTTATTCCTAACGGACGGCTGCGGAGGTGCGGCTACTACGCCTGCAGCTCAGAAATCTTCCATAGTGATGCCCAGCGGCACTTCCAGTCTGGTCATCACTCCGACAACCACCAACGCTTCACGTAAAGCGCTGCAACTGCCGCTCATCCAGCTGACTCTGGTAGTTAACTAACGCCAGACCGGTAAAATCGCCCGTCGCAAATATCTCAATCGCAATATTATTTCGCTACCGAAATCCGATAAACGGTTCCGGCCATGTCGTCGGACACTAGTAATGATCCATCGGTTGTGACCGCTACTCCCACCGGACGTCCATAGACTTCGCTCTTGTTGGGGTCAGGCACCAACCCAGTCAGAAATGGCGTGGGTTCCCCGCTGGGTTTCCCGTCCTTGAACGGCACAAATACCACCTGGTAACCCGCGCGCGGCGAACGGTTCCACGAACCGTGCTCGGCCACGAACGCGCCACCATGATAGCTAGCCGGAAATTGGTCCCCGGTATAAAACGCAAACTGCAGAGGCGCGCGATGCGCACCCAGTAACACGTCCGGCACGGTTGCTTTTGCGACCAGCTCCGGCTTCTGCGGTTTCACTCGCGGGTCCACATTGTCCCCGATGTAGCTATACGGCCACCCAAAAAATGCTCCGTCCTTCACGGACGTAAAGTAATCTGGCGGCAGATCGTTTCCCAGCCCGTCGCGCTCGTTCACGCTGGTCCACAAGACTTTGGTTTTTGGCTCGAGCGCAATCCCGGTCGGATTCCGGATTCCCGTCGCGTATAATCGCGCATTCTTGCCGTCGAAATCACAAATGGTAATCGCCGCGCGCCGCGTGTCGCTCTCAATACCTATGTTCGAGGCTGATCCGATGCCCACCAGGAGATGTTTTCCGTCAGGCGTAAGCGACAGCGATCGCGTGGAGTGTCCGCCGGTCGGCAAATCCATCAAATGCTCTGCTTCGCCCAGCCGCTTGGAAGTCTTCGGATCATATTTGAAGCGCAACAAAGCATCCGTATCGCCTACGTACACATAGTCATCGTGAAAAATGATGCCGTACGGTCCGTTCAGTCCGCTTACAAATACTTCATTTTGCTGCGCGCTGCCGGTGTGTTGCGGGTCGCGCAGCACAACGACTTTGCCTGCCGCGGTGTCCGCCAGGAAAATATCGCCGTTGGGCGCGATGACCATCCATCGCGGCCCTTTAAAATCCGCAGCGAAAATATTTATTTTAAATCCCTCCGGCACAGTGGGCAGAAATCCCTGCGGCAGCTTCCCCTCCTGCGCGGGATTCGTCGCGGACTTGGATGCAAACGGTGGGGGAAGCTCCGGCTTCTTGCCGTTGGTCACCTGCGCGCGCAACCCGGGTGCAATGATCAGCCCTAACAGCAAGCCCGCGGCTGGCGCAAAGCGGTAGAGGAATCTTCTCGGCCTCATACTCCCTCGGAAACTCATCACGTTACTCGTCATGTGTGCCTCCTCCAAAGTTTGTTCTGCCCTGATCTTTTGATGTCACCACGTCTGCTCAGGTTCTATTCGCACATCGTGTATATTCGTTCCTCTGCAAATCTCGCAGTCACAATCTAAACCAGTTTGGACTTCAGCGATGAAGAAGTTCAACCACAGAACCGTGCACAAACCACTCTGTTTTGCTTGCGGCGCATCGCTAACGGGATGTTCCCTTATTCCGATTCGCGCATCCAATCATCAAGTTTTACCGTAGAGTTTAAAGAAAGGCCCCGCCGTCATGGAAAGACCATACCTTGGCAAGATACTGGCAACCGCTGTAATCGTAATTTTCTTCGCTTGGACCGCCATCCGCGCTCTGGGCGCTCGTCCCGCCGAAACGCCCAACGCTTCCTGGTTTCCCAAGCCCACCATTGACGCGCCGCTCGCCAGCTCCTCCAAGTCGCAGACCGCTGTCTTTGCTGGCGGTTGCTTTTGGGGTGTGCAAGCCGTTTTTCAGCACGTCAAGGGCGTGAAGTCTGCGACCTCCGGCTATTCCGGAGGGCGGGTCAAATCCCCGTCATACGAAGTTGTCAGCATGGGTGTGACCGGACACGCCGAATCCGTCCAAGTCACCTACGACCCGTCGCAAATCACTTACGGCCAGCTGTTGATGATTTATTTTTCCGTGGCGCACGATCCCACGCAGTTGAATCGTCAGGGACCTGACACCGGTTCGCAATACCGCTCGGCAATTTTTTACGCAAGTGCCGAACAGAAACGCATCGCCGAGGATTACATCGCCCAGCTGAATTCCGCCTCGGTCTATTCGCACCCAATCGTCACGAAAGTTGTGCCCTTCGAAGCGTTCTACCCTGCAGAGGATTATCATCAGGATTACTTGAAGAAAAATCCTGGCAACCCCGTACATCGTCTTCAACGATTTACCTAAACTGAAGCGCCTGCAAAAAGAATTTCCCGCTCTCTACCGCGACTAGTTGTCCAACGGTACAAATCAGGTCGTCATCGGCCTAATAGGTCAGCCTTACCCTGGACGCTCGGTAACCGCTTTGGCCCCAACGCCGGGTAACGAAGATTTTTTGCCGCCGGATAATTCTCCTGCAAATAGCGGCGAAAGATTTGGATAAGCATAAATTGTCGGCGCATGATTCTGCATCAGCCCGCCGGTATCCGCCGTCGGCCCATAGTTGCTGTGCAGCGCGTAGCCAAACATCCTGAGCATCGCCATTTGCTGGCCGCGGTGATGAGCGCTGTGCGCGATCCTGCGCGTCATCACCCACGCGCGCGTGCGTGGCACATCGAAGAATTGGGTCTCACCGGACCACCACAATTCGTCTTTCGTGCGCAAAATCGACAGCCGCTTTTCGCTGTCTTCCGCGTAGCGTTTCATGAAATCCAGCCGCGCCTCCTTTTCCGGCAATGGCGGAGCGCTCACATCTATGCCCAGCATGTTGCGGAACCACAGGTCTTCGCTCACGCACTGATGCACCATCTGTTCATGCACGCTGCGTCCACGGGGATCCCCGTCGCGCAGTCGCCGATGCATATCTTCATCACCGAATTCACTCCACATGCTGACAATCTTGACTCGTTCTGTTTCGTAGGTTTCCACCAAAAAGTCGTAGGTCATTGGCTTGCCTCACAATATTTCTAGCAGTGAGTTCACCCACTGGCAATCACCACTGACGCGGGCGAGCATATCCCAAAGGGAGGGCAAAATGCCCTCCCTCCCGTATCTCAATTAAATTCGAAACTAACTTACCGCCTGCAGTTTTCGCTGACCGTGCTTACATCCGTCACGTTCAGATGACCGTGCTCGGTCGCATTGGGATTTGTGTCGTCCTTGGCTTTTTCCTTCGCGCCATGCATGCCTGCGTGCCACACTCTGCCGTTCACCGTCACGGTATGGCCCACATGCTCGCCCAACTTGGCGTTCTTTGAGTTCAACACCCAGGTGCTGCCGTCCTCTGCCGTCAAATTGTATTCACCTGATTTGTCGCCTGTTGAAAGACAACCGGTCAACGTGCGCGTCGAGTCGCCCTTTTTTTGCTCGTCTTGAGCCGCGAAGCTCGCTCTCGGAACCATCGCCAAGCTGGATAGCTCAGTACTAATTTTGTTTTCATCAAATGCCTCCTATTGATTCAAGTTTTCTTGGGGCCAGCTGGGCAGGGCCACTTAATCACCAACGATCCTTTCATTGCCGCAGCCGGGCGGCCATACCGGGAAGTACTGAGAATTTTAAAGACTAAAAATCTCGGATGCTCTTGTGGATTCAGGACTTGCACAGCCAAAACGTGCGCTGGAGTTTATTGTTGCTCGCGCACTCGCTCAAAAAGAC
>CAVPKZ010000045.1:0-15021 GCA_963705755.1 uncultured Acidobacteriota bacterium | reverse complement strand
AAATCCTTATATATTGATGTATAAATATAAGGTTGAGATAAATATGGTCTGAGACTGATATATCGGGGTTTACTTACTGTTTATTAAAATCACGCTATCGCATGGCAATCAGTACAGACAAGTATATGCCAATTCTACTTTCATCTCTTCTTTTTTATTAATTCTCGCATATCGTTTTCGTTTTAAAGAGGCAAAATCTTTATGGAATCAAAGGTGCCAGGGGAAAAAGCCGGTCGAGCCGGCGAGGTGCGGTTCTCGCGTCCCAGCATGTCGTGGTCGGTCACCGCAAAGGTGTAGGCTCTGGCGAGCCAATTCTTGTCCTCGTGTCCGGCAGCTTTTTGCGAATCGTAGACGGACAGAATCATGGGGGTAAGAAATGGCGGTTGTGAGCGGCTGAGGTAATAACTGCGATTGGCGTTCAACACGTTTCCGTAATGTTCAATCTCGAAGAAAAAATTTTCCACCATGCCGCGCGCCAGGTCGATGCGGCCATCGCGAACCAAGCCGCGAATAATAAAGTAACTGTCCCAGCCGTACATTTCGTTGAAGCGGCCGCCGGGAACTACATATTTATTTTCGAGGTATAGGAGGCCCGGAGGATGCAGACTGTCAGCGTCGATTTCACCGGGAGCGTGAATGACGGCGGGCAAATGTTTGACTTCAAACTTGCATTGATTTTGCAACGCGGTGAGAGCGGCGGGTTCTCGAAAATCCGCGGGAAGATACATCACGGAGTTGGCTGCGAACTTGGGATCCACGACGGTTGAACATTCGTACATTGAGCGGGTCAGGGTATTCCAGCCGGTTGAAATGTAGGCGAGGATAGGGCCGAGACCGTGAGGATCGGTTGCACCGTCAGGTCGGGCCGGGGAAGGTATGAGGGTAACGGCGAGGCATATGAATATCGCTAGAAAGCGCATATTCCGGCGGCCAGGAAATGGGTCGGCGAATAGCTTGAAACGAGAAGCGGCTGGGGTGTGCATAGTGCTGACAATATAGACTTTATGCTTGTTTAGGGCAACGTTAAAAGCGGGCGTTTAGGGCACTCGCGAGCTGTTTTTGTAGCCGTACGGGAAGGAGCCGGAGGGGCCTTTTTCAGGTTTATTCTGGCCGGGGCTAATCAGGTTTTTTCGCTAAAAATTTCGTGGGCGATGCGAAATGCGGAATTGGCGGCTGGCACTCCGCAGTAAATGGCGGATTGCAAAAGCGTCTCGCGGATATCTTCCTGGGTCGCACCATTTCTTAAGGCGGCGCGTAAATGGAGACGCAGTTCTTCTTCGCGGTTAAGGGCGACGAGCATCGCTACGGTGATCAGGCTGCGGGTCTGCCGTGGAAGACCGGGGCGGTCCAGATTTCTCCCCAGGCGTAACGCGTCATCATTCCTGAAACTTCGCTGGTAATTCGTTGCGTTTCGCGAGGCGGCATCCACTGGGCGTCGCCGAGACTTCCCGGCGTACTTTCATGCCAGCTTCGAACCGTTCGCGTTCATCCATGTGGACTCCTTGCCGGCATGCAGTGTTCACGAGTTCACCAGAAATTAGGCTGACTTCCGGGGTGAATCGATCGCGGCTTCGACGTTGGAGATATGGGCGGCCGCAATTCGCGATAGCGCGCACCAGGATTTGCTTTCGAATTTTGAGCGTCGGCAACAGGCACGGATTGATCGTGGGTTCCGGCGATTACCAGCGTGTGTGTTGCGATAGTGCAACTCTGTCCCCAGAAATCGAAATCGCGGACAGCGGCGCACGAACCGACATAACCTTCCGTGGTGGTGCTTGTGATCATGTCGTGTTTTTTCTATTTTCGCGGGTCTTTTGTGCGAAATTCCGGCGTAAACCATTTTTCTACCACTGGTCAGCGACACTTTTGTTCCGCCCTGGCGAACTGTTTTATTCGTTCGTTTCCAGGTTTCGAGTTTCCGATTTTTGGAGCAGTGTTGGAGAGCACCAGTTTTTTGAGCCGCTGCGGCGCGTTTACGCCCAGCCACATGCCGGTCATTCCACCGATAGACAAGCCGCAAAAATTTACACGATCCGGGTTTCAGGCGTCGAGTAGCTGAAGGACATCGCGGCCCAACATTTCCACTGTGTATTCGCCAGGCGTGGCGGACGTTTGGCCGTGGCCACGCGAGTCATAGCGGAGTACGCGAAAGGTCTTGGCAAATACCGGCAATTGCGGATCCCACAGCGATAAATTCGTGCCTAGCGAATTGGAAAACACGAGCGTAGGGGCGCTGGCCGGACCGCCCAGTTCGTAATGCATATGTAGGTCTTTTGGTTTCATCGAAGGGCACAGGTACTCCGGCTAAGTATTTTTCTGGGATTTATGGTCTTCAAGGACGCGGTCGATAAACTTGCTGGTTGAGCCGGTGTAATTTCGCGGATCGAAAAGACTTATCGAGCTCTTGTGTATGAAAGATGCTTGGCGGTTTTCTGTCGTCATTGATGATTTCTCTAAGCTGACGGTTTTCCTTGATCGGCCTCGTTGGCTGGCGGCATCGATTAATTCACGCGCCTGGGAGCGGGGGATTTTTTTGCCCAGCGCGGCGGTGATGGATTCGGCGAAAATCAAGCCTTCGGTCAACTCCAGATTTTCGCGCATTCGTTTCACATCGATCTCAAGGCGCGGAACAACATCGGTTAAGTGATGCATCGCTCCGGCAGTGAGGCACACAATTTCCGGCAAGTCTCCCATTCGGCGTGCCAGCCGCCCAGGCCGCGCTCGTCCTCCTGCAGCATGGCGGTCAACATGGTGGCTCACTAGTTCCTGGGACGCGTGTTGCGGCTGCAGAATCATCGCGCAGGCGATTGGATTGCGCTTGTGAGGCATGGTCGACGATACGCCGCGACCTTCTTCTGCGGGTTCGCGGAGCTCGTCAATTTCGGTTTGCATGTGGAGAGAAATGTCTCGCGCGATTTTGCCGAGCGTGCCGGTCAACAATCCGAAAGTGGTGGCGATTTCGGACAGGCGATCGCGATGACTGTGCCAAGGCATTCGCGGGAGGGGGAGTTTGAGCTCCTCGATCAATTTTTTGGCGATGACTTCGCCTTGAGAGCCTAACGCGGCCAGTGTTCCTGCTGCGCCGCCGAATTGGAGTGCGAGACAACGATTTTGCGTTTCCGTGAAACGTTCACGGTGGCGGACTAGGGCGTCGAGCCACCCGGCGAATTTTATTCCTAACGTGGTGGGAATCGCGTGTTGCATCCAGGTGCGGCCGACGATGGGGGTAGCTGACGATGCTGATCAGCCATTTTGCGAGCCTGTCGCCAATTTTGCCGAGATCAGCGGAGATGAGCGGAAACGCTTCGCGCAATTGCAGACTAGCGCGGTGTCTATGGAGTCCTGACTGGTCGCGCCGCAATGCACAAAGCCAGCGGCATCTTTATCGTCGGCGCGACCAAAGCTTTGAGCTGCTTGACCAGGGGAACGGCAAGGTTTCCTGCCAGGGCCGCAGCTTCAGCTAGATTTTTGTTTATCGAATAGTTCGACGCGGCATTTTGCGGCGATGACAGTTCGCCGCGGAGGAGGGGATTATGCCGGAGGTCGCTTCCGCAGCGGGCCAATGCGGCTTCGAAATCCAACATGCGTTGTAAAAAGTTGTCATCCCGAAAAAGTTTCGCGACGGGTTCCCAGAGCGGAATGATCGGATCAAACAGGTTCATGAAGACGTGATGTGGCGGCGAGTCCGCGCAGCGATTCATCGCCTAAACACGCTCCAGGATTACGGCTTTTCCTTGCCCGACACCGATACACAAGGTGCACAGGGCGTATTTTCCGTTGGTGCGAGCGAATTGATAGGTGGCGGTCGTGATCAAGCGAGCGCCGGTGGCGCCCAGTGGATGGCCTAGCGCGATGGCTCCGCCGTTAGGATTTACGTGCGCAGCATCGTCGGGCACATGCAATTCGCGGAGGACTGCGAGGCTTGCGAGGCGAAAGCTTCATTCAATTCGATCACGTTCATTTCGTCTAGAGACAATTTCGCTCTGTTAAAGCTTGCGAGTTGCGGGGACTGGACCGATACCCATGATTCTGGGCGCCACTCCTGAAGCGCCGGAAGCCAAGACGCGGGCCCGCGGCGTCAAGCCGTGACGTTTGGCGCCGGCTTCCGAGGCCATTAAAATTGCGCAAGCGCCGTCATTGATACCGGAGGCGTTGCCGGCTGTCACGGTGCCATCTGGTTTTACTACGCCCTTTAACTTTGCCAGCGCCTCTAATGACGCATCTGGGCGAGGGTGTTCATCGACCGAGAAATTTAGCGGGGGACCTTTTTTTTGTGGCAAGGGCACGGGCACAATTTCCTCGGCGAGAATTCCCGTTGGCCATGGCTGCCGCGGCACGTTGTTGGCTGCGCAGCGCGAAGGCGTCCTGATCCTGACGCGAAATGTTATATTCTTCCGCTACAATCTCGCCGGTTTCAGGCATGGTGTCGGTGCCGTACCTGGCTTTCATGAGTGGATTCACGAAACGCCAGCCGATGGTGGTGTCTTCGATTTTCATCGTGCGTGAAAATGCGGAATCAGATTTGCCCATGACGAAAGGCGCGCGGGACATGCTCTCCACGCCACCGGCAATTACGAGATCGGCCTCACCACTTTTGATGGCGCGGGCGGCGCTGGCAACTGCTTCCATGCTGGAAGCGCAGAGGCGGTTCACGGTATAGCCGGGCACTTCCTTGGGCAAGCCGGCAAGAAGGAGAGCCATGCGGGCTATGTTGCGATTATCTTCGCCGGCCTGATTCGCGCAGCCAAAAATCACGTCGTCAACTGCGGCCCAATCCACGGCGGCGTTTCGGGTCATCAGCGCGGTGATGGGAATGGCGGCCAAATCATCGGCGCGAATTGAGGCCAAGCTCCCGCCATAGCGGCCAAAGGGTGTTCGAATCGCATCGCAGATGTATGCCGTTTCCATTCTCGCCTTTCGCGGTAAGTTTGCCGCGATCAATCCTATTACTTTACCGCACTCCTATGTGTAGACTCTTGTCGATGAATTACACTTTGATTTTAGGGGCCCATGCTGGTTAATAAGCGAAGCATTCACGTTGAATGGGGGGATTGCGATCCGCTGGGGATCGTTTATTTCCCTCGGTATTTTGAATTTTTTGATGCGTGCACGAATGCGTTGTTCGAGCACGCTGGGCTGCCGAAGCAGGAAATGTTGAAGAAGTACGCTATCGCGGGGATTCCGTTGGTGGAATCGCGGGCGCGTTTTCTGCTGCCGTCTTCTTTTGGCGACACGGTGGTGGTGGAATCGAATATCACCGAATGGGGCAAGGCTAGTTTTTCCGTGTATCACCGGTTGTTTAAAGGGGAGGAGTTGGCGGTGGAGGGGTTTGAAAAGCGGGTGTGGGTGGTTCATGCGGCGGGCGAGAAGAATAAAATTAAGAGTCAAGCTATTCCGCGGGAAGTAATTGAGAAATTTGAGAGCGAGTAAAAGCCTTGGCTTGCGGGATAGGTCGAAGAGCGATTCCTCCGCTGCGCAAGCCGACTCGTTCGCAGGAGCGAACGAGAAGAAAAGACATCGGCTTGCTTCGGTCGGAATGACACGTCTGGGTTTTTGTTCGGCATATTTACGAAGTTAAGATGAACTGATGCGGATTGGGTGTCAGCACAAATTCACGAGATGAAGCAGGCCCCCAAACGTAGACTACCTTCGAGAAATGTACGGCCCCGGCTTCGACGATTATCAATGTGGCAACTTGGACGTAAGGCTTGTTGACAGCTTTCGTGACGCTGTGGACACTGGGTGTACCCCCTTCCAAATCTAACTCCTAGTGTGAGCCGATGCGCATTCTCGTTGCTGAAGATGACGCACCGCTGGCGGAATTTTTGCACCAGCGGTTGCTGCAGGAGAAGTTTGCGGTTCAGATGGTGGCCAACGGCCCTGAGGCGCAACGGTATGCTTCGGACCAGACGTACGATTTGATGGTGCTGGATTTAAATCGCAACGGGACGGTTGGCCTGGATGCGCTTCGCAGCATTCGATTGAAAAAACCGGACCAGCCGGTGTTGATGGTGGCTGGCGCGAATGTGGTGGAGGACCGGGTCAGAGGCCTCAACGCGGGAGCCGATGACTTCGTGGCCACACCGTTCGAGGTTGCGGAGCTGGCCGCGCGGATTCGTGCGGTGGTGCGACGAGGTAATCGGTCGGGGCGCGCGGTGTTGCAGGTGAATGATCTGGATTGGATCGGATCTCGCATGGGGTGCAGCGGCAGGGCCGGCAAATCGATTTGAGTCCCAAGGAATTTTGTTTGTTGGAATTTTTGATGAGGCACGCGGGTCAGCCTGTGTCGCGCTCCGCCATCGTGGAGCAAGTGTGGAAATTGAACTGCGACACGATGACTAATGTGGTGGACGTGTATATCAATTATTTGCGTCGAAAGGTGGATTTGGGATTTGAGTTGCCACTGATTCGGACTATTCGTGGCGTCGGGTATCAGATCGGGGCGAATGTTGCGGCGGTGCTGATCAGACATTTGGTTTCGTAAAAAAAAGGCGGAAGGGAATCGTCCCTTCCGCCTTTTTGATTTTGGTTGGGGGTGAATTCAGTTCTTGGGCTTTTGGACTCCGTCGGGAGTTAGAACATGGCTGTGCCTCCGCCGGTGCTGCTGGCTGAGCGGCCTTCGAGTTCCAGGGAGAGCAGGCCTTCCGTTGCGGAGGCTGCTACCAGCGCTCCGTTGTGGCCAACCGCACGACTGGGAAATATCCGTCGGCTAGCGGATCGTCAACGTGCTTCCAGTTTTGCCGGAGTCGAAGGAAGCCAGCAAGCCGTGCTTTTGTAGCGCTACGACCATCGCGTTTCCGCTTCCGGCTACGTCCTGGAATTGCAGTTCGCGAACGTCGGCGCGGTTCCAGTTGCGTCCTGCATCATGCGAGGTGTACAGCCCCATGTTGGAGGTGATGTACAGGTTCGAATCGTCTACGCGGTGGAGGCGCAAATTGCCGGCGGATGCGAAGGACAAATCCTCGCTCTCCCAGTGCGCTCCGCCATCTGCGGAGTACAGCAGGTTGCGTTGCGAGATGGCCCAAATCTGCCTGCCATCCAAAGTGACTTCGAGGGACGTTGCGGGTTGTTTCAAGGATGCCTCGGAGCCGGCGTTTTTCCAGCTGATGCCGTGGTCCTTAGAAACCAGGATTCCGCCAGCGGTGGCCGCAAACCAGGCTTCTTTACCGAAGGTCATGTCGTTAACTTGCACGGCAACGAAGGTGGTTGGCTTCTTGGAGGTGCGGCGACGTGCGGCGGTGGTCGTGGTGGTCTTCTTAACTGGAGCGCCCTTCTTGCCTTTGGTTGTCGCAGATTTTGTTGCGGCTACGGGAGTCGCTTCCGGAATGTATAGACCGGCTTTGACCCACTTTTTGTTGGTCTCGTCATACTTCATCCAGCCGCCGTTGTTTAGCGAAGCCCACCAAGTGCCGGGGGCCGCGTAAACATGCTTGAGATCGGTGCGCTTGAGTCCCGGTCCCAATGCTGACCAAGTGTTGCCGCCGTCCTGAGTGGCCAAAAACGCATCGGTGTCGAAGGTCAGGACCACCAAGGCGCGGGCCTGATTTTCGTGGTCGATGGCTACGTCAAGAATGTGCTGGTGTTGGAAACCGGCATTCGAAGAAGTAAAGGTTGCGCCGCCGTTTTCGCTGATCTGCACGCCCTGGCGTTCGGTGCCGATAATCAAGCGGTCGGAATGATTCGGGTCGATGACGATGGCATTGATAACCCAATCGCCGGGAGTGATGCGCTTAAAATCGCTCTCGTTGGTAGTCTTCCACAAGCCGCTGGTGGTTCCGGCGTAGAGCGTTTGCGGGTTTTGGGGATCCTGGCGAATCAGCTGCGTTCTGCGGAACACGAAAGGAATGCCTTTGTACTTGGTCCAGTTCTGCGCGCCGTTCACGCTGTGATAAATGCCGGAGCAGGCGGTGGCGTGGACATTTTCCGGATTGGTGGGATCGACGACGATGCTCATGACGTCGGAATCATCGATCATGCCGGCTTTAATCGGGAACCAGTCTTTGCCGCCGTTGGTAGTTTTCCAAGGCAAGTGGTAGGTTCCGGCATAAATGGTGTTTTCGTCGCGGGGATCGAAAGCGACAGAGTCAAAGTTGCGAAGGTCTTCGTGCTTCGCTGGAGTGATCAGGGTCCAGTTTGCGCCGTCGTCAGTAGAGCGGTAAACGCCGGTCAATGATCCGGCAACCAAAATTTTGGGGTTCGTGGGTGCTTGCGCGAGAGCTCGCACAGTTTCATGCGCGAGACCAATTACGCGCCATGAGTGGCCCGCGTCATCGCTGCGAAAAACGCCACCGCCGCCGGAATAGAGCGTCCAGGTGCTGGCGTACAGACGGTTAGAATCGCGAGGGTCGACGAGGATGTGGGTAATGACGTCGTCCTGGCCAGTGCCGATGCGGCTGATCAGTCGCCAATTCGCGCCTTCATCGTTGGAAAAGAAAACGTGGCCGTCGGAGGTGCCGAGGTACAGCTTCTTAATATTGTGGGAATCGGCTTCGAGGGATATAACCGTTCCACCCGGAGGGCCAACCTGACGCCAGGTTTGCGCCGGCGATGAAACCGCGGCAGCCAATCCGATCGTTGCGACTGCCATGGATCCGAACCATTTTACGTTCATATGAATTCTATTCTCCCAGACCGCGTATACACTCACAATCCCCGAGTTTACGGAGAGTGCGGGAGAAAAGCGCCTGTTCTATGGGACAGATTAAGGGTTAGTTACGCATTGGCAATGTACTAGTACACTCCGCGGCCCACCGGGGCGTTGGAGGCGGCATCTAACCTTTAATATATAAGCATTATGGGCGGGGTTGTAACAGGGCAACTTATTTCCTGCGACCGGGTTACATGTGCTGGGAGAACTACCTGGGGTAGACTCCGGCCTGCCGGGGCCAGTTGGGGCCCGGCCTTAGATAGGGGAACACATGTTGAAGACCACATTCACCGGTAAAGGCAGACTCGGTTTGCTGCTGTGTTTGACCGGTCTTCTTTCTTTTACGACTTTAACGACGCCAACGGCTACGCGGGCGCAAGATGACGGGCGTCCGGCGGACAACACTATGGCTGCTCCCGATGGGACGATGTCGCAAGACGATCCGCGCTACAACAATCCCAATGGCGGCGATCCTGGCTACAATTCTGGTGACCCTCGCAACAATAATGATCCGCGTTATAACGATAATTCCAATGGGAATTATGCCGGTCGCGGCGATGATCCGCGTTACGGCAATTCTCAGGCTAACGAAGATGGCGGTTCGCCCGATGCGCAGGATCCTCCTTCGCGCGTTGCGCGGCTGAGCTATCTTGATGGGTCTGTATCGTTTCAAGCGGGCGGCAGCGGCGATTGGGGCAATGCGGCCAAGAACCGGCCGGTAACCATTGGCGATAAAATCTGGGTGGATAAAGATGCACGCGCGGAGTTGCAGGCGGGACAAGCTTCGATTCATCTGGGCGCGATGACGGCGCTTTCATTTTTGAATCTGGACCAAAACATTACGCAGATGCGCCTGGCGGAAGGCAGTATTAATTTCCGGGTGCGCGAGTTGCGCGAAGGCGACACGTATGAAGTGGACACGCCGAACGTGGCCTTTACGGTGCGGGAAGCTGGAGTGTTTCGTATCGACGTGAACGAAAATGGCGATGGTACACTGGTGACGGTGATTCGCGGAGAAGGCGAAGTTACGGCGGGCGGCAAGAGCCACGTGGTGCGTTCCGGCGAGCTTGCCGAATTCAACGGCACAGATTCCGACATCGATTACCACACTGACCGCGCGCCGCAACCGGACGATTTCGATCGCTGGGCTGCGGACCGTGACCGCAAAGAAGAAAATTCAGTTTCTGCGCGCTACGTGTCGCGGGACACGGTGGGCTATTCAGACCTCGACGAAAACGGAACATGGTCGCAAGAACCTAACTACGGACCGGTTTGGTATCCCAATAGCGCGGCGGTTGGATGGGCTCCTTACAGCAATGGATATTGGGGCTACGTTGGGCCGTGGGGCTGGACGTGGATTGGCTATGAGCCTTGGGGCTTTGCGCCGTATCACTACGGACGGTGGAATTATTTTGGCGGGCGCTGGGGCTGGTGCCCGGGACCGATCGGCTACTATCCAGTTTACGGGCCGGCCTTCGTAGGATTCCTTGGCGGCGGTTTCGGATTTGGCTTCGGAGTCGGTGTTGGAGTGGGCTGGTTTCCGCTGGGTTTCGGTGAGATTTATCACCCCTGGTACGGCTACCGCGCCGGCGGAGCTTATATCCGCAACATAAATATTCACAACACGTATATACGCAATGTGAACAACGTGAACTTCAACAGCGCGAATCGGAACTATGCCTACGCGCACAATCCCGCGGCGGTGACGGCGACTACGCGAGCTGGATTTGTTGGCGGTCAGGCAGTGAATCGTGGGGCGACACCGGTGACGGCTGCATCGTTGCGCAACGCGCAGGTTACGAACCATGTGAACATGACTCCGACGAGAGCGAGTTATACGGGAGCTGCGAATGCTCGCAGCGGTGGTCGCGTACCAACGCCTCCGGTTTCGGTACAGAACCGAGCGGTGATTGCGCGTACGGCGCCGGCAGCAGCGGCGTCACACATGGCGGTGCGGACGGTAGGAAACACTGGCTATAGCGGCGGACGCAACAGCGCGTACGCGGGAAACCGCAGCGTGGGGAGCTCTATTGCGTATAACGGCAGGGGAAGCGCCAATTATGGTGGCCAGTCTCCGAATCGTCCGAGTTATGCGGGATCCGGCTCCGTGAATTCGCAAGGCGCCGCTCGTTACAACCCTAACCGGCCTCCTTCTGCGAACAGTGGCGCGTACAATAGCCGCGGTGGGTCGCGATCTTACTCGGCGCCGTCGAGCGGTTACTCTTCGCCGAGCCGGGGCTATTCGGCCCCAAGTCGCGGATATTCCGCTCCAAGCCGTACGTACTCGGCTCCATCGCATTCGTCGGCTCCTAGCCGTGGATCGTCTGGCGGGGGACGGCCTTCAGGTGGCGGCGGAAGCAGAGGCGGCTCAGCATCGCACGGCCGATAAAAGCTGAATTAACTCAAAATGAAAAAGAGCCTGCTCGAAGAGCAGGCTCTTTTTTATGCGAATGTGCGTGGAATTTTCTTGAGCGAACAGCGTCAAAATTTCCAGCGGTCGTGCAGTGTGATATTGGTTACGCTCACGCACCGGTACAACTGTTCCTGGCCCCACGGGTTCAATATGCATTAACTGTCGGGGCTTTCCTGTTTGCGTCTACAGCGAAAAGCCTATTTCAGGTAGCAAGGGGTTTGGTGCAATGTTTACCCACGTTCGCCCGCCCTTTCCCCGGTCCATTAATTGTTCGTCTCATTCGCAGGCCGGTTGTGTGCGAAGAGAAAGGTCCGAAGTGGTATAGCAACAAGGAGAGAAGAACAATGTTCAGAAAACATGCCCGAAAGGTAGCCAGCGTACTTGGAGTGGCAATGGCGCTCGCGCTGTTCCTTCCGAAGCTGGCACTTGCAGATGATGATGACGATCCGCCATCGGTAATAGCACGACTTGCATATTCCCAGGGGGCCGTTTCGTTTCAACCAGCCGGTACGGAGGATTGGGTCGATGCAAGAATAAATCGACCGATTACTACAGGCGATAAATTGTGGTCCGACCAGGATGGCCGAGTCGAACTGCAACTAGACGCTTCGACTATTCGGCTGTCCCACAGCACTGGTTTTTCGTTTTTGAATCTGAACGATAACATCACGCAGGTGCGCTTGAGCGAAGGCACGATTCTGGTGCGTGTGCGTCATCTGGATGATAACGAGACGTATGAAATCGATACACCGAATCTGGCTTTCTCGATCACGCGTCCGGGCATCTATCGCGTCAATGTTGATGAAGGTGGCGATGCGACGTCGATTAGGGTTCGCGACGGGGAAGGGCAGGTTACCGGCGGCGGCGCGTCTTATTCCGTTCGCAGCCATGACGATGCGGTGTTTTCTGGAACAGATCAACTGAGCGCGGATGTGCAGGATTTGAGCGCAGATTACGACGAGTTTGATACGTGGAGCGCGAACCGAGACCGTCGATGGGAACACTCTCGGTCGGCTCAATATGTCTCGCAGGATGTGGTCGGGTATGAAGACCTGGACGACCACGGGGACTGGCGCGATTCACCGGAATATGGCCATGTGTGGTACCCGCGCGTTGAAGTCGCCGACTGGGCGCCCTATCACTACGGCCACTGGGCATATATCGAGCCTTGGGGATATACGTGGGTTGATGATCAGCCTTGGGGCTTCGCGCCATTTCATTACGGACGGTGGGCAAATGTGGAAGGCCGATGGGGATGGATACCTTCGCCCCCGCGAGCTGAAGGCGTGGTTTATGTGCGCCCTGTGTACGCGCCAGCGCTGGTGGCGTTTGTTGGCGGCGGTGGTTTCAGCGTGGGGATCGCGGTCGGTGGCGGCGGAGGATCGGTAGGTTGGTTTCCGCTGGGACCACGCGAAGTGTACGTACCGTCTTACCGCGTAAGCCAACGGTATGTTGAGAACGTGAACATTTCGAACACGACCGTTAACCGCACGGTGATCAATAATTATTATCGAACCACGGTGGTCAACAAGACCACGGTGACCAACGTTACGTATGTGAATCAGCGGGTTCCTGGCGCGGTTATGGCCACGAGCCGGCAAGCTTTCACCTCAGCGCAACCGGTGGAGCGAAATGCCGTGAGAGTGGATGCACGGCAGATGGCCAGCGCGCAAGTACAGGTGCGGCAGCCGGCTATCGTGCCGACCAAACAAGCGGTGTTGGGATCGGCGAGACCTGCGGAACATCAACCGCCTGCCGCGGTGCAGCAGCGCGCGGTGGTAGCGAAGGCCGCGCCGCCACCTCCTCCTCCATCTTTCGAGAGGCGGCAGGAAGCGATAAAGAGCAATGGCGGCCAACCGCTGTCCGGGAAGCAGATTCGACAGATGCAACCGGCGCCTGCGGCACGTACACATGCTGCGGCAGTCAGGGTTGCGCCACCTCCGAGACAGGCGGCCGTTTCAGTGCGAGAGGCTCCCAAGCCGTCGCAGCCTGTGAACCGCTCAGCGGCGCAGGGCGGTCAGGGCAACGTTGCGGGCCGTCCGGGTCAACCGGGCCAGCCGCAACCGGGTCAGCCGCAGAACAATCCCGGGAACCGACCGGCGACTGTGAATAATGAACAGCCTGGGAATCGACCTGCTGAGCGTGGGACGGCGACACAGCCGAACGCTGTGCAGCCGAATAACCGGCCAGCGGATCGTCCGGCGTCTTCGCCCAATGAACGGACGAATACTACGCAGCCAACCAACCGGCCAGCGGATCGGTCTGTGAACTCAGCCGAACACGCAGCCGAATTCACGGCCTCCGGCTACCAATGATCGTCCGCCAAGTGCGCGGCCGAACGAACAGCCAGCAACTCGTACGGCACCGACAGAGCGTCCTGCAGATCGCCCTGTAACACGTCCAACTGAACAGCCAACGCCACGTCCGGCGCCAGCGGAACGGCCAGCTGAGCGTAGTGCGCCACCAGCGGCACAAAAACAGCAGCAACAAAAACAACAGGAAAAGGCGCCCAAGGAAAAAGAGAAAGGACAAGGAGAAACCGCCAAAGGGATAAGCACTTCGGGAAAGTCCGGAGCGTGACAAGAGAAGCGGGCGAGCGTGGCGGCGGCCACTGTCTCGCCCTTTTTTTATGTGCGGTTAGCAGCACAGCACGTGGGGGAACTGCGTATTCGCAATGATAACGGCCAAATACGTTTGGCAAGTTCGTTCCTGCGGGCTCTTCGAAAAAAATGAAATCGGATATTGAGCAGCGCGGTGTTTCGTCAGGCGCTCGGTCGATTCCTACTGGAGTTACAGTGGTGACCGCGGAACGCGCGCCGGGCGAAGTGCACGGGATGACTGCGAATTCGTTTACGGCGGTATCGCTTGAGCCGCTTTTGGTTTTGGTGTGCGTAGATGAGCAGGCACGCATGTTGCCGGTATTGAAAAAGGCGCAGTGCTTTGGCGTGAGCGTTTTGAAGGATGATCAGCGGGCCATTTCTGATTTTTTTGCGCAGCCGGAGCAGGATCCGAGGCGGAGCGTGCTTTGGGAATACGGTTTGAGTGGCCTGCGCCGGGGATTCCGGTTTTGGGGACGCGTTGGTGCAGTTAACTTGCAGGGTGGTGGCGTCGCATCTCGCGGGGGATCACATTATTTTTTTGGGTGAAGTGGAAAGTGCGGAAGTGTTTGAGGGGGAACCGCTGTTGTTTTTTCGTGGGAGTTACCGGAGGATCTCGGCGGAGTGACTGTTCGAAAGAGATGAGGATTTATTCCTGGGACGAAAAGTTAAGGGTCGTCACGGGTTCAAGATTTAAAAGCCAAGCGCAGATCAAACCCAAGACCCAGGTTCAAACTCAACGGCGAACCTTGATTGGATAAGCAAGAAGGCTCCTGGCACGCGCCGTGTTTGCTTTTGGTTGAGGACCGAAGCTTAACGGGACGGAAAGGAGCCTTATGGTTCTTATTGGGAGTGATTTTCACCCGAGTTGGCAACAAGTTCTTGGCTCAACCAGGAGACGGGCGCGACGGGAGATGTGAAGTTGGTGCATGAAGCGGGAGCCGCGGAGAAGTTTTATGGGCAGTTCCCGGCGGGCACGCGGATCGGCATGGAGGTTACTGGAAACTGTCAGTGGTTTGTGGAGCTGCTGGCGAAGCTGGGGCACGAAGTGTTGGTTGGCGATGCGGCGAAGATTCGGGCCAGCGATGCGTGGCAGGAAGCACGACAAGCGCGATGCGCGACTGTTGTTGCAATTGCTGGCGGAGAATCGCTTTCCGCGGATCTGGGTGCCCTTGTGGGGAACAGAAAGATCTGCGGCAGCTATTGATTCATCGTCACAAGCTGGTACGGATTCGCGTGCAGGTGAAGAACGGGTTGCAGCACCTGGCGATGAATCAGGGCCTGCAGAAGAAAAAGCAGCTGTGGAGTGCGGCCGGGCAGCAAGCGCTGCGCGCCTTACCGCTTCAGCCATGGGCTAGCCGGCG
>CAVPKZ010000044.1:0-8881 GCA_963705755.1 uncultured Acidobacteriota bacterium | reverse complement strand
TAATATCCAGCGGGCGGAGAATGACAGGACACCCTTTATCGCAATGAGTCCGATAAGCAGCAGACAATAAACTTCCAGCGTGTGCCGGCTAGACGGCTGATAGAAGGGAATTATTGTGCTGAGCCAATTAGCCTTCAGCGCCCCGACTACCACGCCATTTGAGAATGGCCGCTCGCTTCCGGCCAGCACATCGATGATGATGCCAATCGCGAGAGGCACAATGTTGCCGATGATGCCCATGAGCACCGTTGCCAGCAGCCCAAGCGTGAGTCCTCCCGGGTAACGTCTCAAATAGGGAAAAAGCCCGCGCAGATTCTTCCAGGCGGAAGTATTCGGTGGCTGTTTTGCGGCTGCAGCCTTGGTTCCCAATGCTGCGCTGGTTGTTGCCGAGGCGCTCATCTCAGTGAGGACCTCACATTTTGCAGTGTCGAGGATTCCTTCAGGAAATGCTCATAGCTGGCATCCAGAGACTGATAACGGTTGGTCGCTGGATTCCAGCGCACTCCAATCGTCAGCACGTGCGTGTCTCCATTGATTTTTAATGGCGTGAAATATAGTTGCAACCCCTTCTCGGGATTTTGTTCGTACTGCAATCGCCATCCCGTAATGGAATCAAGCGGCGTCAAACCTAAGTACCCTTTTTGGTTTTTCAAATGCTCATCAACTCGCAGCAATTCCGTCCATTTCCCGTCATCGTCTTCAGCCACAATCGCGCGAGTGACCACCGTACCAGGCACATTGTTCTGTGGCGTTTTGGGCACCACATTGGCTGCAAGTACCTGGCGCTTCCCATTTTTTGCCAAGTCTCCGAAGAGCAGCACTTGCGCATCGCTCCCCAGCAGGTGCTGGGCGGCATCCTGAATGTCTTCAGGAATGGCCGGCGCCGCTGGCTTCGCCTCGGCGGCCGGCTCTGAAGAAGGTTTCGGCGCCTCCGTCCCGCATCCCACGCCCAAACTTCCAAACGCCGTTGCCGCCAGAGCAACAATAAGAATGTCTTGCGCGAAAGCTTGTCTTCAACCGCGATCCGACCACTCGATATCCCATCAAAGTAATGGCCTTTTCCGCCCACTTCGGCACATGACCATCCTCAATAACCTGTCGAAGCTGGACGGTTCATTTAACGCTCATTCTAGCTGCTGCGCGCGAAAGACTCTACCGGTTGATTGCATTAGCGCGTGTTCAGCGTTGCGCCAGGATTGCGTCCAGGCGAGCCTCGAAGTTTTCCTCGCCCTCCGACCATAATTCACTTCGCTCCACCGGCAACGCTTTCTGCATCGCTTCCACCCACGTGAATAATTGTTGGATGTTTTCCCGCGTTTTTGCGTGATACTCCTTCAAGTTGCCAGCCGCTGCCATCCAACGGCGCAACGTATGCTCCACCGGGTGATCCGAAGAATCAAACGGATTGGTGGCCTTGCCCGGAGCCAGCAAACCGGCATGCCCTGTAAATAAGTGTTCAAACCCCAAGTCCGCAACGAAATGCCCTTCGCTCGCGGCCACGCCATTGTCGTAATCCGTTCCGTTGCACGTGAGCACCAGAGGCTGCGGCGCATGCTGCCACTTCAAACTCTCCACGTTGAGCTCCCACAAGTCCCACTTCGCGGTGGCAATGTACGCGCTGTCGGTATTCAGGTGTTGCAAGGACAGCGCCGCTACCTCCGCCGGCCGATATCCTTGGCCGCGCAGGTCCCATGAAGCCATGGGAGTCTCCGTCGCATCTACTGGTTGGACGGTCAATTCCTCGAAAGTATTCATGGACGCCGAAAGGGGAGCGCTGGCCAGAAAGCGGGCGAACTCAGCAATCATCAGTTCTTCGGAGAAATCGCGCGTCCAGACGCGCAGATATGCACGATTAGCCATATGTGAAGGAACTTCTTCATTATACCGGGGACGCGCACGTCACGCGAATACGCGTTGAGCTGAGGCGGATGGGTGGCTCCCTGTGGTGCTGAACTCACCAACTTACTGAAGCAAAAGCGGGTTTAGCTGCTGGTGGTCGCGGAACGCGAACGGCTGTTAGGGTCGGTAGGTGAGGTCAAGTTGCGCGCAATCTGCTGCAAGCGTTCCTGCAAAGTTTCCCCGATATTCTCAAAAACCTGTGTGCAGGTTTCGCGCAATTTTTCTTCTGCATTGGCCGAAATGTCGGCCACGATCTCCCGCGATTGGTGGTCTAGTGCGGTCACGGTCGCCAGCATCCACTGATTGGAAACATTTTCGAGCCGGCCGCGGTGTTGTTCTGTAGCTTGATCGCTTATCTTGGCGTACACGTTACGCAGATCGCTTTGGTGCCGGTCGGTCATCATTTTCCAGGAATCAATGAGCGGCGAGAAGCTGGCCTCGACTTTCTCATTGGCATCCCGCACGCCAGACTCCAGGGCCTTGTCCATCGCCTCCTGGAAACGCCGCAGAAACTCCGCCTGCTCCGAGGTAATTTTGTGCGATAGCTCCCTCTGTGCTGTGTCGAGTTCCGCGCGCAGCTTGCTCCGCGCTCCGATGCAATGCCTCGCCAAATCCCTGCAGCTCATGCCTTCCGGTGCGCTGCACCTCATCCGGTAAACGCCGCCGCAGTGGTGTCCGAGGCGTCGGCAAAAAGCGTTCGCGCGCGCTCGAAAGCCTCTCGCACGGTGTCTTCCATCTGCGACTGTGTGTGCCCCACAAAATTTCGGCTGGAATTATCCAACTCACTGGTGAACGCACTGGAAAGCTCTCCGCCTTATCGCGCAGTTGCGAGCCGGCTTGCTCCACCGCTTTTTCCGTCACGTTCTGTATATGCGTCTGGGCTTTCTTCTCATACCATTCCGCGGACTTGAAAACATCCTGGATGGCCTGGTGCTTGATATCGCTGAGCTTTTCTTCCATCTCGGCGATGTTTCGGCTGGTGACCGAGCGCGCTGTTTCATCCAGCAATTGTTCAGCCCCGCCCAGGTTGTCCTTGAATCTTGAAAGTGACTCCGCAAATGCTTCGTCCGCCGCCGCCCGGATGCGGTTCTGCTGCATGGAAATGGCCGCATCCAGCAACACTCGTCCGCCAGCCAAACGATGAAGCGATTCCTCGGTGCTTTGCACGTGTGGCGCGACCATTCCTGAAATCCGCTGTTCAAATTCTCCAGCCGCGCGATTGCTGGCTTCCTCAAAGGCGGTTCGCAGCCTGGACGTGACGTCTTCGAACAAGGATTCGACCTGCGATGCAGTTCATTTCTGTGCAAACTCAGCACGTCATCCAATTGCGTGTGAATCCCACCAGCGCTTGTTCGTGCAACACACCTAGCCGGTTCGAGAAATTTCAAGCGTAGTCGCGGATTCATTGGCTCGCGCCAATCCGAATTCCAGCCGCTCCGGGTTTCTTGCAGAGAATCACGCAACCCAGTCAGCCGTTGTTCCACGTCGCCGACGACGCGAGTCTGCGCCGAATTTAGCGAGGTCTCTGAGTCGCCTGCCAAAGCGCCTTGGCCATTTCCATTTCACGCGCCACATGCGCGTCGACATCCAGCCGCGCGGTGGAAAGGTTCAACGCTACCTGCTGTTGAACTTCCTCGGCCGCCAAACGCAAGGTCTGCCAGTGCAGCTCCAGCGTTTCTTGTCGCAAACGCTCCGAATCTTCCACCGCACGAGTCGCTGCCGCCAGGATTTGCGCTTCCGTATTCACCGCCTGTGCCTTCAGCCGCACAATCGCTTCCTCGCGGACGCGCGCGGCTTCTTCCATGGTGCGTGCCGCGGCGTCGGCGCGTTCCATGATATGGGCTTCGGTTTCTTCCGCCTGAATGGCCAGGTTCACGCTGGTTTCTTCGCGCAACTGTGCCGCTTCCTGTTGTGTCAGCTGCACCGTCTCGGCTTCCGCCTGCAACCGCGCCTCAACCTCTGCGGCTTGCGAGTTCAGTCGCGTGGCAATCTCTTCCGCTTCCTTGAATAAACCCACAACAACTTCGCCGCTATTTTTTAATTGTTGGTATGCTGCTCGCGCTGCGCTTCAGGCCATCGCGGCAAGTTGCGAACTCAGCTCACCCTTGGTCTGTTCCAGTTGCGATGTCAGCCAATTCGTCAATTCGCGGCGCGCCGCATTCCGCAGCCGCAGCCCCGGCAGCCTGCGCGTGTTTCTCAGTTTCTGGTTGAATTTTTCGAGCAGGTGCGAGGCTTCCTGGGCCACCGCGTGGGTGGCCGCTTCTCGCGCTGCCGCCTGGATTTGTTGCTTGGCATCGGCGACCAGTCGCGCCAATTGCCGCGCCAGCTGTAGTGAAGCGTCGGTGGTGCTTACCGGGAAAGGGAAGGCCCGCAAATTATCGTTCACGTGCGCCGCCGTATTCTCATAATCATTGTGAGCTGGTACTTCCTGTTCTATCTCGTTTGGTTGCGGCTCGGATGCCGCACCCACATCTTGCTGCTGTGCTTCCACGTTGGGAAACGCGAACCAATCTTCAGGAGGAAAGGCGATGCCCCACACGTTGCCGGGGGTTTCCAATTCGAGCGCCACTTGAAAAAGTTGCCGCACCGTTCGCGGCCGCTGAATCCACGCCACACGTCCACGCACCACTCGCGGCGGCTGCCCGGAATCCGGATGCGGAATCTCCAGCTTCAGCCACATATTTTTCAAAACATAATGTTTCGATTGATAGCGGCACCCATGACAATTAATGATCAGAGTTGAAGTGTGCTCCGTAAAAGGACGCCCGATGGCATCCACGCCGGTTACCGCTATAGGTACAGCCTGCACGATGCGCGTGCTGCGACGCTTCCTTCAGTTCTGAGTTGGCATGCTTACCGCGCCTGGGCGGCATTTCTGTAGTTCCTTCAGTCGCGTTACTTATATTGGGCTCGCTTCGTCCATCACTCGTTTTACGCCCCGCGTCCACGGTCTCTGGAACTTTTGATATTGCCGCGGTTCCACTCGCTGTCGGCTTTTCCGCGCAGAAGTCCCTCCATCTCTGGATTGTCAGCCAACGCACAAAACATCTAAACTAAAGCACATACGTAGATCCCGGCGATCCTACCGCCGGAGCCTTACGGCACAAGTTGGCAAGCCGAACCCAAAATGACCTGTAGTGCGCCGGGGTTGGAATAGCGAACTCCTTGCCTTGCCGGGGAACATCGCAGAGTCCAGACTCTATACTCAAATTTCCACTTTGGCTATACAGTCCTACCAGTACTAATTTCTGGCCGTAAAGTTCTACCAGTACTATGGTTTGAACGAACTGGCCTCGGTTCTGTGCGATTAAAGCTCGCGTCTGCCTTCCATCGCTTTCAACATGGTTACCTCGTCGCGTATTCCAAGTCAGCTCCCACCGGGATGCCCACGCCGATCCGGGTCACCTTCACTCCCAAGGGTTTCGAGCAACTTGGACATGTACACCGCGGTGGCCTCGCCTTCAGCGGTGGGTTAGTGGCTACGATAATTTCTTCGATGCCGCCGCCCTTCAGCCGTTCGATGAGTGATTTGATTTTAATTGTTCCGGCCCGCGTCCCGAGAGCGGCGACAACGCCCCGCCCAGGACGTGATACATCCCGATACATTCGCGTTTTCTCGATGGCCATAATGTTGTGGGCTTCTTCCACCACGCAGATGGTGCGGTGATTTCGGGTTGGTCCCACGCAGTAAAGACAAGGATCCGTGTCGGTAATGTTGTGGCACGTCGAACACTCGCGGATTTTTTCCTTGGCATCGCGAATGGCGTCTGCCAACGCCAGAGCGTTCTCCGGTGAACTCCGCAGAAGGTGAAAAGCTAATCTTTGGGCTGTTTTCTGGCCAATTCCCGGAAGGTGCTTCAATTCATCGATCAGTCGTTCTACAGGCGCGGCAAAATCAGGCATCCCTGATGTGTAGCACACGCCGCGATTAGGAGCAAACCGCGGACCGAGTGGTTTTCCGAAAAATTAAATTTGAAGTTGATTTTGTAAAGCGGAAATCTTAAAACAAACCGGGAATCTTCAGACCGGATAGCCCCGGAACGTTGCCCGCAATATTTTTCATCTGGCTGGCCAGCTCTTCGTCCACTCGCCGCGACGCTTCGTTCACTGCCGCGCGCACCAGGTCCTGCAACATTTCCTGGTCCTTGCCCGCAAAAATTTCCGGCTCAATGCGAATTTCCACGATCTGCTTCTGGCCATTCATTTTTACGTTAACCATGCCTCCGCCGCGGAAGCTTCTACGTTTACGGAATTCACTTGCCGCTGCAGGTCGTCCTGCAGTTGCCGGAACTTCGAAAGCATCTGTTGGAGAGCGTTGACTTCCATCAGCTTCATTCCCCTTGCGCCCGTCGCACTTCGGAGATCTTGCCGCCGAAGCGCTGCAGTATCGATCGCACCATCG
Source organism: uncultured Acidobacteriota bacterium (assembly GCA_963705755.1). Taxonomy (GTDB): domain Bacteria; phylum Acidobacteriota; class Terriglobia; order Acidiferrales; family UBA7541; genus Acidiferrum. Next base: position 2,580 of record CAVPKZ010000044.1, on the reverse strand, counting down.
GATCGCGTTCAAACTTGGCCCGCAATTCCTGCGCTTCGAACCCGCACGCGTTGCCGCCTCGGGACTCGTACTGGCTGCAAGTTTAGCACACACGCGTATCGGCGACCGAGCACGTTGCTCGAAATGCTACGAAGCGTTTCCAATGAGTCGCGGCCTTCCAGCATCTCGGCGAAAGATTTATTTTCGGTGGGAACATAAAGTTTCAGTTCCGCGCCGGCCAGTTCCCAAACCGTGGCGTGTTCCAGCAATTCTCCAAGGAATTTCTGTTGGCTTGTATGGCGGCTTTGATTTGCGCCACTTGCTCTGCGGTGATTCCTTCGTACCGCAAATCGTTTTCAGCGTCCTGATTCGGGGTTGCGGCCGTTCCGCCATTTTGGCTGGACAACTTTTCTGTTTTGCGTTCTTGTGAGCTGAAAGCTTCATTCGCACCCGCAGCGATAGGCTCCGCCTTCGTCGCGGCGGCTGAATCGGAAGTCGAAACGTTCGAATCTCCGAAGCCCACCCGGTGGCATATTTAAATCCCGCACGCCTGTTACGCCCGAAGCGTTTATTGCCGCACCGTTTGATGCCGCGCCAATCACGGGCCGATTCTCGTCATCTTTATATGGCACCGGCGGAGGCACGTTCATCGAAGTCTTAACCGATATCGCCGAACTGGTCTTCACCGCGGATGTCGCGCACGTTCCGGCCGACGACGCAGAGTGCTGGCAGCGCGTCGCGCCGGAACAGGTCCACCGCCAACTCCGCCGCCCGTTCCGCTTTTTATTTCTGTCAGTAATTCTTCCAGTGGCGCCAGCCGCGCCGCATTGATCAACCGCAACAGCCCCATCTCCAAATGCACTCGCGGGTCCGGCTTGCGCCGCAGGTCATCATCGGTCTGCAACAAAATCTGAAAAAATCGCGTGACGTCCTCTTCGCTAAAGAGTGACGCGGCTTCCGCCAGCGCCGGACGCTGATCAGCGGTTGCCGCAATCAGATCCGAGTCCGCTCCGCACACCTTGGCGATCAGCAGATTCCGCATGTGTCGAATGGCTTCACGGCAAAAATGTTGCAGGTTGCGCCCTTCTTTTTGAAACGTGTGGATCAGCCCCAGGGCCCGGTCGGCCGACCCTTCCGCGATGGCGCTCACCAGCGTGGCCAATGCGTCGTCGGGAACCACGCCTAGCAGCTCCGCACTGCTTTATCGGTAATTACTTCGCCGCAGTACGCGCGCGCCTGTTCCAGCAGCGACAACGCATCGCGCATGCTGCCTTCCGCCATGCGCGAGATGACCGCCAGCGCTCCCGCATCGATTTTCAGGTTTTCCTTCTGGGCAATTTCTGCCAGGCGTGCGGTGATTTCCCCAAACGTCAGCGCACGAAAATGAAAATGTTGCGAGCGCGACCGGATGGTGTCCACCAGATCTTCCGGCTGCGTGGTCGCCATTACAAAGATCACCCGATCCGGCGGCTCTTCCAGCGTCTTCAGCAACGCATTGGAGGCCTCTCCGGTGAGCATGTGAGCTTCGTCCAGAATCACCACTTTGCTTCGCGAAGATGCCGGCGCGTAACGCACCATTTCGCGCAACTCGCGAATCTGATCGATGCCCCGGTTGGAAGCCGCGTCAATCTCGATCACATCGAGAGAAGTTCCTGCGGCAATCTCACGGCACGAATCGCATTCCCCGCAAGGCGTCGGCCGTAGGACCATGCACGCAGTTCAGCGCTTTGGCCAGGATGCGCGCCGCGGTGGTCTTCCCCACACCGCGCGCGCCGGAAAAAATGTATGCGTGCGCCACGCGGTCGTTCTTGATCGCATTGCCCAACGTTTCCGTGACGTGTTCTTGTCCAACGAGATCGCTGAATTTCTGCGGGCGCCACTTGCGGGCTATAACCTGGTAGCTCATTTGCGGGAATCACTCCGGCTGCGGGAAAAGCACGCGTCACTTACGAAAACCTGAAAAGAGGAACTTCGGGTGATCTGCGGCACAAGAGGCGTTCCCGGTACCGTTGCTCCCTTCCGGGCCTGGCGGGGTTCGCGGGACCTCGTTGCACAGAGCCCGAAGTTCCACGTTTCAACAGTCGCAAAATTTTTGCGTCTGCTGAACAAAAGTCTAGCACAGCGGCGTGAGCGCAGCCAGATTGCCTGCACTCAGCACCGGTTTTTCCTCGCAAAGAAAATCAATCGGCAGCTTTGCCAGCCTTACTTGGATCGTCCGCAGGATTCACATAAATGATTTTGAAGGGGCCAACACCGTGAACCTGCACCAGCGCGCCGTCCTTCGTTCCGGCGAAGTGATGCATGTGCCTCGGCATAAACACATACTTTCCCACCGGAAGAGACATCATTTTCGACTCGTCATAAGAATCGCCCATGCCCGCCATGAACGTTCCTGAGATCACCGTTACATTTTCGTCGACTGGATGCCAATGCGGAGGAATTTTGCCGCCACCGGCGAACCGCAATTGAAAAACACACGGCGCTCCGGCTTTGTCGCAATTGCCATGAACAGGCCCGTATTCGATACCCGGCGCGAATTGCACCCATTCGATTTTGTCTGGCGTTCCGATGAACGGTTCCGACGCGGCAGATTTCGCAGTT
>CAVPKZ010000043.1:0-18152 GCA_963705755.1 uncultured Acidobacteriota bacterium | reverse complement strand
GCCGGTGTTTCAGCTTTGTTTTGCGCGGATTTGTCTGGCGCCGTTTTTTTGCGGTATCGTGAGCTTTTACTAAAGCGATACTTAGAACTGCGCACATCACCAAGGTCAATACCTTTGAAAAAGGGTTGATCATGAGCCCTCCGGCAAACGAGAATTGGCGGCACCATATCACACCCCCTGACTTAGCGTAAATATTTCGGCCACAGAACTCGGGACTCGCCAGATGCACCCTCGCACGGCACAAATTGTGTCCAGTTGTACAACACATCGGTAGAACATCGTATTTTCCTGCTCGGTCCGCGCAGTACACTGCACCCGGATGGAGTTCCTCCCCATCCGCCCCGCGTTTGCTTCCGCGAACGCCGGGTCCGCGGCGCCAGCGGAAACTTTCCGGCAAAGCCGGAATCGCCCCACGACACGGGGTCGGCTCACGCCCATCGTGTGGGCAGGAGGAAATTCATGAAATCTTTGCTGTCCGCAGTTCTGGCTGGTGCGTTGCTTTTCACCATCGCACCGGTCTCCTATTCCGAGCCGCTCCCTGAGCCACGCAAAGTCGCTCCCGGTACCGAAGTTCGCCTGCACATCGTAGGCACCATCGGTACCGCCGCTTCGCGTAATGGTGACACCTTCGTCGCCGTGCTTTCCGAGCCCGTCTTCGTCGGCAACACTTTGCTGATTCCTGCTGGTACGCGCGTTCACGGCACCATCGGCATGGTGGCGCCGGCGCGCCGCTTTTCTGTTTTTCGTGGCCAGGCGTACATGGATTTGAATTTCCGCAGCCTCGAAATCGATAGCCGGCTGATCCCCGTGCACATGAGCATCCTTGAAATCCTGCGGCAAGGCACCGACCGCGACGCCCCGCGCCGCCACGACGTAAAAATAGATGAAGGTCAGATCATCGAGCAAAGACATGACTACCGAGGCGACGTGCTGGGAGGTTCGATCAGTTCCAGCGGCGGCGCGCTAATCGGATTGATTGCCGGCAACGTCGCCAGAGGATTCGGCTTTGGCTTAATCGGAAGTGCCGCTTATATCGTGGCGCGCAAGGGCAAGGAAGTTAATCTGCCGGACGGGACCGGCATGCTCGTGAGCATCGATGATGCCCTGACTTTGCCGGGCACCGTAACGGCAGCCCCGGCGCCTCCCGCCGGCCAGTAGCGTTCCGTCAAGCTGCTTAAAAATGAAAAGCACGCTGCAGCGTGCTGTCTTTCGTTTTTATGCCTGAGTCGTCGTTATGTGTCGAACAATTGGCAGCGCGCCTTTCAACGGCTCAGAAGAAAACAAGGTTTGCCCAGGCGTGCATCGACAAGACGCAAAATCAGACCCGCACGGATCCGGCCGCGGCAGCCCCGCGCAGCTTCACTTGTGGCCCTGACTCGAGCTGATCTCGTTTCAGGTAGCGATACAAACTGGCGCGCCCGATGCCCAAGACTTGCGCAGCCCGCAAGCGGTTCCCCATGCACATTGCCAGCACCCGCTGAATATGCACTTTGCGAACTTCGTCCGGCGAAAGCGGCCGCCACTCCGCGCCTTCCGCGGTTCGCTGCCCGCGGTGTTGCAGATTTTCCGGCAAATCCGTCAGGTCGATAAAGTCTCCCGAGGTGGTAATGGCCGCGCTGGAAATTACATTCTCGAGCTCCCGCACATTGCCGGGCCAGAGACGTTGCAGCAGCACCGTTTGCGCCCGTCCTGTTAATCCGGAAATACTCTTCCCATACGCCTGGTTATATTTCTTTACAAAGAATTGCACCAGCAACGGAATATCCTCGAGGCGCTCGGTCAGCGAAGGCACACGAATTTGAATGGAGCTCAAGCGGTAAAAGAACTGCGCGGCGCCACAACCTCCATCGTTTTGGTTTCCACATTTCCCACACCTCCTCTTTCGCAACTTCTCCTCCTCGGGCGCAGAGGTTACGGGGGAGAAAGGTGGAGGGGAATGGAACTGTGATCAAAGCTTGGAGATTCAGGGCATTACAAACAAATTGCGCGACCGCGCAGAAAACTCCTTCCCACCATACCTCACCGCCACTGCTCCAATTCCGGCCCTACCACATCCCCTTTTGAATCCTCCGCCCGTTTCGACACACTTTGAAACCGGAACACACCACGAGCCCCTGCGCAAAACACCGCCGCCTGCAACTCCCAAGAGGATCAGAATCAGGTTGAAACAGCGACTAAAAATGGCCACCGAGCAAAATGTTAGTAGCAAATCCCTCGATATATCGATACACCTTGTTGAAAAACAGCAAAGCCACTAGCAATCCCAGCATTGCGTAGCTATTCCCGCGCAGCCAGTTTAGATATTTTTGCGCGGTGCTTCGCTCATGAAGATCATGATGCCGGTACTCCCATCCAGAGGCGGCACCGGCAAAAGATTGAAGGTGCCCAGCAATAGATTCAGTGAAAAGAAGACAATCAGCACCATGAAGGCGATTCCTGGCCGGCCCGTCGCCGGGTCCCTCCCCAGCAGGCCAGTGGACATGCCCACCCGTAATCCAACTACCGCAAGAATCATCAGTGTGAAGTTCGCGGCTGGACCGGCCAGCGCCATCCAACCCGCTTTCCGCGGATAACGCCGCTCCCACTCCAGGTCGAAAGGCGCACTGGCCCAACCAATCATCGATTGGTTTATGAAATACGACAGCAGCGGAACCAGCACCATCCCGAATGGCTCGCGCCGGATATGCGGGATGGGGCTCAGCGAAACTTGCCCGCCCTCGGAAGCGGTCTCGTCGCCGCCCCGTTTGGCCACGAACGCATGAGCCGCCTCGTGACATGTAGTTGAAAAAAGAAACGCGACATACCAGATGAATCCATACAACAAAAAATCAGGTGTCATATCGGGCATCGCGGAAGAGTAGATGCTGGGGCCCGCGTTTGCAAGTTGGCAGCGCGATTACAATTTGGTGTCCAAGTCTGACTGAGTTCACGATTAGGAAAACAATTGACCAACGATCATTCTGACCTCAGTGGGCCATCCCTTTTCACAACCCCTTTCCTCGCCTTCCTTGCTACCAAAGCGCCGGTTCCGGTGGCTGCGGAATCTCTCTTCGATCTGGCGCGGGTCTTTCCTTTCATCGCACTGGACCCTATTTTCTTGCTCCGCACCGCCGCTGCGGTTCCCAGCAGCCGTTTGGGCCCACTCACAAAGGGATTGCCCGCTTCATAAAACCGCAACACATGATCGGCGGCTCGCGTAATTCCAATCCGCACTGTCTCCCCGATTTCCCTTTGCGCATCGCTCTTCGCGCCTTCATCTGTGATCATGCCCAACCACAACTTATTCTCAGCGCACAAATCGATCCCATCATGACTGCGGTTAATTTGAAACGCCGCCGCCAGCCGCCCCGGCCCGCGCGTCAAGCCCAGCAGGTCGCTACAATCGCGGTGTTTTTTCATCAGCTCAATGCCTTCCAGTGGCTCGACCGCCCGAATCAAAATCCCGCCCGCGATACCCGCCGGCTCGCCGCTTACATTCAACATAAAATGTGCGCCATAATTAAAAAATACATACGCATGCCCGGGTTCCAGATACATCGAGCGGATCCGTGGAGTCGGCCCGCGAAAATGATGCCCGGCCGGATCGCCCGGTGGATACGCTTCCGTTTCCACGATGCGCCCGCTCACCCGCCCGGCCGGCAGTTCGTGCACCACCACTTTTCCAATCAGAAACCGCGCCAGCTCAATCGTATCGCTCGGCAATTCCGCCCGCCGCAGCCGCCGGATCACACTCTTCTTCGCAAAATGTTTTGAATTTCCCACGAAGCAATTCACTCGAAGAGATTAGGTAGCGGCTTCTTCGAACCTCAAATCTCTAACTTCGAACCTCTAGTATCTTCAGGCTCGCTATTAAACAGCCGCGCCAACTCGGCATGCTCCATCACCACCGCGGGATCGCGTTGAATGGCGTCGAAGTAACGCTTCTGAAACGCGTCCCCAGACTCCGAGGGCACAAACAATTTCCGCGCCATGCCAATCGCGCTGCGCGTATCCTCCGGCGTAATCGGTACTTCACCAGCCAGCGTTTCATCCAGCCGCACCACAAATTCCGAAATGTTATGCAGCCAGCCGAATTGCTGGTGATCCAGTACCAGGCGGAATAATTCCCCAGTGGACACGTGTCCATGCTCGCGCTCGTAATCCCGGCGCTCCATATCCAGCAAGGTCTTGTGCAGTTTCAGCAATACGGTGCGCAACTCCGTGAGTTTTGCGCGATCCACAGCGTCCGCGCCGCTGTCAGAGAGTGAGTTCGGTGTCATGGTCCATCCACATCAATCGTGATAGCGCTGCTCGCCCACTGGCAACGCGATATGCAAGTGGTTTCCCGGCGGCGGCAGGGGACACGTCGCGAACGGCGTATACGCGCAAGGAGGGTTCTCGAGGTGATTGAAGTCCAGCACTAACTCGCCGGCCTTGGCCAGTCCATCGCTCGGCAGCGCGGTATACAGAAACCGGCAAGCTCCATAGGTAGTCGCAGCACTGGTGGTATCTCGCAATATAAAAAAAAGTTTGTCGGGAGCGGAATCCTCAAGGACCGGCTCCAGCCGGTAAGTTTCGCCCGCGAGTTTGAATTCCGCCGCGCCCGGAACCGGTTGCGAATAATGTGTGCCCGCCAGAGTGTCCAAGCCAACCGTTTTTGGCGGATTGTACGGTATCCATTTTGCGGTAACGCGATAGGCAGGGTCCGGCGCATACCATTTCAACCCATGAAATCCCACTAACGCCTGCGATCTCGAGTCTTTCACGCGCAGAGCGAAGCGATCGCCCCGCCGGATCACGTACATGTTCAGCGTTCCAATAGTCAGATGTGCCGCGTTCTTGTCATTGTCCGGATCGACCCGCAACACTTGCGATTTTGCGGCGGCCCCAGCCACGAGAAAATCCGGCGGGAATCCTCCGGCCGGTTCAACTAGGCGCACCGTCTGACCCTCTAACTGCAGCACACCTAAGCGCGCCACCTTGGCGCCCGCCAGTTGAATTTTATTATCGGCGGCGCCCCCAAAAGAATTATCGCCCGGCTCCAGCCATTCAAGGCCCGCTAAAGAAAGCCAGCCATCGGGTTTCTGCAACTCGGCGGTATGTTTAGCGCGCCAGTCCAGCAGATCTTTCTGCCACGCGTTGCGATCCGGCGAATCGGGATTTTTCGCGCGCGAATCAGTACTAGGCATATTCAAGAGCAGCACCAGCCCGGCGGCCGCGGCCAAGGAACGAAAGTCCATAACAAAGTATAACGTGATACATTCGGTGGCCGAAAGTTAGAGTGCATCGTGCGGCCGCCGGGCTCCCACAAAAAAAAGGCTCGCTTGCGCGAGCCGTGATCCTTACTGAAGAAACGATGGTCCGCTCTTACCTGGAGGGCGGCACTACCAGCTCATTTTTTACTGAAAAAACGTTAGGCACTCCGTTCACCCGCAAGTTGACGAGACTCTTGTCCGGCTCGCTATCCACCACTCCCACCAAAGTGACATTTCCGTTTTTCACGATGATGTGAATCGACGGAACAGCCGATTCCGCGTACCTCGATAGCGCCGGATCGCCGAAAATTACGCGATACACCGCTCTGCGTAGCTGGTCGTCCATGGGCGATGGCGGGAGCACCTCGATGTTATTCACTACCCTTCCGATACCTTCAATCTTTTTCACCACGTTTTCGGCGTCCGATTTAAGCGTCGGCCGAACCACTTGCCCTTCCAGTATTACGGTGTCGCCCTCCACCTTGAAGGCCAGGTTGTCGAACACCGAATAGTAGGGCAGCAACACCAGTTGGTGACGCACTTCGCGGATCAAGTTTTGCCGTGGTTCATTCTGTTGCTTCCCTTGGGCATGCGAAACGACAGATACGAAGCTGAGTGAACTTCCGAGGAGTAATGCTGTGGCTATCCGTGTCCTTTTCCCCATGGATTCCCTCCAATTTCCCAATTTGACTAACACACTAGTTAGATACAAGTTGCATGCAAATTGTGTGCACGGTCGTGACTATGGGTGGCGATGTTACGATAGAGTCCGTGGATCGACCTTCATTTAGGGTACCTGCCGCGTGCCGATTTCCTCTGGCAGCCCTGCCTGGTATCCATTTCTCTGCGGGGAGCTTGCCTTGCTGCTGATCGCTCATCGCGGAGCCTCCGGTCACGCACCCGAAAATACCTTGGCTGCTTTCAAGAAAGCGGTCACCCTCGGCGCCACTTTTGTCGAAACCGATCTGCAATTGACCCGCGATGCCCGCCTCGTGGCGATTCACGATGAGACCGTGAATCGCACCACCAACGGAAAAGGCGCTGTTCACGACATGACTCTGGCCGAATTGCGCCGTTTGGACGCCGGCTCCTGGTTCGGCAGCGAATTCGCCGGCGAACGCATCCCCACCCTGGAGGAAGTCCTCGATTTTGCCAAAAAATTTGACGTGATCTTTTACCTGGAAATGAAGCCCGGCGGCTCGTTCGGCTGTGAGCATGCCCTGATTGGCGGTTTGCGGGCATCTGGCGAAATCGCTCGCACCATCGTTATTTCCTTTGATTCTGCGATTTTGGCCAATATCAGGAAAATTGAACCTACCCTGATGACCGGCTTGCTCTACGATGGCAACATTGAAGAGCCCATCGCACGAGCTTTGGAAGTGGGGGCGCGCCAATTGGCTATCCGCGGCGATCTAGTCAATCCGGGGCTGCTCACCGCCGCACGAGCGAAAGATTTGCAAGTGGTGTGCTGGACGGTGAATCACTCCGCGCACATGCGCTTGCTCGTGGACGCCGGCATAGATGGCATCATGAGCGATTATCCCGACCGCCTCTTGGCTGCCAGCGCAAAAGCTGCCAAACCAACATCTTCTGGCAGTCGTGTATCTGTTTAGTTTCTCGCGCGCTTCCCCAAATCGTTTATTTCCTCAACGTCGCGTACAAAGCCCCGAAATTTGAAATCGAAATCTGCTCAGCGCGCGCATCCGGCCGCAAGGCCACCGCCTCCAGGGCCTTGCGCACTTCATCGGGTTCTGCCAACTCCCGCAAATTATTCACCAGCGTTTTTCTCTTCTTCGAAAAACACAACTTAACAAATTCCAGAAATTCCTCTTCAGCTTCGATCTTTTGCTGCACCGATTTATTCGCTTTTGGCAACAAGCCGCCGCGTTGCAACTCCTCCCACCCGCCAGGCAACCGCAGCGTCACCAGAGTCGACCCGACTTCAGGTGGTGGCGTAAAGGCCGCACGCGGAATCTCCAACACCAACTCCGGCCTCGATTTCAATTGCGTCGCCACCGAAAGGTATCCATAAGCTTTACTGCCAGGTTCTGCCGCCATGCGCTCCGCCACTTCTGTTTGCACCACCACGTGAATCTCTTCGATCAATTCTGCAAACCGGAACAAATGATGGAGAATCGGCGAGGTGATGTAGTACGGAAGACTCCCATAAATCCGCATTCGTCTCCCGTTGGCCACCGCCGCCAGGTCTGTTTCAAGAATGTCCCCGCAAATCACATCGAGATTCGGATTTTTTTTCTTCAAGCGGTTGAGATTCCCGATCAAAAACTGGTCCACCTCAATCACATGCACTGGCGCTCCACTGCCCACAAGGTATTCCGTCATCTCCCCATGTCCGGGACCAATCTCAACCCAGCAATAATCGACTTCCTGCGCGGCCGCTGCAGCTACCACCTCCGAGCGCGGCGATACACGAATGGCGCGCGCGATTTCTTCCCGCCAGTAATCGTCTGCAAGAAAATGTTGCCCCAGAGGTTGACGACTCATCGCTCCCCAGTGTAACAACTACCAGCTCGCCGCTTTGACCACGTTTATGAAATCGGATAGCGTAGCGTAAAATGGTCGGGAGTCTAGGCGTCACCTTCATCCCCAACGCGGAGCGGCACTCTCAGTGAGCTTGTTTTGAGAATACTTTTTGCGGCATCCGAAGGCCTGCCCTTCTCGAAGAGCGGCGGTCTCGCCGATGTAATCGAGGCCCTGCCCAAAGCCCTGGTCGCGCAGGGCCACGAACTGGCGGTGGTGTTGCCTCGTTACCGGGGAATAAAAACGAGCATGGTAGTTATGCCCAGCATGACCATCCCTCTGGGCGGACACTTACGCTTCCCCTCCATTGCCGATGGCACCATGCTCAACGGTGTGCGCTACTTTTTCGTCGACGATCCAGGATACTTTGACCGCGACGGAATCTACGGCAACAGCACCGGAGATTTTCCTGACAACGCCGAACGTTACAGCGAGTTTTGCCGCGCCACCATCGAAATCGCCAAGCATGTTTGGCCCGCTGACGTAATTCATTGCCATGACTGGCAGACCGCTCTCGTTCCAACGCTCATGCGCTCTTTGTACTCCTCCGATCCGCGGGTGAAAGACATTCCGGTTATTTTCACCATCCATAATTTAGGCTATCAAGGCCAATTCGCGGCCACGGTACTCGGTCGCGCCGGCATTCCGCCGGAGGTCTATAACCCCGCCGGTCTCGAATACTACGGTGACGTCAATCTTCTGAAGGGCGGCCTGGTCTATTCGGACTACCTCACCACCGTCAGCAAAAAATACGCCGAGGAAATTCAAACTCCGGAATTCGGATACGGCCTAGACGGCGTGGTGCGCAGCCGCCGCGATCACGTGGTAGGTATCCTCAATGGTGTCGACTATTCCATCTGGAATCCCGAGAAAGACAAATTAATCGCCGCCACCTATTCCGCCAAGGATCTGACCGGCAAGCACGCCTGCAAAAAAGAGCTGCTCGAAATCTTTGGTCTCTCGCCTGAACACGAAACCCGCCCGGTTCTCGGCATCGTTTCCAGATTCGCCGACCAAAAAGGTTTTGATCTTATCTCCGCCGTCGCCAAGGAATTAATGCAGGAGGACATCATCCTCATCGTTCTGGGCACCGGCGATCGCCGTTACGAAGAATTGTTTGAGACTCTCGCGAACGAATTCCCCGGCCGCATCGGCGTGCGCATCGCTTACGACAACGAACTCGCTCACAAAATCGAGGCGGGCGCCGACATGTTCCTCATGCCGTCGCGGTACGAGCCTTGCGGCTTGAATCAGATCTACAGTTTGAAGTATGGAACGGTTCCGATAGTGCGCGCCACCGGCGGCCTCGATGACACCGTCGAATCTTTTGACGTGCAGCACGGCACCGGCACGGGCTTCAAGTTTGAGCCCTATACCGGCGCGGCTCTACTCGATACCGTTCGCTTGGCTTTGCATCATTTCACCGACGAACGCATCTGGAAGCGCATCCAACTTAACGGTATGTCGAGGGACTTTTCGTGGAAGCGTCCGGCGTCGGAATATGCGAAGCTCTATAAGACAGCGCGTTTGGCACGAAACCAAATTCTCGTTGCAACATCTAATTAAACGACTCAAGGAGCTAGCGGAGGCCCTTCCAGGCCAACCCGCTGAGGATAAACAACATGGCAGATAACAACATTCCATCCGTAACCGATGGCAATTTTGAAGCAGAAGTGCTGAGCGCCAGCAACGCGCAACCAGTAATGGTAGATTTCTGGGCCGATTGGTGCCGACCGTGCCACATGCTGGCACCCACAGTCGCCGAGATCGCTCATGATTACGCCGGCAAACTCAAGGTGATGAAGCTGAACGTTGACGAAGCCATCAATTCAGCGGGGCGCTACAACGTTCGTGGAATCCCCACTTTGCTGGTCTTCAAAAACGGCCAGGTCGTCGAACAAATCGTAGGCGCCGTTCCCAAGGACCAAATCACCAAGGCCTTAGCCAAGCATCTGGCGTAGTCTGGAATTCGATTTTCGGCCCGAAGTCTGTCTTCACCTATGGTTCATTTTTGATCGGCGCGCCGCACACTTCTACGACGCGCCGTTTATATTTCGAGCTGGTTTACAAAACATTCACGCAAAACAAATGACCAAATCCGTACCTCTCGTTCGTTGCCAATGGCCTAGCAACGATCTCAGCATCGCTTACCACGACAAAGAATGGGGCGTCCCCGTTCATGACGACCGCACGCTATTCGAATTTCTCACCCTCGAAGGCGCGCAAGCGGGCCTCAGTTGGGACACCGTGCTAAAAAAGCGCGAACGCTACCGTGAACTCTTCGCCAGCTTCGATCCAGAAAAAGTGGCTCGTTATGACCGCAAAAAGGTACGCGCCTTATTAAAAGATGCCGGAATCATCCGCAATCGCCTCAAAATCGAGTCCACCATCAGCAACGCAAAAGCCTTCCTCGAAATCCAAAAAGAATTTGGCTCTTTCGACAAATACATCTGGGCCTTTGTGAACGGCAAGCCCATCCAAAACGCGTGGAAAACTCTCGCCGGCCTCCCAGCCTCCACAAGCGTCTCCGACGCCATAAGCAAAGACCTGAAAAAACGCAGCTTCCGCTTTGTCGGTACCACCATCTGTTACGCCATCATGCAAGCCGTCGGCATGGTCAACGATCACGCCACCACCTGCTTCCGTTACGGCGAGCTAAGCAAGTAAGACCCAACCCATTCGCGCTTTTCGTTTAACATCTCTGTTGCTTGCGCGTTTGCGAAGGCAAAGGTACGATTTGTTTTGCCGTTTGCTGTCGAGTTCCCACCATGCTTCTCTTCTTGACGGAGAGGGAAGCGTCATCCGCCAAATCGTTCCGGGCGGCTGGCTTAGATGCAATGGATTTAACCGCATAGGAAAGGTCAGAAATGAACTCTGTCGTAGTGGTAGGCGCACAGTGGGGCGACGAAGGAAAAGGCAAAGTGGTTGATTACCTTGCCGGCTCTTTCGAATATATTGCGCGCGTAGCCGGGGGACACAATGCCGGTCACACCGTCATCATCGGCACCGATCGCTACGTTCTGCAACTCATCCCCTGCGGAATCCTGCGGCCCGGCCGTCACGCCGTCATCGGCACCGGCGTAGTCGTAGATCCCGCCGCGCTCGTCAATGAAATCGAAAGCCTCGCTAAGGCTGGCATTGGCGTGAAAGGCCGGCTGCACATCAGCAATCGTGCCCATTTAATTTTTCCGTACCACCGCGAGCTGGATAAAGCCGCCGAAGGCGCGCGCGGTGCCGACAAAATCGGCACAACTTCCCGCGGCATCGGCCCCGCGTATGAAGACAAAATGGCGCGCCGCGGTTTACGCATGTGCGATTTGCTCGATCCCGATTCGTTTCGCAAAAAAGCCGCCCATGTAGTCGCCGAAAAAAATCGCCTCGCCAAAGGCGCTTACGGCGCAAACGTCGATTTCTCCCATGAAGTGGAAGACACTCTGGCCTTGGGCGAAAAAATTCGCGGCTACATCTGCGATACCGCCGAGCTCGTCAACAATGCCATGGACGAAGGCAAATCCGTGCTCTTCGAAGGCGCTCAAGGCACCATGCTGGACATCGACCACGGCACCTATCCGTACGTCACTTCCTCCAGCGCCATTTCCGGCGGAGCCTCCACCGGCGTAGGCGTCCCGCCCACCAAACTCAAACACATCCTCGGCATTTCCAAAGCCTATACGACACGCGTAGGCTCCGGCCCATTTCCCACCGAAATGCCCGACCTCGACGCGGAAGAAGTTCGCAAGCGCGGTAAAGAATTCGGCGCCGTCACCGGACGCCCCCGCCGCTGCGGCTGGCTCGATTTGCAAGTATTGCGCTACGCGAAAATGATCAACGGCATCGACTCGCTGGTAATTACCAAGCTCGACGTCTTCGACACCCAACGCGAAATCCAGGTTTGCGTCGGTTACAAATACAAAGGCAAGCCCCTGCACGAAATGCCCGCACTCGCCGAAGAATACGAGCACGTCACACCCGAATACAAAACTTTGCCAGGCTGGAACGAAACCACTTATGGCTTGAAAGACGGTGCAAAATTGCCCAAGCTCGCCATCGATTACCTAAAATCCATCTCCGACTTCCTCCAAGTAGAAATCGGCATGATCTCCACCGGCCCCGAGCGCGACGCCACCATCATCCAGCCCGGCTCCATGCTCTCCACCTGGCTCTAGCGCGTTTGTCGGCCAATGGAGATTTTTTCCTGTGAACATTCCGAGCGCCCAAAATGTTCTCAGCCACAAATTGAAAAGACACGGAGGGTGCCCCACCTGCGGCTTTTTGGAAGGTGGGTCTTGTAACGTGGAAACGCCCGGGCCCATAGCCGCCGATTCCGGTTCATCCCACTCGGCAGTTGTTTTTATTAGCAATTCTGCAAAGGCGCGCATCGCGAAATTGAATTCGTCCTTTCAAATACAGGACCGCTATTCGTAACGAAGCGCGACGAGAGGATCAGTTCGGGCGGCCCCGCGGGCCGGCAGGATGCAAGCAACAAAGCCTGTGGAGACCACAATTCCCACCACCCCAGCGAACGTGGCTGGGTCTGTGGCGGAAACACCGGAGATTTGGCTGGCGAGAAAGCGGGTGAAGGCATAGCCTGATAGAAGACCCAAGAAAATGCCGGTGGTCACCAAACGAAGACCGTTAAGAAGAACAAGCTGAAGGATGTTTTTCTGTTCCGCTCCCAGTGCCATGCGAATCCCAATCTCGTGCAACTGCAAGGTGACGGTGTAAGCCATCACGCTGAATATCCCGATAACAACTAATAGCAACCCCATGGATGCGAAGGTCCCGAGCGTAGCAGTTCAAACCGTGGGCCACGATAGAAGTCGCGAAGGGAGTCTTCGAGGGTGCCGGACTTCATGACAAAGACTCCGGGATCGATATCCCGCACTTTATGGCTGATGCTCGTCGAAAATGAGTTTGGGTCCAAGGAGGTTCTTACCATGAACGTGCGCCAGCTAAATCCTGGCACGCTGTATGGAATAAAAACTTCGGGAAATGTTTGCCATGAGTCCGGGCCGCGGGTCTTGTAGTCACCCCGCGATCCCCACGATTTCGAAATAGATGTTGTGGGGTACGTCGAGAAACGTACGATCGAGAATTTCCTATTTTGACCCTGCGGCCCAACGGGTCTTCGCCGGGAAAATACTGACGGGCAAAGGCCTGATTCACAACCATCACATATCTAGCCGCGTTAACTTCGTCTGCAGAGAAAAATCTGCCGCGAAGCAACGGCAGGCCCAGCGTTTGGAAGTACCCTTCACTGCATATTTCAAATCTAGTTTCCCAACGTTCGGCGTGAGGCCTGCCAGGAATAATGGTATCGCTCCAGTCGTAGTTCAGCGGAGGTTCCTGCATCGATTCGGAGGCAGAAACTACGCGGGGAGAACACTCAACTCACTAAGGAGACGTCTCGTCAAAATATTTTGCTTGATCCGGCGGTCTGAAAACTGCGCGTACATGGTGGGATCCAGCCGAAAATAGAGGACATTCTTGGGATTAAATCCCAAGTCCACCCGTGTGAGCACTAGAAAACTGCGCATCAAGAGCCCAGCCCCGATCAGTAGTAGAATCGAGAACGCAACTTCGCTCACAACCAGCCCGGCGCGGAGCTTGCCGTGCCAAAACTCCCTCCCACTCCCTTACCGCTGCTGGTGAGGCGCGGCTGCAAGTCTCCTCGCAGGACGTGCAGCGCGGGCGCCAAGCCGCACAGGATCGTGGTGAGCACCGTAACTCCCAGCGACAAGCAAAGCACCGGCACGTTCATACGAATCACAGATTCGTCCGGGAGTGTGCCGCTCGGAATGAGCGACACGACAATTTTCAACGCGAAGTATGCCGATGCGCATCCAACCACGGAGGCCACCGCGGCCAGTACGAAACTCTCGGCCAGAAACTGTCGGATCAGGCGGCCATGCGAAGCGCCCATCGCCGTGCGCATGGCGATTTCTCTTTCGCGAGAGCTGGCTCGCGCCAGGAGAAGGTTTGCCACGTTGCTGCAAGCGATCAACAGCAACAGAAAAACTGCGGCTAGCAAGGCATAGAGCGTCTTTTTGAAATCGCCAATCAAGCTGTCCAACAACGTTTGCGGAACAATGGCAAATCTTTCGGGGAAAATTCCCTTGGGGTCTTCTTTCTGCAGGCGGTGGGCAATATCATCGAGGTCCGCACCCGCAGCTTTCAAGGTGACACCCGGCTTAAGACGCCCCATAAGAGATGACCCGCCATCGAGCGATGGTCCGCTAGGGCCAGGACGCGCGGGCACGTAAAATGCCGCAGTAAACGCATTGAAATGGCGGGGCATGACCCCGACGAGTGTGCTAGGCACTCCATCGAGAATGAAATTCGTGCCAAGGATTTTCGGGTCGCCGCCCAATTCACTCTGCCAGAACCGGTAATCATCACGAAAACATAAGTAGCATCTGGTTGGGTGTCTTCCGCAGAAAGCGCGCGGCCAAGATCGGGCTCTACTCCCAGGAACTTAAACGTATTTCCGGAAACCGTCGCACCAGTTGGCCAATAGCGAATCGTCTGACCATCGGCAAACCGAAGGCGCACACCTGCATAAGCAATCATGTCTGCGAACACATGATTCTGTTCGCGAAACCCGCGAACCTCGGAGGGAGAGAAAAAGTTCCGTCCCTTCCATCCACCGGCATTCGCGAGATTGTGAATCTCAAAAACAACGAGCCTTGGGGAGAATTTATAGGGCAATGCCTCAAACCGAGAGTTGTAGACGACGCTGAAGGCGACGGTCGAAGCGCAGATACCGAGGGCCAAAGCAACGATGGCCGTCAATGCGACGCGCCGATCCTTGCGGAGGGTACGGACGGCATAGCGGAAATCACAGGCAAGGCCGTCCAGGGAGGTGTTCATACGTGCAAACTGTACACCACCGTCTCGGAGTAAAATAGAACTTCATGCTCACCTTTGAACAGGCGCGAAACGAAGTCGTCTCCCAAATCTCCAAACTCAGTCGAGTTCCCCCCACCGTGAATCTCAGCGTGTGGGACGCTGCAGGTTACGTCCTGGCGCAAGACCTAGTCGCCGACCGCAACTACCCGCCCTTCAATCGCGCCACCCGAGATGGCTACGCAGTCCGTGCCAGCGGATCCACCTCAGGCGCCACATTAACCTGCATCGGCGAAATCAAAGCCGGCGATGCCCTAAGCCAGCCCTTACAGAAGGGAACTTGCACCCAAATCATGACCGGCGCGCCAGTCCCACCCGAAGCTGACGCCGTCGTGATGATCGAATACACCACCCGCGATAAAGACCTCATCCGTTTTCAGCAGTCAGCGACAAAGGGTCAGAACATCGTCCCCGCTGGCAGCGAAGGCACGAAAGATCAATTATTGCTCCAGTCCGGCACTCGTCTCGGCTACGCCGAGCTGGGTCTGGCCGCGCAAATCGGCGCGACGCAACTCCGCTGCGCAAAAAAACCTCGTGTAGCCATCCTGTCGACCGGAGACGAAATCGTCCCCATCGATGCATCTCCCGGCGCATTCCAGATCCGCAACAGCAACAGCGTCTCCCTGGCCGCCCAGGTCCGCGAAGCCGGCGGAGACCCTGTCATCCTCGGCAACGCGTCCGATCGCATCGAAATTCTTGGCGATAAAATTCAGCAGGGTCTGCAGGAAGACGTGCTGGTCTTGTCCGGCGGCGTCTCCATGGGCAAATACGATTTGGTCGAAGACGTCCTGAAAAGTCTCGGTGCCACGTTTTACTTTGACGCGGTGGCTATACGCCAGGCAAGCCCGCGGTCTTCGCAATGTGTAACGAAAAACCAGTCTTCGGCCTCCCCGGCAATCCCGTTTCCACCATGGTCACGTTCCAATTATTTGTCGTTCCCGCTGTCGATCTCCTCAGCGGCGCTCCCGCGAGCCCTTTGCCTTTTTTAAAAGCCATCCTCGCCCAGGCCATGAAAGAAAAACCCGGCATGACCCATTTTCTTCCCGCGCGCGTCCAATTTGATTCCGGTGAGGTCGCGTCAAACCGCTGCCATGGCAAGGTTCCGGCGATACCGTCACCATGGCAAAAGCGAATTGCCTTCTGGTAGTAGGTTCCGACATTCAAACGCTGGCGGCCGGTGAAAATGTTAACGTGCTGATGCGCAAGGATGTCTCTTGAATCCATCGGAAATCGCATGAAAAAACTCTCCCATTACACCGAATCCGGAAACGTCAAAATGGTCGACATCTCCGCCAAGCCCTTGACCACCCGCACCGCTGTCGCCCGCGGCCTCGTAAAAATGTCCCCCGCCGTCGTCCGCGCCGTGAAGCGCCTGCGAAACCCCAAGGGCAATCCCCTGGAAATCGCCCGAATCGCCGGAATCGCCGCCGCCAAACGCACTTCCGAGTGGATACCTCTTTGTCATCCGCTCCTGCTGACTAACATTGATGTGACTGCTTCCCTATGCCAAAATGGCGTTGAACTGCAATCTACCGTAACCACGACCGCGCAAACCGGCGTGGAGATGGAAGCGCTGGTCGCTGTAGCTGCCGCCGCCCTCACGGTTTATGACATGTGCAAAGCCCTGGATAAAGCCATCGAGATTACCGGCATCGTGCTCGTCGAAAAAACGGGCGGCAAAAGCGGCCATTTCCGCCGTGCTTCCATAATCGTCGAGAAAACCCGCTCAAAGGTTCGGTCGCGATGAGCGCTGCTGCCGCCGGGAAAAACATCAAGCTGCTGTTGGCCGACGACAATCCCTTAATTCGCGATCTCGTTTGCAAAGCTCTCGAGCCCTTCTGTGAAGTTGTCCTGGCCGACGACGGTGCCGACGCCCTCCTGAAAGTCATCGACGAGCCTCCCGACGCCATCCTTTGCGATTACAAAATGCCCGGCCTCAATGGCCGCCAGCTTTTTGAAAAGCTTCGCGGGCGTCAGACCACTCGCAACATTCCATTTCTTTTCATGGCCAGCCGTGCCGACATAGAAGAACGTTTGCGCCCGCTCGTCGACGGAGTTGAAGATTTCATCACCAAGCCTTTTCTCGTCAAAGACCTCGTGCGCATCACGAAAAGAGTCGTCGACCGCCTGCATCTTGAAAAGCTCCAAACCAAAGGCTCCCGTCCCGGAGTCATCCAGGGCCGCCTCGAGGAAATGAGCATGATCGATCTTATGCAATCCCTCGAAATGGGCCAGAAATCCTGCCGTCTGATCGTGAAAAAAGGCTCCGAGAGTGGTGAACTGTATTTCTCGGGAGGTCAATGCCGGGACGCTAAGAGCGGGGAAACGGAAGGCGATGACGCCGTTTACCGTGTGCTTCTTTGGACCGAGGGCGAATTCGAAATCGACTTTAGCGCCGCCAACGCCTCCAATCGCACCACCACCACCCGCAACACTACCGGCCTGCTGATGGAAGCCATGCGTTTGATGGACGAAGCCAGCCGCGACGAAGTAAGCACAAATCAAAGTTAAATCACTAAAGCCCCCCTGACATGCGCGTAGCCATTCTCATCATCAGCGACTCCGCCGCCAAAGGCGACCGCCAAGATGCCTCCGGCCCCGCTGTCGTCGCATTCTGCCGCGGTCTCGGCTGGGAAATCACCGAAACATTGTGCCTGCCGGACGACCCATCCGCGATTCGCGAGCAGCTCAGCGCCATCGCGGACTCCCGTCGCGCAGACATCATCTTTACCACCGGCGGAACCGGCATCGGACCTCGCGACAACACGCCCGAAGCCACCGTCGCCGTCGCCGACCGTCTCATCCCCGGAGTCTCCGAAGAAATGCGCCGCAAAGGGATGGAAAAAACTCCCACCGCCGTCTTATCGCGTGCGGTCACTGCCATACGCGCCAGCACCATCATTGTAAATCTTCCTGGCAGCCCCAAAGGCGCTGTCGAATCCCTGGAATCCATCGCCCATTTACTGCCTCACGCCGTCCACGTCCTCCACGGCGCCCGCCACGATTAGCTCTTCATGCGCTTCGGTCAACGTGCCATTCGTCGCTATCGCACAAAAAAAAAGGCCCGGGAAAAATTCCGGGCTCTTTTTTGAACTTCGATTTTAAATTTCTAACGCCAATAGGCAATTCAGCTGCTCGCTTCGGAACGTCGCCAGCGGACTTATTTCAGTCTCTCAAAGATCAACGTGCGCACGCTTTCCTTGCCGGTGACCGGGTCCTTCGAGGGTCGCGTAGTAATCGTAAGCCGATCGCCATCCAACTTATAAGTTCGTTCAAACGATTCACCGGTGCGAACTCATCCCACGATACGTCTACGTGGTGGGTAACGGTTTTGGCTTCGCTGTCGATCGTGTACGCTCCCGCATACGAGATAAGGCTGCTGATCAGCGCCTTCGCCTCTTCAGGTGTGGCGATGGGCCCCACAGGTCTCTTGCGGTCGCCTACGATGATCACCATCATGCGCCCGTCAGC
>CAVPKZ010000042.1:0-26753 GCA_963705755.1 uncultured Acidobacteriota bacterium | reverse complement strand
CTGACGCTCTCCGACATGGGCCAAACCGTCGCCGGAATTTTCGGCGCCACCGTCCCGCACGGAAAAAGTTTTTTAAACGATTTGAAAAATCAAGCAGGCCACAAAATTATTAAAATATCACAAACAAATGAAAGCCAGAGGTTGCCCCACGCTCGATTTTCAGCGTGGGTCTTGGTTTTGGCTTTTTGATTTTGGGTTCGTTTGCTGTAACGGATTCGTCTTGTTAGTGATGGTCGGCCTGCAGCGACAAGCTATCAGCAACCAATCAGAGTTCTTTCAGATTTTAATTATTGAGAATCAAACAGAACAACCGCTGTCACTTTCCGAAGCCGTCCCCCCCGCCCGACGGAGCGTAATACCCATTCCTCGTGCGCGCCACTAACTTCCCTCGCCCGCGCGGTGAAATGACTTCTACCTGCACCGTTCGGTAAAGTCCCATCCCGCTTGGTATTCGAAGGATAATACGCCAGGGTGTACTGATTCCGGATATCCCGCGCCACCTGCTCGCAAATATTGTGCACGTCGTCTACATTTTCCGGAAAAAACGCTAGACCCGCCGGAAGCCTGGGCGATCTGCTCCAAAGCTTTTTTAGCCCGCTTGGAATTTTTCTTACTGGCTCTTCGCTCAGCAATCCGATGGTGTATATCACTGTATCGGTCTTCTGTATCTTCGCGAATCGTCTTATCCAGGCGAATTATGACTGGTGTTGTCTTCGCCCGTCGGTCACAATCAGCAGCACTCGCTTATCCTTCGAAGCCTTCTTCAAATGATCCAGCGACCCGATCATCGCATCATACAGCGCCGTGCTGCCCCGCGAATCGATGCGCTCCAGTGCTTCCTTCAATTCCGGGATGCTGTTGCTGAAATCCTTATCCAGATCAAGATAGAAATCGTCGTTGAATTTCACCACGAACGCTTCGTCCTGCGGATTGCTGCGTCTGCACCAGTGTCATGCGCGCTTCATTCACGCCGCGGCCGCTTGTCCCGCATGCTGCCGCTGTTGTCAATCACCAGGTCCCATGCTTGACGGGAACATCCTCGCGCTTGAACACCGCCAGCTTCTGTTCAACTTTATCTTCCAGCACGCGGAAATTATCCTGCTTCAATCCTTCTGCGAACCGCCCGCGATCATCCAACACGGTGGTGTGCAACACCACCAGGTTGACGTCCACCTCGATGCTTCGCCCTTGCCCACTGTCGGCTGTACTGCCCAGGAGGCAAAGGCTGCGCGTGGAATCGAGGAATCTGCGCGAACGACGCCAGCCCTAGAGCACACGCCAGCATCGCGGCAAAAATGCATAGCAAATTTCAAGGAAGTGCTTTGTAAGATGCCGCGTTCGAAAAAAAGCTAGTGGCTCGGCGCATAATATCCAGTCTTGGCATACACACTGAGCGGAGGGCAGTCCCTTGGCGCGCGTAATTTAACTTTAACTTTTGCGCCAGCGCGCATGTGTGTTTTGTTGCTTCGGCCGGTATCCGATGACATATTGGTTTCGCAGCTCCATGCCGATTTTTGTCGCGATGTCCGGAAGTCCTCGAGCTTCTCGACAGCGAAGACTCGCCCGCCAGTCATCTCCGTAACTTCACCCAGAGTGACGGGCCGTTGCGTTCTTCCGGTGTGCGTTGCGATATCCGAGCGGATCAAAAATGCCGACAGCATAAAGCTGGGTGTCCGCTTCCTTTACCAGCCGCTTGATATCGTTCTCACTGTATCGTACTATGATTATCGCCTCCGTCCGACAAAATGAGCAAGGCGCGCTTGGCGTTCGTGTACCGCCTCATCTGGCTCAGACCCAGAATAAATAGCGTCCAGCAGCGCGGTGCGTCCCTTCGGCACGTCAACATCATCACGGCTTTGCAGATCTTCGATGCTGTTGGTGAACAGCGCTGGTCAGCTCGCGCCCGTTCGTTGAAGCTCACCAGGAAAAACTCGTCCTGCGGATTGGCAGTCTTGAAAAACTGGATCGCCGCTTCCCTGGCCTTCGAAACCTTTGTTAGCCATGCTGCCGCTGAAATCAAATATCACGCCAATGGAAATGGGCACGTCTTCCGAAGAAAACGTCACCAGCTCCTGCTCCACGTTATCTTCGTTACACTCGGAAATGTTATCGGTGTCCAGCCCAGTCACCAACCTGTTATAAGGATCGGTTACCGTGACATTTACGAGCGCCAGGTCCACATCCATATGCATGGTCTGACCAGGCTTGATCACTGACCCAGGCGTGTCGCGCTTTACATCTTCTTTGGCCTTGTTCTCGTCTTTTGCGGCATTCGCGGCGGCACCATCTTTCGCAACAGCAGCCGCGCCGTCCTCTTTTGTGGTGTTGCTACCATCTTTCGCAGAAGTGACAGCGGCGTTATCGTTTTTAGCTTTGTTTTCGTCATTTCCATCAAACCACGGTTGCGCAGCTAGGCGGGAGGCGTGCGTGACGAAAAAGCAGGCAAGTACCAGCAGGATAAAGTATCGGTTAACAACGCAAAGTTCGCGTTTCACGGCACCCCCTGATCATCCCGGGCCTGCCGGGACGGCCGCGCGGTGGGACGACAACCCGAGTCTACCACTCGCGCTAATGATTAAAGCACGAAGGAGTCCTTCAAAGTCTTATCTTTGTAAAAAATTGGCTGTAGATAGCGCAGGGTTTGCACGTGATAGCATCCCTCTCGTACGAATTTATTGCGAACAAAGTCCGATTCGATACTGTCAGTTTATGTAAGTGGGAATTTTATGAGTCCAACCGACGTCGTCATCGTAATTCCGGCTCGCTACGGTTCCACCCGCTTGCCAGGCAAACCCCTGGTATCTTTGGCTGGTACTACCATGATCCAGCGCGTTTACGAACGCGCCAAACTTTCGAAGCTCGCCACCCGCGTCATCGTCGCCACCGATGACGACCGCATCATCAAAGCCGTCGAAGCCTTCGGCGGCGAAGCTCGTATGACCCGCCCCGACCACCGCACTGGCACCGAGCGCGTAGCCGAAGTCGCCGCTCACACCGATGGCCAGGTTTTTGTCAATGTCCAGGGCGACGAACCGCTCCTCAATCCCGAAGTCGTCGACGCCGCCATCAGTGCCCTTCTCGAAGACGCTGCCGCTTCCGTTGCCAGCGTCGCCACTCCGATAAAAATCCCCGCCGACATCCTGGATCCCAACATCGTAAAAACGGTCCTCGATTTCGACGAAAACGCCCTGTACTTCTCCCGCGCCCCCATCCCCTGGCTCCGCGATGCCGCAGCCAAAATGGAAGTCCGCCACCTCAAACACCTGGGTCTTTACGTCTTTCAACGTGACGCCCTTCTCGAATACCCCACTCTTCCCCAAGGCACTCTCGAAAAAATCGAGCAACTCGAGCAACTCCGCTGGCTCGAAAATGGCTGGAAAATCCGCATCGCCGAAGTCGATCACGATTCCGTAAGTGTAGACGTCCCCGAAGACATACCCAAAGTCGAAAAACTACTCCAGAAATAAACTCTCCCGTTGAACGGGAACTATATTTACCCCACGTTGACGAATCCTGGTTTATGCTCGGGTTGCAAGACCGTCAGAAACCGCGTCCTCTGTGACGGCCGACACAGCGATCCATTAACAACGATACTAAGATTAGCCATTCAGAGGTCAACCGTATGGCTCCTGCATCCGCCGCCGAATCAGCCAAGATTCCGTCCCATCAAACTTTGTCCCCGGAAGAACTACGAAAGGTGCATGCCTACTGGCGCGCCGCGAATTACCTCTCCGTGGGACAGATTTATCTGTATGCCAATCCCCTACTACGTGAACCGCTATCGCTCAAACATATTAAGCCCCGCCTTCTGGGCCATTGGGGAACCACGCCCGGACTGAATTTCATCTACGTACATCTGAATCGGCTCATCAAGCAGCACGATCTCGACGTCATTTATATTGCAGGCCCCGGACACGGAGGTCCCGGGCTGGTTGCCAATACTTATCTGGAAGGGACTTATAGCGAGTTTTATTCCAGCATTCCGCAAACGGAAGACGGACTCAGACGGCTGTTCAAGCAGTTTTCGTTCCCTGGCGGAATTCCCAGCCATGTCGCTCCTGAAACTCCCGGTTCTATCCACGAAGGCGGCGAGCTCGGCTACTCCATCGCGCACGCCTACGGCGCCGCATTCGACGATCCAAATTTGCTGGTCTGCTGCGTGGTGGGTGATGGCGAAGCGGAAACCGGCGCGCTGGCCGCCAGTTGGCATTCCAATAAGTTTTTGAATCCCGCCCGTGATGGCGCGGTGCTCCCCATCCTGCATTTAAATGGATACAAGATCGCCAATCCAACCGTGCTGGCCCGCCTGAGCGACGCGACGCTGACGCAATTATTTTCCGGTTACGGATACAAGCCGTACTTCGTCGAAGGGCACGAGCCCGAGGCCATGCATCAACTTATGGCCTCCACCTTCGACACCATCCTCAAAGAGATCCGCGATATTCAAAACAGCGCGCGCAGCGGCCAATCCACAGAAATGCCGGTGTGGCCCATGATTGTGCTTCGCACACCCAAAGGCTGGACCGGCCCAAAAATAGTGGATGGAAAGCCGGTCGAAAACACCTGGCGCGCCCACCAGGTTCCGATCACAGATTTCAAGTCACATCCCGCGCACATAAAGATTCTCGAAGAATGGATGAAGAGTTACAAACCGGAAGAGCTGTTCGATGAAACCGGCAAACTCCACACTGAATTCGCGGAACTGGCGCCGGCAGGAAATCGCAGAATGGGCGCCAATCCTCACGCAAACGGCGGCCTCCTGCTTCGCGACCTGCTAATGCCGGACTTTCGCGATTACAAAGTAGCGGTTTCAAAGCCGGGGACTGAGTTAAGTGAAGCCACGCGCGTTCTTGGCACGTTTTTGCGCGACGTTATGAAACGCAATGCCAACACGCAGAATTTTCGTGTGTTTGGGCCGGATGAAACCGCTTCGAATCGTCTCGACGCTATATACGAGGCGACTCCCAAGATTTTCATGGAGCCCCTGCTCGATACTGATGAGCATCTCTCGAAGACCGGGCGTGTGATGGAAGTATTAAGCGAACACATGTGCCAAGGCTGGCTCGAAGGCTATTTGCTCACCGGCCGCCACGGTTTCTTTTCCTGCTACGAGGCGTTCATCCACATTGTCGACTCGATGTTCAATCAACATGCCAAGTGGCTGAAAGTCACTCGCCACATTCCCTGGCGCCGACCGATCGCGTCCTTGAATTATTTGCTGACCTCGCACGTTTGGCGCCAGGATCATAACGGCTTCACGCACCAGGATCCGGGATTCATCGATCACGTGGTAAATAAAAAAGCCGACGTTGTGCGCGTATATCTGCCGCCCGATGCCAACACCCTGCTCTCCGTCGCCGATCACTGCTTGCGCAGCCGAAATTACGTCAACGTCATCGTCGCTGGCAAACAACCATCGCTGCAGTGGCTGGAGATGGAAGCTGCCGTCGAACACTGCAGTGCGGGCGTGGGCATCTGGCCGTGGGCTTCGAACGATCAGGGTAGCGAGCCGGACGTGGTCATGGCCTGCGCGGGAGATGTCCCAACGCTTGAAACGCTGGCGGCCGTCGACTTACTCCGCCAGCATTTTCCCGACATCAAAATTCGGGTCGTGAATGTGGTCGATCTGATGACCCTGCAAACTTCGGGCGAACATCCGCATGGTCTGCCTGACCGCGAATTTGATTCCCTCTTCACCACCGACAAGCCGGTTATTTTCGCCTACCACGGTTACCCCGCGTTGATTCATCGCCTGACGTATCGGCGCGCCAACCATGACAATCTTCACGTCCACGGCTACCGCGAGGAAGGCACCACCACAACTCCCTTTGATATGACGGTATTAAACGAACTGGACCGCTTTCATCTCGCCGGCGATGTAGCAGATCGCGTACCACGCCTCCGTCCAGTGAATGCGCATTTCAAGCAATTTCTGCGAAACCAACTGGTGAACCACAAAAAATATATCTGCGAAGTCGGCGATGACTTTCCCGAAATTCGGGATTGGAAATGGCCCTACTGAGTGAAAATCCTGGTTCTTAATTCCGGCTCGAGCAGCCAGAAGTCCAGCTTGTTTGATTTTGGTGCTTCCCTGCCGGACTCCCCGCCTGCGCCCTTATGGGAAGGAAAATTAGAGTGGCAAGGTGAGCATGCCAACCTCGAAGTAAAAAACTCCGCCGGAATAATTCAAAAAGAAGAGATGACCGTCACGGCGCGCGAGAAAGCTACCGCGCATTTACTCGACGTGCTCACATCCGGCAAAGCCAGTGTCTTATCTAACAAATCAGAAATTGCTTTTGTTGGGCACCGCATCGTCAATGGTGGCAGCGAGTACACGCAACCGGTCATCGTCACCCCTGAAGTCAAAGCCGCTATCCAACGCATGGCCGTTTTTGCGCCACTTCATAATCGCGTGGAACTCGAAGGCATCCGACTCATCGAAGAAAAATTCGGATCCATCCCCCAGGTCGCTGTCTTTGATACCGCTTTCCACAGTACCTTGTCCGATGCCGCGTTTGTTTACCCCGGTCCTTATGAATGGCTGTCGCAGGATATACGCCGCTTGGGATTCCACGGAATCAATCATCAATATTGCGCGCAACGCACAGCACGACTTCTCGGGAAAGATCTTTCGTCGCTCAGGCTGGTAACTTGCCATCTCGGAAATGGTTGTTCTCTAGCGGCGATCCAATACGGTAAGAGCATCGACACCACTATGGGCTTCACGCCGCTCGATGGATTAATGATGGGAACCCGCTCCGGCTCGGTCGACCCCGGCATCCTCACATATTTGATGCGCGCACAAAATCTGACCGGAGAAACTTTAGACGACTTGCTGAACAAAAAATCTGGGCTGCTTGGCATATCCGGCATCTCCGACGATATGCGACAAATTGTTTCCGCCATGAATAAAGGTCACGATCGCGCCAGGCTCGCTTTCGACATTTTCGTGCATCGCCTGCAAGCCGGCATCGGCTCGATGGTCGCGGCGCTCGGTGGCCTCGACGCCTTAGTCTTCACTGCCGGAATTGGAGAGAACTCTGCGGAAGTGCGTCAAGCAGCGTGCGCAAATTTTAATTTTCTTGGCGTGCACCTCGACGCGGCGAAAAACGCCACTCCACATCCCGATCGGGATATCTCGACGCAATCCTCGTCCGTTCGTGTCCTGGTCGTACAGGCTCAGGAAGACTGGGCCATCGCGCGCGAAACCTGGAAATTAGTCCAGTCGCAGAAAGTCACCCCAAAGTAAGTTCCCAAGTAGTCTCGCCGACACCTGAGTGTGCGAAATGGAACAGCCTTCCCATGCGGGTGGATGTTCAAATTGGTCTGCATTTCTTCCTTCCGAGGACTTATGAGACAACTTTCGCGATTGGCGACGGTGGCGATATCCATCGGTTTCCTCACGCTGACACTGTCGAACTTAGTTCGAGCGCAAAACGACGCCGAAAAACTATACAAAACTCACTGCGTCCTATGTCATGCGCCGGACGGTAGTGGCAGTTCTCCTTCAGGTAAAGCGCTGAAGGCCGAGGATCTGCGATCAGAACTAATACAAAAGAAGACGGACGCGGAGCTTGCGGCGGCGATCACCAACGGCAAGGGCAAAATGCCCGCTTTCGGGAAAAAATTGAAACCCGATCAGATTGCGCAATTGGTGGCGTACATCCGCGCGCTGCCAAAAAAATAAATAAGAGATGCGAGCGACCCTGAGCAATCGTCGCGGTGCAACCGTTGGTGGACATTTATGGGCGGGGGTGCCCTGATGTACGCGGAAAATCCTGAAAGCGTGACTCAAAACGCCACAACAGCCGAACCCTCACTCCAGAAGCGGCGTTCTTTTCTCGGTGCGCTGCTGGCGCTTGGCTCCGTATTCGTGGGCGCCTTGCTTTCCGTGCCTTTAATACGCTTCGCGATTTTTCCGCTCATACGCCGGACCACCGACCTGAAGAACTCGCCGGTAGGATCGATGAGCGAATTCAGCTCATTGACCGAACCGGCCATGCGCACTATTCAGATTGAGCAAATCGATGGCTGGCGTAAGACCGTATCCGAAAAAATTGTGTACGTCACCAGGGATCAGCGAAACCAAGTTTCTGTTCTGACTTCCATATGTCCGCATCTAGGCTGCACCGTGCCGTGGAACAAAGAAAAGAAACAGTTCATTTGCCCATGCCACGGTGGCACTTTTTCTGCGGACGGGTCTCGCGTAAGCGGGCCCTCGCAGCGCGGCATGGACACTCTCGCGACGGATGTTGAGGACGGGCGACTTCTGGTGCGCTTCCAATATTTCCGGCAACTAGTTTCCGATAAGGAAATCGTAGGCTAAAGAAGGATCCTATTCGGATGCAGAAAACGCGAAAAATCCAAGGCAGTGATGTTGCAGCACCCAAAGTAGGTTTATGGGGCTGGCTCGATCGCCGCACTGGCGTGGATGCGGGTCTTCGTTCCGCCTTGTACGAACCTATTCCGGGCGGAGCTCGTCTCGCTTACATTTTCGGGTCCGGTCTGTTGTTCATTTTTATTTCCCAGGTAATCACCGGCATTTTCCTGGCGCTCTATTACGTTCCATCCGCAGATCACGCGCACACCACTGTCTCGTACATCACCAAAGCGGTTACTGCTGGCTCCTTTCTGCGTAGCCTCCACGCTTACGGCGCTAGCGCCATGATCATCGTGCTGCTGCTGCACCTGTCGCAAACTTATATCTACGGGTCTTACAAGGGCCCCCGCGAAATACTCTGGGTTTCCGGTTGTGTCCTCTTCGCGTTGGTTCTAGGAATGGCCTTTACCGGCTATCTGCTGCCTTGGGATCAGCGGGCGTACTTTGCCACCGCCGTCGGAACGAACGCAGCCAGCGAAGTTCCCCTAATCGGCGAAACGCTTAAGCGGATGATGCGTGGCGGTACCGAGATGGGCACTCTGACCATTTCGCGATTTTTTGTCGCCCACGTTTTCTTCATACCCGCATTCATTTTTGCGCTGGTGGCGGCGCACATTCTTCTGTTTCGCAAGGCCGGAGCCGCTGGCCCTCCGGATGAAGACCCTTACGATCCGAAGAAAAAAGCAGAACTTTTTTATCCCCGCCAGGTCCTGATGGATCTGTCTCTCACCGCGTTGCTCATCATCGGGCTCGGATCGCTGTGCTTTTTTGCTCCAATGCAATTGGGCCCTCCGGCGAATCCCGTTGACGCGCAATACATCCCGCGCCCGGAGTGGTATTACCTGCCCATTTTTCAGTGGCTGAAATACTGGCACGGAGCAGCTTCCGTCGTCGGCATCCTGATAATCCCCATGGTTCTCGCAGTTGGCATCGTCGCGCTTCCGTTTTTCGATCGCAGCGTTGAACGCCGCCCATGGAAGCGCCCCATCGCCATGGGATCGTATGGCTTTGTTTTGTTCGCACTCGTCGGTCTGGGCCTGCGCAGCCAGTATCTCGATAGCCACGATCCGAGCGTTGCTCAACAACTCGCCAAGCAAAAATCAGAAGAACAGGCTTACATGCGCAAACCATTTGAGCCCGAGCTATCGGCGGCTACCTTGGCTGCCACGAACGCAGCTTTAGCAGATCCTCAAGCCGCCAAAGGCAAAGCCATCTTCGAATCGCAATCTTGCAACGCCTGCCATGGAGATGGTGGTGTCGGCACAGCTGCGGCGCCTGCGCTCGTAGGCATCAGTGCAAAATATTCGCCCGAGCAGTTGGCGCATTTATTCAAGCACCCGACAGCTAAAATGAGCGCCGGAGGCATGCCTCCGATCGACCTTCCACCGGATGATGTGAAAGCATTGATCGCTTACGTGGAGAGCCTTAAGTAAACACGCCTTCTGCAAGACGAGTGATTACCACTGCGGTCTCCCAAAAACTGTCTATATGCTGGCGAGAATTCATATCGCGGTCGCGCGCAAGCACCCTTCACGAAGATGTTAGGCCCCAGCGACCGGTCAGGTTGGCAAGAGGGCTCGCGCGAGACTCACTGAAGCGGGGGTGACTGTACAGTTTGTCGACAAATTGGCGCGGCATGCTAAAATTCCAAAGTTAACGTGGACCGGTAGCTCAATGGTAGAGCAGCTGACTCTTAATCAGCGGGTTGCAGGTTCGAGTCCTGCCCGGTTCACCACTGCTTTTAGCTAACTTCTTTCTCCATGATTACTTCCACAATTTTGATTTTGTTCCGCTTCAGCCAATTTAGGCACATCTGGGAACAAAACCCCCGCCACTCGCTCGACCGCACACCGTTGCGAGTCCGGGATTGCATGCATGTAGGTATTCAACGTTGTTTCTATATCCGAGTGACCCAGAATTGCCTGGGCCGTTTTTACGGATTCCCCCACCTCTCCTAGTAATGTGGCATTGCCGTGGCGGAACGAATGCCAGGAAACACGTGGCAAGCTCAACTTGTCGCATGCTGGTGCCAAAGCACGGTTATAGAGGTTCTTTGGGCTTAGGGGAGTGCCTTTTGTCGTGGAGTAAACCAGGTCTTGTGGCCCCGAGTTAATGCAGCATGCTCGGTGCGTTTTGAGAGCCTCGCATAATGTCTGGCTCATGGGAATCACGCGCCGGCTACTACGCGTTTTCGGGCTGCCGAATTTGCCATCAGAGTAAGTTTCGGACACCTCAATGGATCTGTGTACGAAATTCAGCCTGCTCCATCTTAGTGCAAGGATTTCCCCGATTCTTAGGCCGGTCAAGACGGCGGTAAGGACAACCGTACGGCACGGTTCTGAAAGCCCGGCCAACAGCTGTTTGACCTGCGGTGGCTCCAGAAACGTGCGGTGATTTGTGGAGTCCCGCTCGCCGATCTTAATGCCATGAGCGGGGTTTCGTTCGAGATAACCGTTATCGACCGCAGTTTGGAGCACCTTTGCAACGGTGACCCGGATACTGTGTAAGGTCGATCCCGCGTATCCCTTGCTTCTCATCGAAACGAGTAATTGCTGGATCGTTGCCCGGTTCACATCACAAAGCCGATGTGCCCCAATGGCAGGTACGATGTACTTATCCAGATTGAATTTGTAAATTCGACTGCTGCTCGGTTTTAGAGCAAGCAATGCACCCGCTTCCCAATGCCCGATTGAAAACTTCTCAAAGGTCATCATAGGTCGAGCATGGTGCCGTCCTTGGTTGATTTCAGAGACTCGCCTCTGAAGAAGCGAGCGGGCCTCACGGCGTGAGAGTTCGCTTAACGCACCGAGGACGACGGTCGGCTGTGTGCGGTGCAGCGTTCCATCTTCTCGGATCACGTCTTCCCTCCATCGTGCGGCCCAAACTTTGATGCGCTTGCCACGAATGAACAGACTTCCATCTTGATAACGCGGTCGTGCCATACTTTCCTTTCCGTTGGCCCGTCCGCATTTCCTTGCGTCAATTCTGAGTGTAGTCCCAGTGTCAAGCGGCACGATGGCCTCCGCGTTGACTCTCGACCCAGGCGTGAATTTCTTCTTCACGAAAGCGCCAGTATTTGCCCAGGCGAATCCCCGGCAGGCGCTCTATCGAACGCTTGCGCGTCCTCCCATAGACCCAAGAAACCGGAACATGCAATAGGTCGGCTACTTGTTGGATCGTTATGAGCTTTTCGTTGTCTCTCTCCACTGTGGCCCCATTGCGCTTCCCGCCGAAATGCGTTTGATTCCGAATGGTCTTGGTAGAGGTCCTTCTTAAGCTCGAAGTCGAGGACGACTCGACGAACCTTGCCGCCCGAGCGCTCGATTTCTCGGGCGACTTTCTGATAGAGCCGGTAGAGATCGGCGTCGTGTCGGGCCTCCTTCGGCTTCACAAGGCCGTAGTAGGTAGCCTGCCGACTGGAGACGAACTGCGCACGTTCAACGAGCCTATGGCCATCCTTTGTCAGATTTAAAACCTTGGTCGAATACGAGGAATGACCTTCGATGGTGCGCCGTTCGACGAGGCCTTGCCGGGTGAGGTTGCGAATATCGCTTTCCATCTGCGTATGGTTGCCTTGGTATCCAAAGCGCGCGAGATCATCTTCCGGCACGACGCGAAACTTGCCCAAGTCTGTGAGTGTACGAACCTCAGATTCGCTTAGCGAGTATTCCCGGTCTCGACCGCGATAGATCGTAACCGGGCGGTCGAAACCGCCACGAGACCGAGAGGAATTCGATCCCTCTCCCCGTCCGGTTTGGCTCTGCTCTCTGTCTGCGCGAGAACCCTGACCGGCCCTCTCCACCAAGTCGGGGCCGGATTCCCGGTCCCATCGGGATGGAAATGCGAAGTCGGAAATGCCATAGGGACGGTCCATGATGAGACTCCTTTCGATTCACCTTGGCTCGCTGAAAATAGAGATCGATGCTCATCGATAAAGTCGTGGCCCACACCATTAAGAGGCCTCGAAAATGGAAAAGCTCAATAGCAATATTTGCCGCCTGACCTACAAGAAATGGTAGCGACTCCCTTTGTGCTAGAAAGTCCACCCTGGCCCTCTACTTACTAGGGAACATCCAACCGGGAAAAAGTGAGAAAAAAACTCTAATCCCTCGGATGGGCCCCGAGCTGGAAGAGAACCTCCGATCACAGGCCTCTACTTATCTAGGGAACATCCAGACGGGAAAAAGTAAGAAACTATTTTTATCGAGCAGGGAAAAAAGGAGAAAAAATCTTGGTACCGGTACGTTTTTCTCGGACTCGCCTGGGAGAACGAGGCGACAGAGGAAACGCGAAGGAAGATCGCTCAGGGGCTGAAGCCCTGGTAGTTTTTAGTCGGTTGATGTACGGGTTAAAGCTCGAGCTCTTGAAGCTGACCCGCGTGTGAGTTTGAGCGTGCGGGCATACTTAGATGGTCCTGATTGCAACGAGACTGAAGGAACGGCCATGAAACTCAATTTGGTGACGCTGGCGGTGGTAATCATCGGCTTATCGCTCTTTGCCACGCATGCCCCGCATCTGCCATGGACTGCATGGCGCATCGCGGGAATTGCGACTGCAGCGCCGGCATTTCGTTACTTTCTCCGAGCAGTTGGATACCAGCACACGCGCCGGCAAATTGGTCTTCACGGTTCTTGGCGCCGTCGCTGAATTGGAGCGCAGCCTGATTGTACGAACTTGAATGGCGCCGACACTCGGAAGGCAGAATTTCACCACATCAGCAACCCCCGTACTCTGCAATTCCGGCTTTAGTCCCTCCAAATATTCTCCATCAATGAAAACAAGAGGGGTTACCAGCGCTCGAACCGGCACATACGCGAATGTGAGCTGGCCATGATTAGCCCGTCAGAGCGGCGGCAGCTGGCGAATTCAAATAGTTTTCCAGGTAGGATGTGGCTTCGGGAGGAATGTCTGTCCGAATATCTTCGACCTTGGGCATAGGATCGAGCTTCGAGCGCTCCGTGATGGCTTCCATCCACTTCGGCTTTAGCGCCTCGATATCAGCTTCCGAGAGTCGTGTTGAATTTGTAAGGAACGGCACAAGTCCAGCCTCATTGATGAACGACCAGAGAAAATATCCGTTTGGTCCAAACAATTGATTAGTCACCACGGTTTTGAAGTCCTCCTCTGAATACCTTACGTAGGCGGATGTCGGCCAATCCTTTTTTAAGCCAACGACATCGACAGCACCACTCTCGTAATCTCTGCGAATTGGGATATGGCGACAATCTCGGAGTATATGGACCACAACAGCTTGCGCGCCCTTTTCGCCGAATATCGACTTCTCTTCCTCGATTCCTTCCTTGTGATGACGAACCTTCCTGTGAGCAGGCCCGAGGGTCGCGAACAATTCGTCGATCCATCGATTTACTTCGACATATCCATCGCCAAGGAATTCACTACAGTCGCGAACATGTTGTTGGAGAGACGCCATCGCAGAGGTCAATATCCTACTAAAAAAATCTGTTGATCCCATATTTTAATGCGGGCGTCCGAACTTAGTTCTCGTCAGCAGGCGATGCGGCGGTGTGGCAGAACTATTAATTTGCACCACATGGTACACTCCCGCTAATGCCAACCCCGTCGCCATGGACCGGAGAGCGAACCGCGCCGCGCTGGCGCGTGAAGCCCGGCGCATCGCCGAAGAGGTCGAAGGTCTGTACATCCAACTTGAACAGGTCGGCGCACTCGCCCGAGTTCGCCACTACATGGTTACTCATCGAGAAGGTGTTCCGCAGTTCGATATGCTCCAGGCCGCGAAAGCGTTGCGTTGCTACGCCGGCATGCTTTCGTTGATTGCCAGCGCAGCGGCGACCGCGTCAGTCGATCCCACGAAAGCCAGTTAGCCGACTCTCCCAGCGCTCCCAGCGGGTATGCTGTTGCGATAAGAACGCGTTTTCCGATGCGCTGTTCCGCTGCAGGGAATTCCCCCTCGCTTAGGACTAAGGCAGCGCGTTGGCGGCTTATAATTTCCTTTTGATCGCGGCGCTCAAAGCAAGACGCACGGTCCACTTGAAGCTAAGTAAGGGACTTTCAAGTGAGGAAATCACCGGAACAGCAGATCGAGGAGGAGCTCCACGCATTCCGAGCTTTTGTACAGCGGTCACTCATTGCCAATCATCTCCGAGTCGATTCAGAAACGCGATCCTCCAGAACCAGACTTTCTTTGCCGGCTAGCTGACGGCAATCACGTGGCGTTCGAGCTTGTCGAGATTTGTCATCCGAAAAACGCCGGGACCTCCCCGTTAATGCGACGTTCCTTGTTTAGACATGTCTTGCATGCTCATCTTCTGGTAACCCGCAGGGATTTCGAACAAGCTGAGCGGCTGCCGAGCCTCCTTGATATTTTTTAGCTCTCCCGATATGCCCTGGGTTTCCTGTTTCACAATAAAGTGCCACTGGGAATCGAGCCAGACGTACACCGTTAGCGGCTTGCCCGCCATCGTTGTGATCAACTCCCATTTCTCGGTATTTCTGCCATTGATCATTTCAGTGCCACTCTTTTTACACGAGCTAGCGGCCGTGCTCCGGGGATTCTTCTCGCAAGGTGTGTTGTCTGCAGGCTTGTAAGTCGTGATGCTGCGATGGGCCATGGCCGGGGACTGTTCAAAATATATTTTTCGGTCCACATCGAGTACGACGCTGGTGCCCGCAGCAAGATCGAGCAGAATGATGGACTTTCCAGCGCGTGCGGAGCCGGGAGTTGCTTCATTCTGTGGCTCGATGCGCACCTTCCCATGCCCCATATAAATCTTGCTCGTGGACGTGTGTCCGGTACTGTCGCAGCCGACC
Organism: uncultured Acidobacteriota bacterium; assembly: GCA_963705755.1. GTDB lineage: Bacteria > Acidobacteriota > Terriglobia > Acidiferrales > UBA7541 > Acidiferrum. Next base: position 11,584 of record CAVPKZ010000042.1, on the reverse strand, counting down.
TGCTCGGCAGTCAGTTCCTGCGAGACAGCCTGACCAGCTGCGGCCAAAATCGCAATCAGAACAAACAAGCTCATGAAGATTTGGCCATCACTGACATCTCCGTCATCCCTGCTCACATGCTTTTACAAGAATCCCCTCTTTGCCTAATTAAGAGAACGATTTGTGTGACGACCGGCTGCCCAGGGGCCTAGCAAATCCGATCGACCGGCCGCTTGTGTCTCACTTGATCTCAAAAGACCAATAGCGTTAAAGATCAGCCCGTCACCGAGGTTCCCTGCCACCTCAGAGCCTTAACGGTCCCCTCAGGGGTCCCTCCTTTGACCATCTTCACGACATCATCGTTCGTAAGTGGTTTTTGTGCCGCCTGAGGCAACGCCGTTGCGATAACTGTAAGAAAACAGCCGCAGGCTAGAGTTACTATAATGCAAACCCCCTTCGACATGTCCTTTTCTCCTCCTTCCTAGTCAGTGCCGAGAGCTTTGCCGGATGTCTCAATTACCGGTCAGGGCAATCGGTCGCCGGTATTCGCGTACATAACAATGCTGCTTGGGTTGGAATCCACGGGGTCGTTTGAGTTATCACCGGGCCAACGAGACTGCACGGTCCACTGACCCACGCACGAGTTGTCATGGTCATCCTCACTGCAATCAAACAGTTGGGCAGGTATCACGCTGTCGGTGTAAGTTCCGTCGCCGCCAGTCAGAACGATATGGGTAATTGTTTGGCCCCAGGGCGAACGATATTCGATGCTAATCGGGCTATTGAGATCGGAGGGTAAGATAGTGCCGGATACCAGCAACGCCGTATCGATTTGGCTCGCCTTAGGTACATTGAGGCTGATCGAGCCGGATCCGTCAGTCACGCGCGAAAGGATTGTAAGGGCTCCTACAGTCATAAAGTGCACGCCCGGAGAGAACACGGTGGAGGAATCGTGCGAACCATCGGGAACCGGATTTGCCATGAAATGACGAACCAGTACAGGGATGGTCGCATCAGCTCCGACAGCAGCAGATGCTGGCGGCACAACCAGGACGGTGACGTTAGTTGTACTGCCAGGGTCGAGAGTGACTCGGGGCGGGGTTACTGAGACCTGCCACCCTGGCGGCAAGAAACTCGCATCTATGAACAGAGTTTGCGGTTCCCGGCACATAGGGTCTACAGCAACTTCAAACTCCGTGCTGACCCCGTCCTGCAAAGCGCTGATGTGATGAAATTGAAAGGCAAATCTGCTTGCCGTATTTATTCGATTGGAAGATCCAAAGGCATCCACGTCGAAACTGACAGAACCGTCCTGAACCGGGGTCCAATGTATCGTCTCGATGGCGCTTGAGACGGGTGGTAGCGAGCGAAACACCCCACTCCCCGGGATGGGCTTGGGAAATTCCGACATCCCCATATCCCCAGCCCCCGACATAGTCATGCAAGGAGCTTTGATTACCGCCGGCTGGTTCGCACTGACGCCGACGTGCACATCATTCGCTGTCCCAAGGCTGCGATTGTACACCTTCACTTGGACGAGATTATCATGCCCAACCCACGGCGGCGTCACCGGCAGTGTGGCCCTAGCAAAATCCCCAGTGCCCGGAATGGGCACTGTAGCTGCCGAACCGAGCGGAAGAGGATAGTTGAGACCGACGTCGCTAGGTATGGAAAGTTGGTCCAGTCTCTGTCTGGGGCCATTCGGCCGCGAGCTGCCGGCGAACGAAATAATCCCCTTGAATGGCCTCGGTTGCGTACCTAGAGGCAGGTGTGAGATCGAAACCAGGCACAAGCTGCCGCCACCGATGGCGTCTCCCCCATAGCCGTCGAACGTCAAAAACAGTCCCGCTAGAGGGCTGCTGAAAGTTTGTCCCGGTTTCAGTGTGGCGGTGGCGATTTGGTCTCCCGGAAGCCCGGCATTCGCCCTGTCGATATGAATTGGAGGCGATTGGAGCGGTGGTCCAGCGGAGTAGCTTGTCTCGTGTACGTTATAGATAAGAATGCCGACGTCGGATACGCCTTGAACCGGCAGCGCCGAACTGCCACCGTCTCCATTGATCCGCTCGCGGCATTCCGCGTAATACCCCTGGAATTCAGGCCAAGTTGGATCGCCGAACGATACTCGGATTACATTGGGCTGGACTCCGCCCGCTACCGGCGCATCCTCAACGGGACCCAGACTGACGCTTTTATAAAAAAAAGGAGGAGTCTGAAACCAATCGATGTCGACGGTGGTCGAGCCGATCAGGCCCAGATCCAGTTTGGAATAAGCGGTTGTCTGGGCCACGCTGTCGGATAGGCCCATAATGTCCCAGCCAATACCTAGACAGTTGTCCAGGGTCGCTGGGGGAGGTGTCGCCTGATTAAGCAACAACTCAAGACCGATATAATAGCTGCAATCGCCGTAATGTGCATTTTCCCCAAGCTGGTGTCCTAGTTCGTGAAACATAGCCGCCACGTCGATGTCGTTGGCCCGACCCTCGTTGGCCCAAGTGGCGGTCATTTGAAGAACTCCCTCAGTCGAGGTTGGAATGCTTAATGCCGGAGCACCGGTCGAGTAAGACTGGGCGCCAAAACTGTGCCAATTTGAAATAACCAGCAAACGTTGAAAAATCCCCAGAGAAGCACAAAGGTTAATATTTTGAACAGCAAAGAACGATTTGTTCCCATTCGGGCACGCCGTGTTGAGGACGTTGGTAGCTACGTCCGGGACGTATGCGTAACTCGGTGGGGAGTTGTTATCTTGGGACCACGCGCGGCCATTCGTGTTTCTTGAATACGAGTTCACTCCATGCGGCACAGGCCACCAGCCATCCGCAGTATTTGGATCAACTAACACAAAAAAATTGAATATCGTCTGATTGTAGGTAGTTTGCGCCCAGTAAGTAGCTGCATCATTATTCAAAAGGCTTGACCATTGTTGGGGCGTATGAACCGGAGGGCCCACGCAGCCGCCGGGGCATGTTGGGGGAGTGGTGTTGTTGACGTAGTATTGCGGAGGAATCAAGCACGGAATGCTGGGATTGGGGCAATTCGTCGGATCGTTTCCCAACGACGCACCCGGCGTGGGACTCGGATATTCCGATGGAATAACCAGTACGTTTTGGACGCCGGTCGGTGGGAAAGCCGTCTGCGCAGGAGTTAATGCTACGAATGCCAAGCCGGCTGCGAGCGAGACGACAATCCGCGCGGAACAAGCGGTTACAGACGAGACGGCCATCAGTCTAAACAGCAAAAACTTCAGAGCGAACTGAGCAGATTTCATTTTCCACCTCATTAATCGGACTACTTAACTTTAGGTATTTCCGCTATTTCCAAAATTGTCATTCCGTGACCAAATCTGAGACAAGAATGTTGCCGCATTCTCGACAAACACCCGAGAGCGATCAATAGCCGCGCAATCACTTCTTAGTCACCAGCCAAATGTATGCATTTGGCTCACTTATTACCGATGGTGAGCAGGCCATCAAAAGCTTTTGCTGACAAATTGGGTTGTGATAGTCTTCCTGACAATTAGCGGTCTGTCCCGTGCCCGACCTGATCTCAAGCTCGGTAGTGGGTTTCGGTATATTTGAAATAAATCTGCGAAGCGGCGAATTACGGAAGCACGGCTTGCGCATTCAGCTGCCGGGCCAACCTTTCACGATCCTGGCGCTACTGATCGGGAAGCGCGGTGAGATCGTCACGCGGGAGGAGCTGAAGAAGGCGCTTTGGCCTAAGGACACTTTCGTTGATTTCGAGCACAGTCTCAATAGCGCGATCAAGAAACTTCGCGAAGCGCTAAACGACTCAGCTGACACTCCTCGCTACATTGAGACCGTGCCGCGTCTCGGTTATCGCTTTATCCCGCCCGTCCAACCCATACCACTGCCAGAAACGCCCATGTTGGAACTCCCACGTTTGCCGGTGCAGGAACGGCTTGGGGCATCCATTGCGGCTGCGTCAAGCCATAAGAAAACCAACAAGACCTTTGCGTTCACTGCCGGATTCGGCGTTGTCCTGCTGGCCTTGGTTCTTGTTTACCTGAAGTGGTGGCGGTGGAAACCTCCGCTTATGCGGCCATCGCATCATTATCGCGGACTTCGCGAACACCACCGGAGATCCGGTTTTCGATGACACGCTGAAGCAGGCTGTGTCGGTCGCGCTGGGGCAATCGCCCTTCCTCAATATTCTGCCGGACGCCAAAGTAAGTGCCACTTTGAAACTGATGACGAAGCCCATGAACGCCAAGCTGACGCCCGAACTTGCCCAAGAGGTTTGCCAGCGTGCTGGGGGCAAAGTCTACGTCGCGGGCTCCATTGCAAGTCTTGGCAAGCAATACGTGATCGCGCTGAATGCGGTGAACTGTGAAACGGGCGATGTGCTCGCACAGGAGCAGGCCGCCGCGGAAAACAAAGAACACGTCCTAAGAGCCTTGAGCGACACGACTACACCGCTTAGGAAGAAACTCGGTGAATCCTTGGCAAGCATTCAGAAATTCGACACGCCCATCGATGAAGCGACTACGGCATCTTCTCGAGGCTCTAAAATCTCTTTCCGTTGGGAAGAAGATTCAACAGGAAAGAGGAAATGGCGCCGCGATTCCTTACTTTACGCGTGCCATTGAAATTGACCCTAATTTCGCGGCCGCATACGCCGCATTGGGGACGTCCTATTCCAATCTCAGAGAGCCCGGACTTGCCAGCGAAAATTTGCGCAAGGCGTACGAGCTGCGTGGGCATGTCAGCGAACGCGAGAGATTTCGATTTTCTGCATACTACTATCATCTGGTAACCGGTGAGTTAGAGAAGGCCATTGCAACATATCAACTGTGGGCCCAAACATATCCGCAAGATAACGTTCCCCGCAGCAACCTAGGAGTTATCTATGGCTATCTGGGCCGGTACGACCAGGCTGTCAAGGTGATCGTCGAGAATATTCAACTCAATCCGGGCAGTAGTGTGGGCTACACCAATCTTGTCAGTGACTATATGGCGATGGAACATCTGAGCGATGCCAAGGCGACTTATCAGCAAGCCATCTCGCGTCACCTCGACAATCCTTTTCTCCGCTTAAATTATTATGGCGTCGCTTTTTTAGAGGGCGATATGACGGAGATGCAACGACAGGCAGAATCGGCGAACGGACAAGCTCAGGCAGAGAATTTGCTTCTCTCCGCGCAGTCGGATACCGAGGCGTATTTCGGACATTTGTCAAAGGCCGGCGAGCTTTCTCAGCGGGCGGCTGAGTCTGCGCGCGCGAATGACCAGCAGGAAACGGCGATCGAGTGGCAGATGAACGCCGCTTTGCGATACGCCGAGTTTGGCAGCCCAACGAATGCGCAGCGACAGATCACCGGGGTGTTGATAACCTCTCCAAATCGCGAGGTTCAAATTCTCGCAGCCCTAGGCTGGGCTCGCTCTGGCGATTCAAAGCGTGCCGGCCAGATAGCGGAAGATTTGGCCAAAAAGTTCCCACTGGACCTGGCAATCAGGAGTTATTGGTTACCAACGATATATGCCGCGATCGAAATCAACCGCAAGAATCCCTCCACAGCGATTGAAGTTCTCAAGGCAGCACTTCCCTATGAGTTGGGCAATCCGTTACCTCAAGCAGAATTGGGTGCGTTTCTCTATCCGGTGTACCTTCGTGGTCAGGCGTACTTGATGTTAGGCCAAGGAGCGGAGGCGGCAGCCGAATTCGAGAAGTTTATCGCTCATAGAGGCATCACCGTAAATTGCCCATTCGGCGCGCTCGCGCATTTGGGTTTGGCTCGCGCTTATGCATTGAGTGGCGATTCACCTAGAAGTCTTTCGGAGTACGACGAGTTTCTGAAGCTATGGAAGACTGCCGATTCGAATTTGCCCGTCCTGACGAAAGCGAACGCCGAGTACACCACTCTAAAATCACGCTCGCAGGCGCCGCCTAGCGGCAGTTAGGCATGCGGCTCGGCGATTAGAATGAGTTTGTGATTCCCAAATCGCGTGCAAGGTTAACGGCGTAGTTCCACAGCTTCTGGCGGCGTCTGAGGTCTAACCGCCAAGCCCTGATAAGCGCTGCGAGCTCGACAGGTCGATGCAACACCATCTAATCAGGTGATCCGGCAATGTTTCCCCTAGAACCGTTGGGGCAGCGTTGAAGTGATTGGCCTGGATCCCGAGCCAGAAACAATCCTGAGGACGCGACTGCCGAAAGATGGCATCGTAAATCCGAAGCTCATCCGAGACTTCTATCAACAGTACAAATCATCTCTACCGGTTGGTGCATCGCCCGAAACTGTACAATGGAAACGTGACCGCCAGCGCGCCGTGGTAGATATTACGTTCGACTTCAGCACCCCTCCGCCACAAGCAATTCACGATTAAGATAAGCCTGTCTCAATGATTGGCCGTACAACGAATTGTGAAAAAGTGAAATTCGCGTCTAAGGGTTGGGACGTCCGCCGAAGTTGCTGCGCCGGGATAAACGCCATCAGCCCATTTCCGTGAAACAACTGGCGGAGTCCTGGGCGGCAAGTTTTTGGGCAAGTGTTTCCTGGCGCGAAAGAACCAAGCAGACTCCGCTCCCGCTTTGCAGCACTGGCGAAGCGAACTGCCTGCAGAAGAATGGCTGTTGATCGAATGGCCCACGGGAGAGAACGAGCCAACGAAGTACTGGCTTTCTACTCTTCCAGCCGATAGCAAACTCGTGGACCTAGTGAAACTAGCCAAGCATCGTTGGATCATTGAGCGTGACGATGAAGAGCTGAAGCAAGAACTGGGATTAGGACACTACGAAGGTCGCGGCTGGCGTGGATTTCATCATCACGGCACGCTGTGCATCGCCGCATACGGCTTCCTGGTCGCGGAGAGAAGTCGTTTTTCCCCCTCTGCTCGAACCGGTCAACTGGACCTACGCACCCAGAAAATTCCGCCCCACTCCCAACCCCGCGGCTCGCCGCATTCGCGCCGAGCGGCATAATCCGTACTCGATCGCTACACTCCGGATCAAGCTCGCCAGATTTCTGCTCAAACGGCTTCCTTTCTGTCCCTTTTGTTGCATCTGTCGTTTATGACACAGTAGTACTAGCACTTTTCTCGGCGCACCTTAATTGACAGACATCCTCCGGGGCGCAGGGCGCGATGATTTATAACCGATGTGGCCTTTGGATGCCAATAAAATGTGGCTATGTGGTCCACCCTACCGAAAAGCGTCGTTTGTTAACGACCCCATTGATTGCCAAGCCTGATATTCACCGAAAGCTGACACAGTTTCAAAATGGAACAGTGTCTGATTGGGTTTTGATTATCCTAGCTTTATGAAGAGAAGCGAACTAACAATGAAACACAAGCTATCCGTTCCCTGTCCGATCTGCGCGGCCGCCATTGGCGAGCGTTGTCAGATGTATTCAGGTCTGGGACGGCGGAATGAGCCACATACGGAACGGAAATTTTACGCGATAGAAGCCCTCGAACATTATCGTGGCCAGTACAACGTTGACGCAGGTGGTTATTCGGGCGAGTACATCAGTTGAAAGCGATGGTAGACGGCAGGCGTCTGACAACGCGGGCAGGTCATATTGAATCCGCTGTTTGGCACCGTGGGCCTATACGGCCATAACGGATCGTAGAGAAGATCGTCGGATCGATGATCAATTTTACTGTGGCGGAATGTTTTCTTGCAATTCTGACAGTTCAAGGTCCACCGAGGCATTCGGCAACTCTCTGGCGAGGGCCAAGTCTCGCCGTCACTAATAATGCCAAAACTCAACAGATTGAAAATGTTCAAAAAGGAATACAGAAAAAGCTGACGTTTTGTGGCCTGTCCGCTATGGGACAGTATTAGTAGCCGCCTAAGTGGACGCTGGAGGTGTGGCGACTCGCAAGACTCGAAAGAAATCTTCCCAAAAGGGAGTCGAAGAGTTAAAGGCTGAGATGGCAAAGCCGCGTGCTGCGAGGTCGGTTCAGCGCAGACTAATGCAAATAGATAATTTCCGAGGGTACGAATGCAGCATATGCTCGTGCAGATTTCCGGAAACACGGCCACCCAGGGGACGAACGCAGGTGGAATCGCGACGGCTTGAAAAGGAGCACCTCGAAAGAGAGTTCTTGCATCACGTTTGCTCGGAACGCGGATGGTAGTGGAGAATTAGCATCGCGGGCACGAAGCGGCAGTATTTGGCATCCCGTCGATTTTAGAGGGCGTTTGTTGCCACAAAACAGAGCGTCTGTTGCTTGAGTTGGGCGTCAACTTCGTCAACGATGGTCACGACATCAGGCAATAGTTTAATGAAGTCCAGTTCAGTTGAACTTTTGTTTAAAGTAGTAAAAATACATACCTCTATAAGCCGCGACTCCTCGATCATCATAGCCACCGTATACCCTTGTTTCCGCCGCAAATTCCCGTGATGATCTGCCGCGGTGGAGATATGGGCCTTTGTGCAGACATCCAGCCGTAATCGAGTAATTATATCTCGGAGGAGTTGCGGCAAGTGTCCTGTGCGCTCATCAAAGTTCAGGGGAATGTGCATAACATCGTCCTGTTTTTCTACCAACTCCATCCAATCATGGATTACAAAATCCATTTCACGTTCAAGAACATCAGCGACCTTCACCGAGGTCGCCAGACGTGTTCCATTGTTTTTCGAGTGTGCCACCCTGTTCAAGAAGGTTTTCAATATCCCGCACCGATGAGTTCCAATTGCGTTTGCATTAGCAAATCATCACCCCGAACTCGGGATTCGTACCGCACTAGTATTCTGGTCCCCTCACGGCTTACCAATAGCCATAAGCCGTGCGCACATCCGGTCGCTTTAGACGGGTTGAACGCCGTGGTGATGTCAGCCGTACCGGGCGCGGCCAAGTCCTCCAATTTCATCCGCCGTAGCTCCTCGCGACTGTAACCGACGAGCCTACAAAACCCATCTGATACTTCTGCATAGCTGTTGTCTTTGCCAATTAGGATCGTGCAGGTAGAATTGGTTTCCGATTCCGGCGAATCATTCCGTTTCGGAGTAGTGTCGCACATTGAAGTCGGGTAGGCCTCCTTACAACTTAGCGCAATCGCTCGTGGAGGGGCGTAGCGGGGATTCCTGTACGGCATCGGAGCACCTTGGAGAAGCAGATACGATTGCGGAGCTAAAAGATATAGTACAAATCATGACAAGTAGTAGATTGTTCATATCTGATAACATCTTGATTTCTTAACGTGGCTGATAATTCCCGTAACCACGACACCTATCCAAAATGGAACAGTTTTGGTTGGAGATTTGGTTATCCTATTTCGATGAAGAGAAACTACTTGCGACCCTGTGGAATGACCCTATTGACGCGGAACGGTTCTAAAGGATTTAGCGAATCGCCGATCTGATCGCCGAAAGCGGCGGCCACTCCCGTCTGCTCATCTTTCGATTGCTCATTCGCCGCCGATGTACGCGATTTTCACCCAGCCCATCCGCTAGTTACTCTTCATATACAAGAAGGCCTCATAAATCAGATGTGTGCCCTTAGAGACAGATACGTGGGCGGTTTAGTGAAACAGTTGTCTCATAGGTGCAACAAAGTGCAACAAGTTGACGGAAGGAAACGAGCTTAAAAGGAAATGGGGAGTGAAATGTTCAAACCTGTAGAAACTGCGGTTGGCGGCAATGGGAATCGCGCTGTCGGGATTGAGAGTGTGGCAGACATTCTGACACGCGAATTGGATCATGTGATTCGGGATTGGCTAGTGCGAGTGGAACAAGACCCAGACCTAACCTTTATAAAACTGACCTTTGAAGACCGCACCGGACATCTGCCACATCTGCTGCATGATGTAATCGCTCGGTTGCGTCTGGAGGTTGGAACGAAAGCCCCGATTTCGAAATGGGCGGCGGAACACGGGGATTTGCGGAGAAAACAAGGGTATTCAGCAGCGATGACGGTGGAAGAGTCGCGACTATTGCAGGTGACAATTTTTTCGACACTGCACAAAAATGTTAAAAATCTAGAATTCGGCGCATTACTTCCCGATGTGGTGACCATCGCGGACGAAGTGGATGCGCAATTGAAGGAGCAGATTCTGCGCTTTATGGCAGCGGATGAGGCACTAAAGAAACAGAGCTAGTACGTGTTAAACCGCGTTGCGCTGCTAACTACCTCAGTTCTGGGCGGACGGATTGCTCGCATCGTGATGGTTAGTCCTAAGGGCAAAAATCATGTTATTGGAAAATGAAGTCGCCAACATGACGCTTGATTTGATCGGCGAGGCGGTGCTACGCACTGATGCGCATAGCCATATCACGTATCTAAATCGGATGGCGGAAGACATGACCGGGTGGCGCCGGGACGAGGCACGGGGACATCCGGTGACGGACGTACTTCGAATCATCGAGAGCATAAGCGGCACGGCTTTTGTCACCGTCGCGGGAATGGTGGCGCAAAAAGACAAAACCACCGCGGAAATGGCCAACTGTAAAGACTGTCGTCTGGTTCGACGGGACGGATTCGAATTTGGAGTGGATATTAAAGTGGCTCCCATCTATGACCATGATGGGAGCGTTGCTGGGTCGGTGGTAGCGTTCCACGACGTGAGCGCGGCCCGAGCCAAGACGCTGGAGATGTCACACTCTGCGCAACACGATGTGCTGACCGACTTACCAAACCGCGCGCTGTTCAACGATCGGCTGATGCAAGCGATTGTATTGGCAAAGCGGCAGGACAAGCAACTAGCGGTAATGTTCGTCGATATCGATCACTTCAAAAAGATCAACGATTCACTGGGACACGACGTGGGAGACAAACTGTTGCAGTCCGTGGCCAAACGCTTGGTGGCGAGCGTCAGGCGGTCGGACACGATCAGCAGGATGGGCGGCGACGAATTTGTGGTACTGCTTTCCCAAGTCGAGCATGCAGGAGATGCGGCGTTCAGCGCCAGAAAAATTCTGAGATAGTTCATCAGTGCCGTATCTCATCAACAATAAAAGTCTGGATATCAATGTCAGCATCGGAGTGAGTACGTACCCGGCTGACGGGCAGATGCGGAAGGCTTGATTAGCGCAGCCGACAACGCGATGTATGAAGCGAAACAGCACGGACGGAATAACTTCCAGTTCTTCCGTCACGAGATGCACGCGCAACTTGCAGAACGACAATCACTGGAAGCGGACTTGCGCTACGCGCTGGGGCGCAACGAGTTTGTGCTGCACTATCAGCCCATACTTGATCTCCAGGCAGGCAAGGTCACTGGCGTGGAAGCATTGCTAAGGTGGCTACATCCGGAGCGCGGAATGGTATTTCCCGCGCAGTTCGTGCCCATCGCAGAAGAATACGGTCTGATTGAGCACATCGGGCATTGGGTGCGGCTGGAAGCATGCACACAGGTACGAGCGTGGGAGAAAGCGGGGCTCGGAGTTGTGCCGCTATCCGTGAATGTGTCGGCGTCCGAATTTGCCGCCAAGGATTTTCTTTCCGGGGTGCGGACGGTACTGATTGCAACGGGAGTGGAACCTGAGAACCTAGTGTTGGAACTGACGGAGAGCGTGTTGATGCAAGATGCGGAGGCGGCCGTGGTGACGCTGGCTAAGCTGAAGGCCATGGGCGTGCAGCTTGCTATCGACGACTTTGGCACCGGGTATTCGAGCTTCACATATCTGCGACGTTTTCCATCG
>CAVPKZ010000041.1:0-17396 GCA_963705755.1 uncultured Acidobacteriota bacterium | reverse complement strand
ATGGCTGCTGAATTCCGGCGACGGACGTGTATGAGTTCGATGCTTCACGGCAATCCAATCGCGTGAGCGCCAACGTGAGCGGGTTCGCGGGGACGTTGCGAATTTCGCTGAATGATAATCTTCTGAAGCGCTGCACGCTGCCGGAAATTGCAACCACTATGGGACACGAGATGGGCCATTACGTTCTCAACCATATATATAAAGGGCTGGTGATGAATGGCGTGGTGATCGTGATTGGCTTTGCATTTCTGAGCTGGGGGATAAATTTTGCGTTGTCGCGATGGGGTGAGAGTTGGGGCGTCCGGGATCTGGGCGATGTCGCGATCCTGCCGCTGGCGGTGATTGTGCTGTCTATTTATTTTTTTATTACAACGCCTGTCAACAACACCATCACGCGCACGATGGAATTTGAGGCTGACATGTACGGGCTTAATGCGGCACGACAACCTGATGCCGAGGCTAACGTAGACCTGTTATTGGGTGAATATCGCAAGATGGACCCCGGACCGATCGAAGAATTTGTGTTCTTCGATCACCCCAGCGGACGCACGCGGATTACTGCTGCGATGCGCTGGAAGGCTGAACATCCGGAGACTGCATCGGCGGAAGAGCTGAACAGGCCGATGTTCAGCACGCCGTAAAATTGAAAGATCCGTCATACCGAGGATGCCATTCATCGGAGTGCGAATCTCATGACTCAATGGTGGCGCGAGCCCAGAAGAGCACGACAATTAGAGGAAATGGTTGGCCGAAGCTCGAACGTCATAGACTGAAACGCTATACGCAGAGAAATTCATTTCTGCACGGCGTCGAGGCCCTCGTCGGTATAATCCTGTATGGTTTTGGCGCGGCGCAGCGGTAAGTATTCGGTGACAGCTGGTCAATACTGCCCTGCTCTTCAGGAGGCACCAAATGCCCGATCGTATGCAGTACGACGAGAGTGATCCACGCCATCACACGCAGAAATTGAAGCAAACGCTGAAAGATACTGCTCAGCACGCGCGTGAGGACGTGTCTAAGATCTCTGATCCCAAAGCTCAGGCACTTTTTGAAACAAGCGCCGAGGTTTTGTTAGGCCTTGCGAAAGCCTTCGAGGGCTTTGAGCAAAAACCCGGAGAAGCATTGAAAACCGCGGGCTCGCGCCAATAGCGGCATGCTGAACATAGATCACCCACGTCAGCTCAGCGCAGCGTGAGTATAGAAACCACATCGCGGCGAGATTTTATTAAATTGGTAGGCGCTGCTTCGTGTGCCGCGACGCCGCCGATGCGCGTTCTATCTTCTTACGAAAAGCCTGCACTCCCCCAATCAGTTGAGGGACCAGCGGACTATGTTTTGCGCATAGCGGCGACGCCCATTGAAATTGCGCCGAAACATATCGTTTCCACGGTGACCTACAACGGGCAGTTCCCTGGTCCATTGTTGCGCTTCAAAGAAGGCCGGGCGGTGCGCGTGGAAATTCACAATGAGACGGACACACCCGAGCAGTTGCATTGGCACGGACAGATGGTGGCCGTCGATGTGGATGGGGCTGCGGAAGAGGGCACGCCATTCATTCCAGCACACGGGATGCGTCGAATCGCGTTTACGCCGCGGCCATCTGGTTTTCGGTTTTACCACACGCATAACCGGGCGGGTGCCGACTTGCATGCCGGCCAGTATAGCGGGCAGGTTGGCCCGGTTTACATTGAGCCTGCACTGAGTCCGGGCGACTACGACCGCGAAGTATTTTTGGTACTAAAAGAATTTGGACCGTCGTTCAGCCAGGGCGGCGATATGCCGCAAGATTTTCTCACGGGCACGAAGATAAAAGACCTGGAATCGGCTGGCGAATCGGCGATGAAGGCATCTCTTGCGAAGGGTCTGCCGCATGGCTACGAAGTGGGCTATCAATACTTCACAATAAACGGGCGCATGCTGGGGCATGGGGAAGCTGTGAAGGTAAGGCCGGGTGAGCGGGTGCTATTTCATATTTTGAATGGAAGCGCCACGGAAATTCGCAGCTTGGCTCTTCCAGGACACAGGTTCAAAGTTGTCGCGCTGGATGGCAATGCCGTGCCCCATTCGACGGAAGTGCCGATTCTCTGGCTAGGAACTGCGGAACGCATTTCCGCAATCGTGGAGATGAATCATCCAGGTGTTTGGATTATGGGCGATGTGGCGGACGATGATCGCCATCACGGGATGGGCATCGTATTGGAGTATGCAAACCGTGCAATGAAGCCTGCCTGGGTAGCGCCGAAACCATTTCATTGGAACTATGCGCGCTTCGCAAAACCGGGTGGCAGTGCTGCTGAGCCTGTCGATACGTTCGAAATGATTTTTTCAAAGGATAACGCCGCTGAAAACGGCTTTAATCGCTGGACCATCAATGGAGTCGCGTATCCAATGCTTCAAAAAGTTGAGCCAGCGTCATTTCATCTGAAGCAGGGGCGTCGTTATCGGCTTCGCATGTGCAATGCGAGTGACGACATTCATCCCGTGCATTTGCATCGACACAGTTTCGAAATAACCAAAATAGCGGGCGTCAAGACTGCGGGAATTATGAAGGATGTAGTGATGCTCGGCGGTTACCAGGAAGTCGAGGTAGATTTTGTGGCCGACAATCCAGGCCTCACCCTCTTTCACTGCCACCAGCAATTGCATATGGACTTTGGGTTCATGACGGTCTTCGATTACGTTTGACGCACTCTTTCACTAAGGACGGGAGGCGCTGGAGCCTTTTAATCGCACCACTTTGAATTTACTCTCTCTAGTTCCCGCTCTTCGACTTTCGGGAGGGCTGCTTCGTTACTTCCTGTCAGTCACGATTAAATCGATTCAAAGTGCACGAGGCTTGTGCATTAGAATGCTTGTGTTCCGGAGGAGATATGAAACGAACTTTGATCGTGGTGCTTGCAGTTTTGCTGCTGGGAACGCAGCACGCGCGTGGCCAAACGAAGCTTCCCGTCAAATGGGAAGAACTTAGCGCGGCTGATTTCAGGCGGGCCATCGAGCAATCCAAGGGTACCTGCTTGCTGCCCTTTGGCATCCTTGAAAAACATGGGCCGCAACTTCCGTTGGGCACGGACTTGTTGAACGTACGATATGTCTCGCTGCATGCAGCGGAAAAAGAATATGCGGTGGTTTTTCCAGAATATTACTTTGGGCAGATTTTTGAAGCCAAACATGAGCCCGGAACGGTGGCCTACAGCAGAGAACTGCAGTTAAAACTGCTGCAGGAAACGACCGATGAGATGGCTCGCAATGGCTGCAAGAAAATTGTAATCGTGAACGGCCATGGCGGAAATGAAAGCCTGCTGCCCTTCTTTGCGCAATCCCAGCTGGAAAAACCGCATGACTACGTGGTGTACGTTCAATGGGGCCGTGCCGAACCTAAGGGTGGCCCGCAAAAAAAAGACGCACTGGACATGCACGCCGGTCAATCGGAAACGTCCACGATGATGATTTCTCATCCGGAATTGGTGCATCTGGATCGAGCTGCCAGTGAATCGGGCGCGGACCAGAGACGGGTCAATCTTCCCGCCGACGTTTACACCGGTATTTGGTGGTACGCGCGCTTTCCCAATCACTACTCTGGCGAGGGCGCGCTGGCCACCAAGGAACTCGGTGAATTTGAAATGAAGGCATGGATTAATGCCATTACCGCGGCCATTCGCGCTGCCCAAGCCGACGATCAAAGCCCCCGGCTGCAAAACGAATTTTACCGAGAAGAGTAAGCATCCGCTGGATACACGAGCCCTGCATTTTTGAGGGATTAGAAATCGGGACGGGCCACAAACTTCTGGATGATGGCAGGTGATTTTTCTTTCTGGTGGCGTTACTTGCGGCGGAGCTGCTCAACCCAACGGAAGAGCACTTGATCGAAGGGCCCTTCCACGTCCAAGAATTCGACGCCCATGCCGACACGCGGCTTCAGCACACGAATTACCGCGAGGGCTTCGACTACTTGATCTTTGCGCATGAGCGTCGGCGAAACTCGGCAACCCACTTTGAAAGTCTTACTGGAGCAGATAAATGCGCCGGCAATGGAAAGATCCGAGGTTACGCCACTGGCGGTCGTGCCTGTTTCCAAGTCCAGTAATGTGGCGTCGGCAGCAAAAGGATAACGAATGGAATATCGCCGGTCGCGCACTGCGATGGAGCGCCACGGTCCAGTTGATGATGGGTCTTGCATGAAGATTACATTACTCACAGTCGTATGAGGTCTGAGCGGCTAAAAAAGCCGTTGGGAAGCTCCCTCGCTACACAAATTGTCTCTTGGAACCGCCGGATGTGCAGCATTTTCAAATCTCATATTTGCGAAAAAGCTAATAGCTGGGCGTCTCCGCGGCGCTGGTGCCCGCGAATTATCGTTATTAGCCGCTACGACAAGCCTACAAGACCGAGTCAGTGGGAGCGTAAAATCGAATGCTATCCTGCACGGGTACCTCTATCTTTTCAGGCGAACCTACAAATGCGCGCGGATGGGCTGCGGCAAAGCGATCGTGTAAATTTCCGAATGCCGGTGGAGGCATCGTGGTTCGGCAACAACGGGACTACGTTCAAGCGCACGGCAACAACCATGCTGGTGAGCAAGAATGGTGGGGTGTTGAGGCTTGCGGAGAGGCTGCCTGCCGGCCAGGAACTGACGCTGCGCCGCCAACAGGATGGCGAGGTGTGGAAATCCGCGCGGGCACGGGTAATAGCTGAAATTGACCAGGATCCCGAAGGCTTTCTTTATGCCTTTCAAATTTTAGAGCCGCGCGCGGATTTCTGGGACATTCAATTTCCAGCCCTCAGCAAAGCTGACGACGCGGTCGCGCGGTTGTTGATGGAGTGCAGTTTTTGCGAGCGGCGGGAAGTGGTGTATTTAAATCCGTTAGAACTTAAATCTTTCGAAATGCGGAAGTGCGTTGCACGCGTTTGCAGCCAATGCGTCGCTCCCTCCATCTGGATCGAAGCGCAGTCCGAAATAGCCACGCCGACGGTGGAAGGGTACGTGGCAAACATTGATCAACATGTTGTTCCTCGGCGAAAACGCGCGCGGGTCAAGACGCGTGTGTTGGCATGTATCCGGCGGCGAGGCTTTGAGGAAGAAATTGCGGTGTGTGAAGACTTATCCAAGGGTGGGCTCAGTTTCCGCAGCCGTAATCAATACGCGGAAGGCACCCGGGTGGAGGTTGCGGTACCGTTTACTCCTGGGAGCGGCGCCATTTTTGTCCCGGTTCGAATCGTGTTTTCAGTGGCACTGCCCGGCGCGGGTCTTTTCAAGCACGGCGGGGCTTGCGTAAAAACATTGTCGGGGTCAGGTGCTTGAAGGTTTATGACCTCAGCTTGAGATTAAAAAAAGTGAATCGCGCACTACAACACGGCCGGGCAGGATCTCAAACGAAGAATAATTAGTCGAGGACGACAGTTGTTCGTTCGCTACGGCGCCGATGAAGGTAGTGCATCGCAATATTCAGATAAATCTCACCGCAGGGCGTTTCCAAGCCCAGGACCATGGCTTCGGTATCGACGGTGCTCGACAAACCCGCTTCCTCCGCGTGAATTTCCGGCGGAAAGACTTTGAAGCGAAAACCCTGGTCGTTCAACAGCGTCACGGAATTCCCAATAACCATATTCGCCAGCTCGCAAACGGTCTCGTGCACCAATTGCTGGCTGGCAGTAAGCTCCGTGCCGGCCAAATGGCTGGCAACTTTTACAGCGACTGCTGGCGAGATCGAGAATTACCCGGCCTTCGATGTCGCCTTTGATGGCGATCAGCGCGGCCACACCTTTACGGCGATAGGTGTCTTCGTCCATGGTTAGGTCGATTATTTTCGCGGACGATTGAAGCAAATCGGAAAATACGGCGTCGGCAGCGTTGATGAAAGGCTGAATCAGCTCCATTCTCATGCGTGTTCTCCTGCCAGCACGGTAGGAGCGCCGGCCGCCGTTGGGTCATCGCTCAAAACGTAACGCAAAATTTCGTAAAGCACTTCGGGTTTTACGGGCTTTTGCACGAAATGTTTGGCGCCCTTTGCAAAGCGGCCAGGATATTTTCCTGATAACCCACAGAGGAAACCATGACGATACGCGCGTCGCTGTGCTGGCGAACGATGCGTTCCACGGCTTCAATGCCTTCCATCTGGGGCATGGTGATGTCCATCAAGACGATATCCGGCTTGGTACGGTTGAACTCCGCGATGGCGGTGAGACCATCGCCAGCCTCGCCGGCAACTTCCCCGCCGAAACTCTGGATCATTTTGATGAGGTTCTTGCGCGCGAATACGGAATCGTCTACCACCAGGTAGCGGACGGATTTATTATCTTTGCGTTGAAGGGCGGCAAATTGTGGCATCAGAGTCTCCTTTAGCCGCGGACCGGTTCAGTTTCGATGAGAAACGGAAATGGTCTCGGCTTTTTCCGACTTATCTTTTTCTTGTTTTCCCGAATTCGTTTTTTCCGTGCCGTACCGGCTCGACAAATCAGTGGCCATCGCGTCGAGCGGTACAATCTTGTTGGCGTAACCCTTGGCGATTGCGGCGCGCGGCATGCCGCTCACTACGCAACTCTCTTCGCTCTGCGCGATGGTCATTCCGCCGGCAGCCTTAATGGCGCCCAATCCTGCAGCTCCATCGTCACCCATTCCGGTCATCAAGACTCCGACGCCGGCAAGGCCAAATTCCTGGGCCACGGAATGAAACAGCACATCCACGGAAGGCCGATGGCCATTTACCGGTGCCGCATCGTTCAAAACCACCATGTCACCGCGAGGCATGCGGCGAACCATCATGTGGCGATTACCGGGGCACAGAAGTACGCGACCTGCCAAAAGAAGATCGCCGGAGCGCGCTTCGTGAACGTTCAACGCGGAGCATTCGTCCAAACGCCGAGCAAACATTTCCGTGAATCCCTCGGGCATGTGCTGCACGATTAAAATGGAAGATGGAAAATCCGCGGGAAGCTGAGAAAGCATGAACTGCAAGGCGTTTGGCCCACCGGTGGAAATACCGATGGCGATGATGCGATTGGGCGGCACGGCGAGGCCGGGCTTTTTCTTCAAACCTACCGGCGATTCCGAAACGACTGCGGGCGGCAGGCGATGGCCGGAAGCGCGCTTGGCAACTTTGATTTTCTCGATAAGCTGATCGGCGATGCCGTCCAAATGGCCGACGGCGGCGTCCTGCGGTTTGGCGACGAAGTCGACAGCACCCAATGCCAGAGCCTTAAATGTTGAGTAGGCGCCCTCTTTGGAATGGGTGCTGAATAAAATTACCGGGACGGGCGCGCTCTTCATGATCAGCCGCAGTGTTTCCATACCATCCATGCGCGGCATTTCCAGGTCCAGGGTAACGACGTCTGGGCGCAGCTCCTGGATTTTTTTCAGGGCGAAGGCCCCGTCCATGGCGGTACCCACCACTTCGATAGCGGCATCGCGCGCCAAAATTGCCGGGATGAGCTTGCGCATCAACGCGGAGTCGTCAACGACTAGAACTTTGATTCGTCCGCTCATGCAATTGCTTCCATGGGAAGGGCCTTTGAGAATCGAGATATCACTGCGGGTACGTTCAAGATTAGGACGACGGTTCCATCGCCGAGTATGGAGGCACCGCTTACCAGATCGCTGGACACAATGTCGCTAGGCAGGGCTTTGATTACCAATTCTTCCTCGCCCACCAAAGAATCCACGAGCAGACCGAAACGCTTTTCCGCTGCGCCAATCACGATTACGAAACGAGTCTTTTTTGTTGGCAAAGCCGGTGAAGCAGCAACGGCGTGTATGTGATCCAGACGGTTTAATCGCACAAGGGTCAGAAGCTGCTCGCGAAGACGCAAAATTTCGCGCTGATCGACCATGTGAATCTCGTCTTCGCGGATGCGCGTAATTTCCACGACAGAGGACAATGGGACAGCAAACAGGCGGCCGCCAACGCGAAACAACAATGTTTGAATGCTAGCGAGGGTCAACGGCGCGCGCAGCTGAATGGTGGTGCCTTTGCCCAGTTGAGTGCTCACCTGCACGGTGCCCTTGAGCTTGCCCATAGCTGAGCGAACCACATCCATGCCAACGCCGCGGCCGGAGACTTCGGTGACGGCTGAGGCGGTGCTGAAGCCCGGCTCAAAAATCAGATTCAAAACTTCCTGCTCGCTAAGACATGCGGCTTCGTCCTGGTTGAGAATTGCTTTTTCGACCGCCAGCGCGCGGAGCTTGGTGGTATCCATGCCGCGGCCATCGTCGCGCACCTCGATGACCACTTGGGCGCCCTGGTGAAAAGCGTTCAGAAAAACCGTTCCGCGAGCAGGTTTGCCCGCGGCCACGCGTTCATCGACTGGATCAATGCCATGGTCAACGGCATTGCGAACCAGATGCATTAGGGGTTCGGCGAGCGAATCGAGAATGCCTTTATCGAGATCGGTGTTTTGCCCAGTAACTTGCAGGGCCACGTCTTTGCCACATTGTTTCGCGACGTCTCGCACGACGCGCGGGAAGCGCCGGAACAGTTGCTCGACGGGCACCATGCGAATCTTCAACACGCATTTGTGCAATTCATCGAGAACCCGCGTTTGAAAGGCCATGGCGTCGGCCAGTTTCGTTCTGACGGGATCGCGTGGGTGGCTCTTGTCAAATTCGGCCAGCGTGCGATTGAGCATCGATCTACCAATGATGAGCTCACCGACCAGATTCATTACAGCGTCGATTCTCGCAGCGTCGACTCGCAGGGACGTTTCGGTTATGGCTGTTACTGCAGCGCCGATCGCACTTCCCGCTCCAGGGGTTGCGTCGTCGGGATGCTCAGCCTGAGCGAGATTCGCCTGCACTGCCAGGAGATCGTCTAATAATTCATGCTCGGCGATTCCCGCGCGCTCGATGCGCACTTCCGATACAATCGCGGGAATGCGGCAGCGTTGCGCCAATGCTTCCGCTGTAAATTTCGTAGCCAAGGCCGCTTCAACAACTTCCACGGTGGCGGCGGCGATGTTGTCTTCCGGCCGCAGGGCAATTACCGTGCCGCTTCCATGAAGTACATTACGAATCAATTGAAACGCAGCCGCGCGCATCAAGCTGTTGGGATCGACGCGCAACGCCAGGTTGTAAACCGATTCGCCGCGGTGCACAGCCTCGGAGATCATCAGCTGCTCATATTCGGTCCAGGCGAATGTCGCTGGGACTTGCGATCCGTGCGCCTCGTGCGCGGCCGGAACTTTTTTAGAAGAGGGTCCTCGAGTAAGTCTCGAATCATCTTCTGCAGGTGCACGCCAGAGGGCGGCTCGGAACTACGCTCGTGAGCAAAGAGCATGGCGCCAAAGATGTCGGCGGCGGACAACACGATCTCGGCAATCCCGGCTCCCCGCGATTGCACCACCTCGGGCGTGAGTACTTCTTCCAAGGCATGAGCCAGCTCACTCAATTGCGCAAAGCCGCATGCAGCGGCATCACCCTTTAAGGTGTGCACGGCGCGGCGAACTCCGCGAAGAACTTCTTCATCGCCTGGGTGGGTTTCGAGTTGCAGCCCGCCCTCATTGAGGGCTTGCAGCAATTCATAGGCGCTTTCAAAAAAAAGCGCGCGCAGTTCAGCGCCGCGATCTTCAGGCTGCCGACTCATGTGCGAGCCTCCAGGCGCTGGTACGCGGTACCGTTATTTTCATGGATCATTTTGAATTTTTGCGTCAGGCCAAACAGGCTTTCGGCGTGTCCTACAAACAAATAGCCGGCTGGATTCAAGCAATGCCAGAACTTGTCGATGAGGCGCTTCTGTTCTGCTTCATCGAAATAAATCATTACGTTCCGGCACAAAATAATGTCGTTGCGGCGGGGGAGAAACTCGGTTTTTAAATTGTGAAAATCGAACTGCACCAGGTCTTTCAACTGCTGCTTGACGGCGTACTTATCTCCCAGTTTTTCGAAATAGCGCAAGCGGCAGGTGTAGTCGACTGGCTCCATCTGTGGCTCGGTGTATTTACCTTCCTGACCAGTACGCAAACTTGCATAGCTGATGTCCGAAGCTACAATTTCCAATTTCCAGGGAGGAGGAATCAGGGGCTTGGGAGTGGGCATTTCGAAAGGCAACGGATTTCGCAGATAGTAATAAGCCAGGGCATCGGCGATCAGGATAGCCACGGAGTATGGTTCCTGACCGGCGCTGCAACCTGCGCTCCACACGCGAATATGAAAATCGCGGCGTTCCTGCTTGCGGCGGAGAATCTCTTCAAGCACAGATTTTTGCAGCAAATCAAGTTGCGGGCGGTTGCGAAAGAAACTAGTTTCGTTGACGGTAAGATTTTCAAGGAGCAGCGCCAGTTCCGGACGCCCTTCACGGCTGGTTAGCAGGCGGTAATAAGAATAAAAGGAATCGAGCTGGCAAACTTTCAGGCGTCGTTGCAGGCGGTCTTTCAGGAAATGCGAGCGGCGTTCATCGAAAAACATCCCGCATTCCTGATACACGAGGGTCTGCAACAGCTTCAGTTCGGCTTCCGTCAGTTGGATCGGCGGTGCGGCGATCGTTCCCATTTTCGGCTGAGCAGCCTTTCCTAAATGCCTTCGTGCTTCGACCACCAAATTACTTCGACAGCGCCGAGTGATTCTGCGGCTCCTCGAGGCTTCGCAAATCGCGTTTGTGCATCAACTTTGTTATGTCCAGCAAGATGATTAAGCGGCCCTTCAACTTTCCACTCCCGTGACATAGCTCGATTCGCCTTCGGCAAATACCGAGCCCGGCGGTTCGATGTCCGACGGCGGAATTTTCAAGACTTCGGAAGCCGCGTTACGATGAGGCCGACCAGCTTGTTTTCCATTCCACGACCAGAATGCGATTTTTTTGTCGGGTGACGGTGTACACCTGACCGAATCCTTACGCAGGTCCATCACCGGAATGATTTTGCCCCGCAGATTTATGACCCCTTCAATGATGTCTGGAGCGCTGGGCACCGCGGTAATTTCCGGGACGCGCACGATTTCGCGCACGGCGGAGATACGCACTCCGTACGTCTCATTACCGATGCGGAATCCTACGACCTGTAGATCTTTTTCCATCCCGTGATCTCCGGCGCTTCAGGGACGAACGGCTTCAGCGTATTCGAATTCTTCCGAGCCCCGAGAGGATTCGCCCGAACGTCGGCTACCGAGCGTTTCTCCCCGGCGTCCCTTGGGGTGCACAGAACGGTCGAGAACAAATCGATCCATGCTGTCTAGTAAGTTGCGGGAGAGTTTCAACATCTGCTCGGCGGCTGCGGAAAGTTCGGTGGAGCTGGATGCGGACTGTTGGACCAATTCGCGCATTTTATCCATGGCGCGGACAACCGCCTGGGCACCCGAAGCTTGTTCCTCGACAGCAGAATTGATTTCCTGGGTGATCTCGGTGAGGCGGCTGGTGGCCTTGGCGATTTGCGACGAGCCGACGGACTGTTCGTTGGTGGCTGCGCCAATTTCCTGCGAGAATTTGTAAACCTCGGTGACCACGTTTTCGATCTTGTGCAATGCGGCGCCAAGATCGTTGCCCAGGCTTAGACCTTCTTCGACGATGCGCGTGCTGCGCTCCATGTTTTCGACGGCCTGGCGCGCTTCACGCTGAATACTTTGAATGAGGTCGGCGATTTCCTTGGTGGATTGCGTGGATTTTTCCGCCAGCTTTCGCACTTCGTCGGCTACCACGGCGAAACCCAAACCGTGTTCGCCGGCTCGCGCCGCTTCGATGGCCGCGTTTAAAGCCAGCAAATTGGTCTGTTCGGCGAGGTCGTCGATGACTTCGATGATTTTGCCGATGTCGTCGGCGCGATGGCCCAAAACATTGATGATTTCCGCGGATGATTGGATTGCATGATTGGTGCGGTTCAGACCGTCGGTCGCTTTCTCCATGGTTTTAATGCCGGTGACAACTTCTTCGCGAGAACGATTAGCGATATCCAGCAGCACCTTCGCGGTATCTGCCACGCGCTGAATGGAAGTCACCATTTGATCGATGGATGCTGAGGTCTCGGCTACGCTGGAGGCCTGCACCTGGGTATTCTTCACCACGTTCTGCACGTTGATGCTCATTTCGTGCATCGTGCTGGTGACTTCTTCGATGGCCGAGGAAGCTTGTACGCTGACTTTGGCGGACTCGTCAGCGGCGCCCGCCACTTGATTCGAACCGGCAGAAACCTGACCGGCGGAATCGCGTGTAGTGCGCACCAGATCCTGAAGGCCGTGGGACATGCGCGAGAAAGCGTTGCCCAGAGTGTCGCGCTTCGAACGTGGCGCGACCTCAATGGTCAAGTCTCCTTCCGCGACGGCCATGGACACAGCGGCCATTTCTTTGAGGTACGCGACCATATTGTTAAAGGTGGTAGCCAGGGCGCCGATCTCGTCTGTGCGATGAATGTCGATGTTTTGATTGAGGTCCCCGGAATCGGCAATTTCTCTGGCTACGGTGATCAAATGCGTCAGCGGATCGGTAATGGATCTCGCAGTGTAGTAAGCAATCAGCAATCCCAACAGCATCGCGAAAAACGTACCGCCTAAGGTCGCATAGGTACTCGCGTTGCTGGCCGTGTTAGCGGACTTGGAGGTCTCATCGAGCGACTTGCTGATGTCCTCATTGGTACGATCGAGGACCACGGACGATTTGGTGAGCCATGAACCGGGATCTTTCTGCAAATAGAAAATCTGGAGATCTGAGACGGTGGCGTCACCGGCATCCACCTGGTGGCGCTTGGCCAAGAGAGGTTTCGCAAAGTTGTCGGCCCAGCTTGCTTCAGTGGTTTCAACCTGCGTGAGCGCGGACTTCAGATTGTCAGACACATCCTGAGCTTGGCCGCGCTTGATGGCATCGGCAATGTCCCGACGAGACCTTTGTTAACTTTATCTTCATCGCGGGGGTCGCCGCTCAGAAGATAATTATTGAGGTTCAGGCGGTTCAGCATGATCTGGTAACGCACCGCTTCAATCGTGCGAACGCTGCCGAGTGCCGTCGAAGCGTCTAGCCGTGCCGAGCGCTGGCGCAAACCCGCAAAGATATTGACCACCAGCAGCAATACCAGTACGGCCAGCACCGCGCCGAATCCCACGTATAGTTTCTTGCCTATCTTCATTACCAAACCCCTCCGGGTGCTCTGGCCTATGGGCCTGTCGCTAAAGTTTCGGCTGGAGCCCGATACTTTTTGCCCTTAAGTTCCTGAACTCGTGAAACTAAATTCAACGATTTGGGTGGTTTCTTCTGGTCCGGGAACAAACTTCCATTCCTTCACGGCGTCCTGGCAGGCCTGCACCAGCAGCGGGTGTCCACCGACGACTTTTGTGCTGCGTACATGGCCGTCAGGTGCAATCACAACCTCGATCTTCACCTTTCCGCCTACGCTCATACGTTTTGCTAATTCCGGATAGATTGGGGCGACCTTGGTCTTGATTTTTCGCTTGCTCTCATCGGTACTGCCCGTCTGCGCCGATAGTGCCGCACCGCTAAAGACAGTGAGTGCACTGGCAGTTAGCATCAGTTTTTTCCATTGGCCCGTTGTCATGGAATGCCCATCCCGTGTTCGTAGATAACCCCGAGAAGAGAAAGGCACGTGCAGGGCCACGGCTTCAGGGTTTAGAGCGACTGGTGCGGCGACTGGGTCTTTCTCTCAAGTGATAGAGAACTGTGAAGTTATCTGGGGGAACTTGGTGGAGAGGTTTCTCCGGAGCACGAGAAATCGTCTCATGAGCCGGCTGACCCGTGACTGGGGTCTCAGGCTGAGACGGGTGAGCAACGAGCCCGGATTCGAAGTAGTGATTCTAGAAACACGTCTCGCCAGAATGGTTGACTCACATTGAGACTCCCCGTTACGTTGATGGTGCTTGTGAATGCGTCAAGTTGAGACGCGGGCAATCCTCCTGAACCCATGCGTGGAACAAAGTGTAAAGTTGTAAGTCCTTCTGCGCCGCATCGCGCAGCTAAAGCTGAGGGCGTCGATTTGCCCTCGGTGCGCCACGCCGACGAGCTAATGGAGCTTGCCGTCGATGCCGCGCAGTCGCGTCAATTGCCTGATTTTCTACACCGTTTCGCGCAACGCTCGGCGCGCATGTTGAACGCCGCCTGGGGTGCGGTGCTGGTGTTTCGCGGCCGAGAAACCGACTTTTACGAAACTCCACAAAGTAAACCGCTCTTCTCGCACGAAGGACGCGGCTGGTTGATTTCCGCTGCCAGCGAACCGCGGCTGGGTATCGAATTTCGCGACCTTCCAATCGACGCCACGAGTTATACGGCGAGCGAGACGAACCGACCTACGGTGGCATTTGTCTCCATTGCCGCTAGCGATGGCGAACGCCTGGGAACGCTGTGCCTTATTCGCAAGAAAGCACCGTTCACCAGCAATGAGAACCGCGTCTTGCAGGCGCTGGCCAGCCATGCGGCGCTATCACTCGAAAACTTTCGCCGGTTTTCACAACTGGAACGGTCGAAGCGCCAATGGGTCGAGGATATTGACGCCATCAGCGATTACATAGTGGTTCATGATCGCAGCTGGAACATCGTGCGCACCAATCGCTCTTTGTCATCGCATCTCGGCGTGCCACCGGTCGCACTAGTGGGCGAAGCCATGGCCAGCTTGCGGCAAATCGTGGAGGCCGGCAGCGATCTGCCGTGAGCACAGATGGCGAGTGCGTGCGTGCGTTCGGAGCTGGGCCTGGATTCGACGTCGTCAGCATCCTCCGAGCGCCCGTGACAGCCGTGGCATATTTCCACTGATCCGCGGCAGATGATGAACACATGAATGCCACGTTGATACTTGGTCAGCAGGGTCGCTTGGTGATTCCGGCTGAGGTTCGGGCAGCCCTCGGCCTAGCTCCCGGTGATCGGCTGCATTTCACCTGGCGGGTCCCCGACTCGTGTCGAACGTCAACAGGACGCCGTCGCTGAGTTGCGGCAGCTCGCGACGACGGTCCCGAAAGCCGCTCGCTCGTCGATGAGTTGCTAGCCGAACGCCGCGTCGCCGCTGCTGCGGAGTGACCGTCTTGGATGCATCTGCGATCTTGGCGTTGATGCACGACGAACTGGGTGCAGACCTTGTCGCAGCCCATCTGGACTCCGGCGTGCTGGGGGCAGCCAATCTTGCTGAGGTAATCGGCAAACTCGTGGATGCCGACATCGACGTAGGCCGGGTGCGCGAGTTGCTCGCAGCCTCAGGCGTCGCGATCGAGCCGGTTCTCGAGCAGGACGCCGACCTCGCAGGCGCGATGCGTTCACTCGCCGGCGGACGCACGCTCTCGCTCGGCGATCGCTGCTGTCTGGCCCGGACAGTGCGCAGCGAGCCCCCCGAAGTCTTGACTGCCGACCGCGCGTGGGCTGACCTCGACCTGCCGATTCGTGTCCATCTCGATCAGATAGCCGAGGCGCCACAGGCACACTCGTCGGCAATCCGGCAGCTGCTTCGAGGAAGAGCGAATGATGCCGATACGCGACACTTGCGGGCGACCGCGCTCGTCTGAAAAGAGACAGCGGAATCGTCTCCGGGGGCAACCACCTGTGGGGTAGCCGCTCGCGGTAGGCGCGGCCATAACGTCCTGCGGCCAGCGCGGTCCTCGTGGATCGAACCCCTCACCCTCGCAACGCCAGAGCGGCCGCGTGCCAGCCGCTCATGCCGTGAACGCCCGGGCCCGGCGGTGTACTGGCCGAGCAACAGGACAGCCCGCGCACCGGCGTGGCCCAGGGTCGCCACGACGCCACCGGCCGGATCAGAGCCTGCGGCAGCGCGGCCGAACCGGCGCCCAGATCGCCACCGACGAGATTCGCGTCAAAGGCTTCGAGTGCGGCCGGTGCCATCGCGTGCCGGGCCAGGACACGTTCCCGGAAGCCGGGTGCGAAGCGTTCGATCTGCGCTTCGACGGCGGCAGTCATGTCCTGCACCGATCCGTGTGGGACGTGGCAGTACGCCCATAGCGTGTGGCAGCCTTCCGGCGCCCGGGTCGGGTCGGCCGCGCTGGCTTGCACGCACAAGACGAATGGGCGCGCCGGGTGCCGGCCGGCTGCCACCTCCCGCTCGGCGGCGACGATCTCGGCGAGCGTGCCACCCACGTGCACTGTGCCGGCCTCGGCCACGCGCGGGTCACGCCATGGCACCGCCGCGCCGAGCGCCCAGTCGAGCTTGAAGACCCCAGGGCCGTAGCGGAACCGGCTCCAACCGGGCCCGGTAGCCATCCGGCAACGCCTCGCCAGCGACGTCGAGAACCTGGCGGGGAGTCAGGTCGAGCAGCACGCTGCGCGCCGGGGGCAGGTCGCGCAGGCTGCGTACCGGCGTGTCGAGGTGGATCTCGCCGCCGCGCGCCCGCAACTGGCGAGCCAGGGCGCGGGCCAGGTTCTCGGTGCCACCGTGGACCACCGGCCAGCCGACCAGGTGGACCAGGGTGCCGAGCAGCATTCCGTAGGCCGCCGACGCCGGTGCGCAAGCTGAGCATCGAGTGGGCAGCCATCCCTGCCAGCGCTGCCCGGGCCGGTTCGCCGCGCAAGCTGCGACGCGCCAGCACAGTAGCCGGCAGCACCCCGGCCGCGGCGAAGCCGGCCAATCGCGGCAACGCTGCAGCCGCTGCCCGTGCAGACAGCGGGGCCAGCAGCGCCTCGACCAGGCGCCGCCCGCTCGCCTGCGGCGCGCCGCACAGACGCCGCCACGCCGGCCCGTCGAGTCCCAATGCCGCCGCGGTCTGCGCGAGGTCACGATGCAGCAGCACCGCATCCGACTCGAGAGGATGCGCCACGGCAATCGGGGAATGGTCGAAGCTCACGCCATGATCGGCCACGCCGAGGGCACGCAGCGCCGGTGAGGCAAGCGCGAGCGGGACGACGGTCGCGCCGACGTCGTGATGGGAGCCGGGCAGTGTGAGGTTCTCGCTGCGCAGTGCGCCACCCACTCGCGGACCAGCCTCGAGCAGCAGCACTCGCCGGCCCTCGACAGCCATCCGCAGCGACCACCAGGCCGTTGACGCCGGCTCCCACGACCACCGCATCGAAACCGTCTGCGCCCATCGGCCACCTCCCTGCTGGCATCGCTGTGCAGCGACCCGTTGGCTGCCCAGCCTGCGAGCGCCCACGCCGCGACTACGGGCAGCTGCCGGTCAGCGGGGTGGTCGGCGCGCTAGGCGGGTTGTGCGAGGGCGGGCTGCAGCCGCTGGAGGTCAACGACAGTCCGTTCGACAGCCAGGTTTGCCAGTACACCGCTCCGGTCGCGTAGTCGGGTTGGTAGGTGTTCTGCAGCCCCACCGCGTCGACCCACCCGTCGGAGTTCAGGTCGCGTGCCTGCATGTCCGGGGTGGCGGCGGTGACGGTGGACCCGCGTAGCAGAGCGTTCCCATCCAGGCGCCAGACGATCGCATCCGAGCCTGTGGGCTCCCACGTCGTCGACGAGCACGCAGTTGGACTGCTGCGGCCCGGACACACAGCTCAGCTGCACCGGCGTCTCGGCGGTCAGCACGGACCAGAACA
>CAVPKZ010000040.1:0-12461 GCA_963705755.1 uncultured Acidobacteriota bacterium | reverse complement strand
CGTGGGCCTTGGAGGATAGCCTGCAACGGGCGGAGGGCGTGAACGAGGCTCGGATCGCCGTCAGTGTCGCGAAGGCCTACGCGAGCGATGCATGCCGTGAGGTGGGGAAATCGCGGGGTTCAAGTGCAGGGAGGCATGGGATTCACGTGGGAAAATGACACGCACCTATATTACCGGCGGGCCAAGGCCAGCGAAATCGCATTCGGCGACGCTACCTTCCACAGGGAGCGAATCGCGCAAATGGTGATCGATCGTGTGGCGGCGGTCAGCCCGATCTGGGATCTTGACGCAGTTGCGGCCGCCCAGATCGCAGAGGCCGCCGAACAACCCGAGATAGAGACCAATCCAAGCCCCCACACTTCAATGCCAACTGATCAGATTCAGCCTCCTCTACAGCAATCTGAGCCAGAGGCCCATCTTACGAAAGATGTTAGCACGACACAAAAAGCCAAGCCATCAGTTTCCAAATTGAACGTCGAAGCTAAGGAATTCAAGTTTGATCCTAAAGCTGCTTTCCTGAGCACAAACTTTCAATTCAGCTCCACCGCATTTCAGCCCGCTGCTGCCCCGGCTCAGCTTAACGCTGCTGCACCAGAGTTTCAGCCGTCAACGACAACAATCACTCGGCCCTCGGCGAATAAGTTCAACTTCCCAGTTTTGGCCCCGGCCTCCAGCCAAACGCTCCCAAAAAAACCAACATTCCCTGCAGGACAATGAACAGCAGGAATGGGAATCTCCGAACTCTTCGGTTCATTAGGTTCACAACACGCCTCGGTCAGAAATGAGTCAGGTTTGATCCTCACTTACGGTCAGGGGCAGCCACGGTCGGCTCCGCCACATCCCTGCTGTATGCTAGACGATACAAACGAGGATCTACTTCGCGCAAGAGATTACAATTGCGTAAATACCTTTTCCTCAGATAGTTGTCCATCGCAGTCTCTTGACCGCAATGAGAAATGAACACCACCGTACTTTCGTCCTCGCCAGTACTGGAGGCGTTAATATCGCCGGGTTCCCCGGGACGCATATCCCCGTTGGCAAAATAAATTCTTCCATTCACCGGATTCGTCTGAGATAGCGCCACCGTTTTCTTGGCTATAAACACCCACGAAAGCTGCGCGAGTCCATATGAAACAGCAAGCATCGAACTGAATACTGCTATCGCCGTCCGTTTGTGCGCCATCGCCATGCTTCCTTCGAGTGAAAGGGATTGTGGACTCGCCTCTAATTTGCCACTCGAGCCGGAGGCGGATCCGATGGTATACCCACCAAAATAGCGACTGCGATCGCCTTGCCTCCTCGTGAAGCCGGCCTAAATTTCCAGTTGCTGAATGCCAATCGCGCAGCCTCGTCCATCATCGGCAATAAGCCCTGGTGCACTTCGAGTCCTTCCACCGTTCCGTCTTCTCGGAGCAACCCCTTGAGAACGATCTGTTTGTGAACCTTATCTTCTGGAAGCGGCAGGCGTTTGAAATCAAATCGATCCTCCGCAGTAGGTGGGGTAATCCCCTGCTCCATGTGCACTACCGCCGCATTGGTCTGCTCCTGAGCCCGGGCCCCGGCCCCGGCTTCACAATACTGCAGTGTCCAGGCTTTGCCAGGCATTGGCAAAAACACGGTGTAAATCTTCCCGCAATGCAACGCGCCGTAAATCCCCAAGCCGCCGCCACCCATCGGGCCGGCAGAAACCACCAAAGACGCCTTGTAAGGTGAAAATTTGGAAATGGGATACACCATGCTAAGCGCCACCCCGGGTCCCAGAATCCCGGCCGTCGCACCGCCACTGCCAGCGGTGCCGTTGACACTTAAACTTCCGGCCCCTCCCGACTTTCCTCCGCCGCCGCCTGTTTCCCCCGCGCCCACACCGGTGCTGCTGTCTCCGCCGGCTCCTCCTCCTGTTCCGACGCCCGACGTTTCCTGCGAGCTTCCTCCGGGAGACCCCGGCCCACTGCCCACAGGCGAAATGGAAAAATCTGCAAAGCGATTTCCAACAGGAAGCGCAACCATGTCTGACGCTTGCCCCGGATCCGTGCTGATCACTACCAGCCCATTCCCCGCACCTTCTACTTCAGGTCCAGAATTCGGGACCGGGGGAGTATTTGCTTGCGCGGTCGTAGGGGGCGACGCCGCAGCCGAGGGCTCCGGCACTGGCATTTTAGGCTGCAAGTTCGTGGGATCGGTTAGATCCGTCAGCGGTGTACTGGTGCTCGTAACCTTCAATACCGGAGCCGCTACCGTTACGTCGCGTCTGTTGGGCACCGTCGGCTTGGGAATCTTTGTGATTAAAATTTAACTCCGGCTTCGGCACGACGACCGGTTTTGCTTCGATGATGTTCGGTAGTTTGAGCTCCGTCTTCATTCTTAAGTCTGGAGGAACGGCGGGCTGAACGATCGTTTGCCGTTTGTTGTCGGGACGCACCGGTCGCGACACCACCTCTAAGTTGCGCTGCCGAACCGTGGCGCCCAGTGCTGGTGACCTCTTCCACCAGA
The DNA here is from genome assembly GCA_963705755.1 of uncultured Acidobacteriota bacterium. Taxonomy (GTDB): domain Bacteria; phylum Acidobacteriota; class Terriglobia; order Acidiferrales; family UBA7541; genus Acidiferrum. The sequence goes on along the minus strand of CAVPKZ010000040.1, from coordinate 9,971 downwards.
TCCCCTTTCCCCGGTCGCGCCCCTGCCCCCGCTGGCGCGATACGGTGCAACTTGCGCGCTGGATCTAACGCCGTCAGCCGGTAATAGATCTTTTCCGAGTCCGTGGGGCCTCGATCCTCCATCGCTTCTCGAGCACGGCGGCCGCTGGCACGTAAACCAGGAACACTATGAGTGCGAGATGGAATGCCAACGAAAGCCATTGAGAGGGCCCTCCTAAACGCCCCGCTGGGGACCTTCTCGATGATTTCAGACGCGGAGTCTTGTACAAGGTCTTGAGCGAGTCCCACCAGGGGAGCGGAGACTGTTCCCACTGCACCAGAAGTCTCGGCGCACGCGCCAACGGCGACGGCCTCAATACCGGCCCGAGGCCGAGCCACCGCCCAGGATGCGATCGAAAAAGTGTAAGCGAAGTTTTATTCTTGGAAATCAGGGAATTCCTCAACTTGGTTGTCGCTTGGCGACAGCAACGGCTAACGCTTACCCTGTAACCCGAACGCGGCAGGGTTAATTGCAAGAAGATAGCACGCGATGGACCAATAAATCTCTCTTCCGCTTATCTTCTATCCCCCATCTAGAGGCGAGATAACGTCACCATTAGGTGACAGGTGTTTGCCGCATCGCCCTATTTCGGTGACCTCCCGGGATGTCTGGACGCTAACCCTTCCCGTATCCATTACCTTGTAAAAGTATTGAAAGCCCAATAGTCGAGTGCTAAGCTATTCCCGCGTAGCTCGAAAATATCCCTGCTTTTACCCTGGCGTCGGTTTTGTAAGTCGAGAACCCTATGTACACAAACACTAGCCAACCCGGCAAAAATTTTCTATTCGCAGTCGTTCTGTTTCTTCTTGGCGTCCTCGGATGTGCGCCTTACTCCGCCGCGCAGGCCATCGCCGAAACGGCGACCACCACTGCTCTCTCCGCTGGAACCACCGCCGCAGCCGCAAAAACTATCCGCCTCCCTAACCTGGAAATCACGGGCGGCTCGGGTGGATCCGGCACGTCTTCCCATTTGCAAACCCCGTCCGGGCCTCCGCCGCAAATTATTAATCGGCGGGCGTTCGAACAACATGCTGGGCCGGACGCCGGAAAATTATTGATTCGCTCCAACACGCCGTCGATATCGTACGTTTGGATCGATGATAAATACGTGGGCCCTACGCCGTTGTCGTTGGCGCTGGCGCCCGGCAAATATCATCTGTTCGTACGCGGGCCCAGGAACGAATCAGGTGATAGCGTGGTGGAAGTCCCGCCAGGCGGAACCCGCGAAGTAGCCCCAGTGCTAAACACTCCTTACCGTTCAAAATTTACTATTCGATGAGCTGCTTTTAACGGCTGGTGCCCTATCGTCTTCACTAATTTTTGCCGACAGAAAGTAGTTGCGGCAAGCGCCTTTCAGCGTTTCTCTATTCAGTGTGGCCGTTTCGCCCTGATAGCTTGCGGTCCAGAATATCTGATTCAGTAAGTCCCGAGGATAGCACTGGCACAACGGCTGATTCATATCCTGCGTGATATATTGCGCCACAAACTCCGGTATGTCCGGTTCGTGAGTCAGCCCGCGACGTCCGCATTCGTCTTCAAATATCTGCATGAACTGTCTTCGTGTCGCATGCGCAATCTCGATTTTGTTGGGGATTCGACGCAGAAACGCTCCGTCCGTAATTTCCAAGGGATTAAGGTTCGTCGAAAAAACTACGAATAAATCGAAGGGCATGGCGAACTTTCTTCCCGCCTGAAGGGAAAGATAATCTACCCTGCGATCTAATGGCGTCATCCACCGGTTCAACAACTGCTCCGTGGGCATGCGCTGCCGCCCGACGTCATCGAGGATCAATATTCCGTTATTGGCTTTCATTTGTAGCGGCGCCATGAAAAAGCGGCTAACCGCGTTATATTGGAGGTCCAGCATTTCCGCCGAGAGTTCGCCTCCCGCAACAACGCACGGCCTCCGGCACAAAACCCAACGTCGGTCGAACTCTTCGGGATTTGGATCGGAACTTGGGATGTGCACACCCGGATCGTGTAACGCGATGATTTGGCTATCCACTTCTAACGCGTACGGAATCCACACGCTGTCGGTATATATCGACGGAATGCAACTCGCAATGGTGGTCTTGCCGGTGCCCGTCGGCCCGTGTAAGAAAATCGACGATCCGGATGCCACTGCGGCTCCCAGGCGATCTATAATTTCCGGTTGCAGCACCAGTTGACGAAATGCTCGATCCAAGTCTGCTGGTCTGACGATCGTATGCGCGACACTCTGCGTTTCTACTCGCGCAACATAGTCTGCCAAAGCTACGGGCGCGGGACCGGCATACTGATTTAACGACAGCAACTCCGAGGCCCGTTCTCTACCACGCGCAGTGGCAGTGACTCGGTGCGAACCTCCTGACATGCCCCGCACTTCACAAAGCTGTTCCTTCCTTAGAAATTGGAAAATTTCATCCATTACCTCGGCGCTCAGGCAAGCAAGATCGCCTAGCTCCACAATCGACAATTCGCCGTGTAAATAAAGGATTTTTATCGCCAGATCTTCTATAACGCCCTTACGTAACCCCGTTTCAGAGATTTCGCGCGGCACCGGAAAGCTTATTCCGCCCATTTGCTTTCTCCAATGTGAGGGCTCTTGTCTGCGTCCCGGTGGCCACGCCAGCGATCGCGAGACTCGCCCAAATCATTCAACTCACGCCGCTTGGCGGCCGTCCATCTCCATAATCCCTAAAACTCATCCGACGATAGGGGAGTCTTTCGCAAGTCTTGGCCTCGCCGATGCGTCTCACAAAGCTACATGTGGCGATTGTCGCAAATATCAGTCCGGCAGCTGCGGATAAATTCCTTTTGCCAGGCTACATTTTCATTATTCTCCGCTGCATTTGCCTAGTGCTATTTAGGAATAGTCTCGGGTGTTCGGAACGTAATGGAAACCGTGTTGGGCCGGGCGTGTCGATGGTATTTTTGGGCTATCTCAGGGGTGCTAGCATGGCCAGCCGTGCCGGCGTTTTATCGCCTTCGCCAGAGTCAGGTCCATAGCATGCATTTTTGTTATTTCACGTTAATTTCGAAATCTATCGTAATTTGCGTTTCTACTTCGACTGGCACGCCGCCTTGGTAGCGCGGTTGGTAACGCCACTTCTTTACTGCCTCTAAGACGGCTTCGCTTAACAACGACGGTTCCTGGGCCAGCGCCACATTTTGCAGAGCTCCATCCTTGCCAATAATGGCTCGCAGCACAACCCGGCCCTGCATATTCTTTTCCAACGCCATGGCTGGGTACTCGGGAATTACTTTTTTCTCCGGAACTTCTGGGGAAGGATTCACGGACACCAAGCCGACTTTGGTATCGCGGCTCTCTTGTGTCGGCGTCCATACGCCAAACCCGGCCATCGGAGTCACAAAAGGTTCTGACGGTGCGCTCACTCTTCTGACCAGGGGCAAGGATTCGGAGCTGCCATAACCCGGAAAAACTGTAATCACATTTTGCGCGTTCATGACTTGGAATCCCTCGGAGCGGGGAATTTGTACATCCGCATTTGAGCCGTTCGCTCGCTCTCGATGATCAGTCACTCTTTTTTTACGCCGCGGCCTCGACGCTAGTTTCTCGGTGTTAGGAGTATTTTGCAAAATCTTGTCCGCGCCGTACTTGTCCGTCGGCGGGTTCAAAACGTTCCCGATCATCTTCCGCAAAGTTTCCGGGGTCACGTCGTTCAGAGCCGGAGATGTGTAGACCCACCTCGCCGCCGCCAGAGCAACCAGCAGTACGAATGCGGCGAGCGCGGCAAAAAGCCATCTTCGCAAAAGTCCTAGATCAAACGGTTTAGTTTCGACTGGCGGAATCACGACAGGCGCAGCCTGGGCACGCTGAAACGAGGCTCGCAGCGCATTTGCCCGCAGATCTTCAGATTCTTTCTCTGACGCACTGCTTTGCGGCTGCGTGACAGTCGATGCTCCATTACCGTTTTGCGCGTTGGGCTGCGCTATAGACGCTCCACCACTCCGGGCCTCCGCCGCTGTCGTAATCATTCGGTCAGCACTTCGCGATGCACTGTCGCCAAACGAGGGTACGACGAACGACCTGGCTGCCAAATCCGATGCAGATCCAATCGGTCCCACCCCGGTCGCGGATTTCTGAACTGGCGCCACACCTCTCACCCTGTCCTGGGCCGCCACATCTTGGGGTGCCTGCGGGACAACGACTTTCTTCCCGAGCCACCTCTTCAGGTGGTATCGCGAGTCTTCAGAAACTTCAGTAAATTTCAGCCCTACTCTATTCTGGTTTTCGCGCTCGATCGACCATGCGATTCTCCCTTTGGCCTCAAAGCGCTGACCCATTTCCGAAAGGTCGAAGCTTAGAACCACATCATTTCCGGCCAACGGTGGCCCTATCAGATCAAGTGACATTCCGCCTTCACTCAAATCATTGGATATACCCCCACTACTGGACGCATTGAGCGCTACATATAGCCGAGGCTGAATGACCTGGCGATCGTGACGGCGGCGTTCGCGGAGGGCAGGTATCATCTTTTCTTGGCTGGTCAAATTCCTTGGCATAGACTACATCCGTTTACAACTTTTCGATCATTTAATTATTATGTTGGCGTAGTGACATCAACCGCTACCGTGTCCGCCGCGGGGCTAGTGCAACATAAAACACGTCGAATGCATGCATAGGTCACCAACGACTGAAATCATCTTGCAATCGGATGGCCCGAGTTTTCGCACGTCGTCGGATCGTTCGATAGGACTGCCAGTACTAAGGTGGATAGCTGCCGTTACAGAATCGGCAGTCCTATCGCTGAAAACTATGACGGCATTGCGGAGCGGTTTGAAAGGGCGGGCTTGACGACTCCCGCCGACACGATTCCGCCTCACATTTTTGCTTCACGTCTCGTAAGCTACGGTATAACGGTAGCGAGGGATAAGCTAAACTCTGTGGTACGCGTGGTGCAATGCAAACCGGGCCCCCGGCAACATCCGAACGTCCGCCCAGCAGGTTCCAATCGCCGCTTATCTTGTAGGTTCGCCCTTCCGGTGTGAGAGTAATTTCCGTGCAGTGTTTCGCCAGCTCTGACTTTGCACGCGGTATGACTCCGGTCAGAAGCTGATGAATTTCACCCCAGGCGCTGCATGACAAACCGTTCAATGCCCTGAAGCTTGGCGTCGAGTCCCTTAGCGGTCGTCGAAAAAATCTCGTCGCTGATTTCGGTGAGGCGCCGCTCTCGCTTCTGCAATTCTGATAGAAGCCCGGGCAACTGACCTCCCTGTGCGATTGCTACGGAAAGATTGGCGATCTCCTTTTTCAGTTTTTCACGCCCCTGGCCAAGTGCTCCGAGTTGCGAACGTGATCCACATCCGGATTCCGAGCTTGCGAGCCACAGTCGTTCTCGCCTTCCCGAGACCTTTCTGGATTAATTTGCGGCGGTAAAAACGCTGCAACTCCGGGACACAAGAACTTCGGTGCGTATCCGTCATTTCGTCGGCGTCGACAACATTCCCTTGAACGCGAACTTTTGGGCACGGCTACCGTCCTTGAGCTCCGCCGTGTAGAAGTTGCCGTGCGAATCCGTGGCCATGTCGTGGAGAACGTAGAATTGACCGGGCTGGTCGCCCACTCCGCCTCCGAAATAACCGAGGATCTCGAGCGTCTTGCGGTCGAGGATCAGTATCCGCTGATGGCGGCGGTCAATAACGTACAAGTAGCGCTGCTGCGGATCTGGTGAGAAAGTCGTCCTGGACGCCGTGTCGGGGGATTTAAGAATCTCATCGACGACTTCCTTGCGAGGCCTGCCGAACAGCGTCCCCGTAGCGTTACTCGGGGCCATCCTGCCCCGGCTGATAAAGATCTGCGTTAAGTACTTGCCGTCGAGCGTAAAAACCTGAACCCGCTGGTTCTTACGATCGCAGACGTATACGAGACCGTCATTCGATATGCGCACGCTGTGAACATTTGCAAACTGCTGAGGGCCCTGCTGTGCGTCGAGAGTTTCCTGACCTTCCAAATCATCTGGGGAGAAATTGTCGTCGCGGGCTACGGTTCCTTTCCAGCCGTTGGGTATCACCCATTTTTCGGGATCGGTCGGCACGTTGCCGAAGGCGCCCCACATCCGCTTGTATTTGCCTGTGTCGGCATCGAACACGATAATGCGTCTGTTGCCGTACCCATCGGCAACGAAAACTTCATTCGTCTTGGGATACACTGTCACATCCGCGGGCAAATTGAGATTTGCCGTGTCCATGTTGCCCTTACTTTGCGCTGAGTGACCGATCTGCATTACAAACGTTCCGGTATTTGTGAACTTGAGAATTTGATCGTCGTCTTTCCCGCGGCCGGCGATCCACACGTACCCCTTGGAGTCGACGGTAACTCCGTGCTCCGCGTTGGGCCATTCGTAGCCCTTTCCTGGCCCACCCCAACCTTGGATGAAGTCCCCCGCCCCGTCGAACTCCAGCACCGGTGGCGCGGGTGTTCTACCCTTATCCTCGGGTTTCACTATCTCGCGCGGGCGCGTGATGACCCACACGTGATCCTGTGCATCGACAGTGAGGCCGCTCACCGGTCCCCAGACCCAGTTGTTGGGCAGCTTCTTTGGCCACGAGGGATCCACTTGGAATGTCGGCAATTCGCTTGCTGGCATTTGAGTGCCCTGAGCGGCCACTGTCTTCTCCACCCCTCTTGAGCTCAGGCTGACGACGATGGCAACGAACGACAGCAAGGCGACGCCCACTACAATGATCCGCTTCATATCTGCTCTCCTCCCTCCTGCAAACGACAATGCTGAGAACTCCGGGCTCGGGAGCTTACTACCAGATGATCTTGAGTGCTAACTGTGTCTCCCTCGCCGTCGACGCAAAATAAAAAAGGCGCCCGTGGCCATCGTGTCGGAAGGAGCGAACCTCCGGTTGAAGTTTTGAGAAGCCTCGGTATTGTCGCCGCCAGTTACAGCGACGTCCTTACTGTTTAATCGGTGTATTCATATTCATGCTTTTGGGTTGAAGTTTAGCGGTGACTTCCGACGGGAGTTGATCGGCCTTAGCCAGCAGCGCACTGACCTGCCACATCTGAGTTTCCGAAAGAGATTGCTTAAATCCCGGCATTCCAGAAAGTCGGATGCCGTTCTTTACTTTCCAGAAGGATTCGCCAACCGGATCGTCTGTCACCATGTCTTCCTTGTCGAGCAGTTGTGGCGCGTGAGGAAACATTCCTTTCGCGGCGTCCGGCTTGGACTGATTTGGCAAACCATGACAAAACGCGCAGTTTTTCTGATAAATATCTGCTCCCGCTGCCAGATCAGCAGTGCTAAAGGTTGAAAGATCGCGCTTGGGTTGCTCTGCCCTAATCCTGGATTTCCTGCCAATCTTCTCAAAAAATGTTTCCATTGGCATGGCCGCATCTGCCGTGGCCACCGGCGCGTGCCCCGTCGCGACGTATAAATATAAAGCCGCGGGCAGAATTAATAAGCCGACAAGGACGCCAAGCAGAAATCTAGGATTCAATGGCGGTCACCTCTTGCACATTCCCATCAGTCTTTTTGAAATCATAAACGCTCGCTAAGGAACAACCTTGTACTGCTTTGCAGATCTACAACACCTACCTATTCACTCCTGTGAAATTTCGCTTCATGTTTTTCCTCGTGGAAAAAGGTTCAACCCCGAACTGGCAGGAAGGCAGGTTCCTCCACCAAACCACCACGTATCGTGTTCGCTCGGGTACCCAATACAAATCCGTTTGCTTCACGAACGACCTCGGCGCAGAGTTTAATGACTAGCGGCTGGCAGTCAAATTAATATTTGTTTAGGTGAAAACATAGGTGTGGCGCGCTGAAAATTCAGCGGAGGCGGGTATCAGTCGAATTTACCGCACTAATTCTGCCGAGTTGCTACGGGCGGCTTCGTTCTTACAGACAAACCGGAAGTAACCCGTCTTGAGAGAAGAACGTAACAGCCGGAAAGAGGACTAATCGCCTCAGCTAATGGAAGAGTCAAATTCCCAACCAACTACCCAAACTACAAACTGCGATGTGTTGTACGGCTTGTTGCAAAACCTAGCCACGCAGCACGGTCGCGCCAGAGTCAAGACGTAGTAATTTCCTTAATTAATGTGACAGCGGAATTGAAGGACGTATGTGCACGCTTCCAACGCCGGCGTGATTCAGTCGGCTGCCGGTTTGGGTGGACTTGAACCGCCGAAACGCGGCAACTCTCCTTCTGCGGGAGAAATTTCTATTTTTTGTCTTCAAAACTAAATGTCAGATTAATTCTTGTTTATTCTCACCGTCTTTGCTTGACCTGAACTAGATCGAGATATTTAATGGCGAAAATTCAAATAAGTGCATCGGCGGAAGCTCAACAAACAATTCCAGCGATGGTCGATCGTTTATCAACCAGGGGATTCTGTGGACCTACGGAAAATAATTAATGGCAGCCTCGCACCATTATTATTCTAAATCACTCGAATTTCGTTGCTCCCGAACCACTCACGGGTCCTCCCTTTTCGATGCAACCGGAGCACCACTGAACAATGGATTTTTGGACAACCTGGCGACACAACCGCGAGATGTTCAGTTTGCATTAAAAATAATTTGGTAGACACATGAACTGTCTTCATCGCGGAGATGAAACTCGAAGGTAAGGTTTTAGGAGAACAAATGAAAAAGTTCCTCGCCATTCTCGTGTCGTGCTTAGCCACCTTCATTTCGCGAGCGTCCGCGCAAAATGTGCCGGGTCAACAACTGCCGATGATGCATATGGCGGGCATTCTGGGACTCGTTGAAACTATCCCATTGCCAGGAGATGGCTACATGGACCATCTCGCAATGGACGTCCAAGGCCAGCGTCTGTTCATTTCCGGAGAAGCCGCAAAAAGCCTGATTACTGTGGACCTGGCCGCAGGCAAGGTGATTCATGAAACCAAAGGGCTTTCAGCCATGCCCAAGAAGGCGTTCTATCTGCCTGAAAGCAACGAGATGTGGGTCACGTTGACAGATAGCAGTGTCGTAGTCATAAGCGGGACGACTTACGAAGTAATCAAGACTGTGAAACTGTCCGGGTATGGTGATCCAAACAGAGGAGCGGATAATGCTGCTTACGATCCCAGCACCCATCTAATTTATGCAGGTGTTGAGGTCTTTGAAAATTTTGGAGGCAGCGGCGAACACGGATCCACAGACGCATCCATCGACTTAGTCGACACAACGACTGCAAAGTTAGTGAGCAGCATTAAATTGCCGGGTGGCGATCCTGCAGGTATAACCATCGACCCGGCGGGAAAAAGATTGTATGTCACGATGGGCGACATCGTCGAAGGCAATAGTCATGTCGCGGTTGTAGATCTCGAAAAACGTGCCGTAGTCGCCCAGTGGCCAATCATTGGCGGCCCGGTCCCCCACACTGCGGGTTTGGATGTGGCCCATCACCGCTTGTTCGTTGGCAGCCGAACCGTCCCGCATACTGGCAATGTTGGCGGCGGGCACCAGCACGAGCCAGGGAAGCTAGTGGTTATGGACACCGAGACGGGCAAAGTAGTTCAAGTGCTGGACAGTGTAGGGGGCGCAGACGACCTTCAGTACGACGCAGCTACTGGCCGCATTTATTTCGCGGGGACGACTGGTACCGTTGCTGTGTTTAAAGAGGTCGACCCCGATCACTTTCAGCTTCTGGGAAAAGTTCCCACCGGCGCAATAGCTAAAACAGGACTTTGGGTGCCTGAATTGAAGCGATATTACTCCGCTGTACCGCGACACTATATTCTCACTGCTCGCCACGGCACACAGGACCTTCTGGCTGACTTGCTGAAGGAACTAAACATCGCACAAGGTGTGACTGCGCGGGACAAAAAAGCCGGATGGCAAACTTCGATGCTTTCCGACCTTGTGATCGAAGAGGCCCATCTGATGGTGTTTGACTACTTACCCTGAGTCGTAACTAGTGTCGTGACCTTGCACTTGTAAACCTATGTCCGCTAATAGATGTGATACCAC
>CAVPKZ010000039.1:0-20233 GCA_963705755.1 uncultured Acidobacteriota bacterium | reverse complement strand
CTGTTATGTAACTCGTTCAGTTATGTTATGTTTACGTCTACTAAACTTCAGGTTACGTATTGCTGCTGTGGTCAAGCTCTTTCCAACCAAGTACGGGGCAATGAAATCAGAAATTATCAGCCAGGCAGTGTCCGTAGTTTCAGCGTTGTATGCAGGGGTTTCGCCGGCGGTGACTTCTCCCCACCCACTGATGCCATCGGCCACGACTTCAACCAGCAGAATGCGACGGTCGTGGGTAATCCCGAAACTTGTTTCAAAGGGAGACTTCAGTCGCATATGAATTTCGCGCAGGACAATGGCTTCAATCTTCATAACGCTCCAGAAGGTAGCTCCCTCGCTGATCTCTGAGTTCAAAACTTACGGCGGCGCGACCGGCCGCAAAATGAGATTCGAACTGCCGGCGAATGCTTGACTGAATTTCTTCAGCCCGTGGCGGATCACTGGCACAGATTTGGTTGATGGCAACGGGAATGGAAATGAGTTCACTGGATTTGGGAATGTACGCTTGGTTGTTTAGCGCAGCTTGCACGCGCTTTGAGTTGACCCACCATTCGGCGACCAGCCGGTCAGTGGGCAAACCGGCATGTAGAGGGCTGGAAGTTTGACCGTAGAAATTGGGAATATAGCGACGGACGACAGCGCCCAGGCGCACGAGGTTGAAATGCGCATTCTTAAGCTGGAGGGGATCGAAGGTCCACTCTATGAGATCGATACCGCGCGCGATGGCATCGTCGCGCTGCGCCAGCTTCAACAGCCTGCCCACACCTTGATTTTGGAACTCGGGCACAACACCCACCATGTGGGAATGCAGATAAGGTGTTCGGTCATGGATAGCGGCGAAGGCTAAAGCGAATCCGACTGGGTCACCCTTGTGGAAGGCGCCCAGAACTTGGCCGCCACTTTCTTTTGCAACGATGAACATTTGATCGGGAACGGTATCAATCGCGCTGTATCCCCAGATACGGTGCTGCAACTTCACCCCTATGCTCATTTCCTCAACATTCTGAAGCGGGCGAATCAGAATGTCTGGCTCCTTCACGAATGCGGTCCCTTCAAACATGAGCGTCGTCGTCTTTGAGCACCAGATTCGCAGTGCGGCGCCAAAATAAATATGCGGAAGCGCCAAGAACATTGCCATGAAGCTTCTTGTGGTTTATTACGATAAAAATCAAACATTTATGCCTGGTTTTTGCCATTTGTCGGAGCCCAATACCACCGATGATCGGCGCGGTCTTCCTCCTCACTGCGCCGCAACAACGCCAATGTGCGAGCGGTGCGGGTGTGCGCACAAGCCACCAGAATAGTTCCCAGCAGCGCCATCGGCGCTACGTAGGAATTAGCGAAAGAAACGCTATTCACTGGAGTGATGGCAACATAATCGCAAATTCTTGCGATGGGAGTGTCCTCGCTGTCGGTGATACCAAATGTCGGTACGCCCTGTTTCTGAGCCCGAAGAGCGGCTTCGACCGTCTCTCGCAAACCTTGCTTGTAACTGATGGCAATTAACAGATCTTTGGACGTGAGCGCACGAACTCTTTTCTGAATATTACCGGTGCCGCCTACTGGACCCTCGGCGGCAAATCCCAAACTCATCAAGCCGTAAGACAAATGCCAACTGAGAGACGCGGCAAGGTCAATGCCAACCACTACAATGCGGCGAGCGCGCTTGACCAGCCGCGAAAGGGCGATGATGCGCTCGGCGTTGAGTGTAGATCGCAGACTTTTGCAAGTTGCGCAGATCGACTTCCAGACTGCTCTGGATCCGATCATGTAGAGAACGTTTTTGGCGAGAAGCGGCCTTCAACAGTGCATACGGGGTGATGCGGGTGATGAAATGAGCGCGGAGGTCGGCGGCAAATTCGCCGAATTTACCGTAACCCAACGCTTGGATAGTGCGCACGATGGTGGCCGCATCCACTCTGTAACGCTTAGCCAATTCGCGTGAGGAAAGAAAGAAAGTATCTTCGGGATTTTCGAGAATCAAACGCAAAAGGCGTTTTCTGCTGGTGCTGAGATTGGCCTGGGAACGTGCAAACCTGGCCTCCAGCGCGGTGTGTCCTGGCGAAGCCTTTCTTAAGGAAGAGGGCAATGCTGGAGCGGTCATCGAGCTTTTCGCTGATTTCATTTCCATGCGACCTCAGGCGGGCGGGCCAGCTGCGCGATCCACAATGAACATCAGCATAAGAGTCGCACGCATAAGAGCAAAGCTGCGGAAGGGCAAGAGTGTGCGGGAATGGGAATACAACGAATGTTGCATCCTGTCAAGAATATTCACCGTTCGTTGCACAAATACTTATCAAAATTTCCGATGCATGCTATTCGAGACGCAACACGTGTTGCGTTTTACATAACCTGGGCCTGTGACTTTGAAAATGTTGTTGACTTTAATGGCCCTCGAACCTAGACTCGCGCGCATTATATAACAGCGCAGGTACCCGCAACGTATGTTGCAACAAACAATAGTAAAGATGCCGGCGTTTGTTTCTGGCCTTGAATGGCCGGTCTAGCCACCGATGGGAGGGCTCATGCCGAAGATAACGCTAGCTAAATTGGGAAAAACGAGTACGACGCAGGTGTGCTGTTACGCTCGAATCGCTTTCGGCTGTATGTTTTTCTTTCTGCTTGTGCTCACTTGCGCTTTGCAAGCGCAGACGACATCAACAATCTCGGGGACCGTTCGAGATAAGCAGGGGCTGGTTGTCAACGGAGCAGTAATACAAGTCAGTAGCAGTGAACTGGCCGTCGACCGCAGCACCACCACGGAGAGCGATGGCGCATACAATTTGGCGGGAATTCCGCCAGGAATTTATGAGATTAAGGCCTCAAAGGATGGTTTTCAAACAGAGGTCTTCAAGAACATTGAACTGACGTTGAATCGAACACTGACCTATGACATTACGTTGCAAGTGGGCTCGATGGGTCAAACCGTCGAGGTAAATTCCTCGGCGCCTTTGTTGGATACAACGATTTCTTCCACCGGCGCCACGATCACCACGGAACAAATCGAGGATATGCCCATCAACGGCAGAAATTATCTGGACTTGCTGCAACTGGTGCCGGGAGTAGCGTTAAATCGGCAAAATGATCCCGCGGGAGATAACGCTACACCGATCCTGGGTGAGCGCGGTGGAAACACACTTTATCTCATCGACGGCATGCCCAATCGCGACAATTTCAATGGCGGCCCTTCGGCGCAATTCAATCAGGATTCGATTCTGGAATTTCAAGTGGTGACTGCGGGATACAAAGCGGAGTTTGGTCACGCGTCTGGCGGCATTGTGAACGTGGTTACGCGGGGTGGCACTAACGATTTCCACGGCGGCCTGTCGGTTTTTTATCGTAATAATGTTTTTGATTCCAACAATATTCCCGCCTCCACCAGCGGAGCCCCATTTTTGTCACGTTGGGACCCTACCGTATACCTGGGCGGGCCGATCATCAAAGACAAGGTTTTTTTCTTTGGTTCAGCCGAAAGAATTCTGGAGAGCCGCGACCTGAATTTCGTTTTCAATCCCAATTTGCCATCCAGCCTGGTCGCTTTCGAAGCGCCCTTCAACAAGCACTCGTTAACCTACGACACTCGCGCCCGTCTTAAGCTCGATGAAAACCTCGGCCACCATCGATTGAGTGAACAGTTTAATTACACCAACAACCACCTCACCGATTATCTACCACTGACGGCTTCCTTAAACCTGCCAGACACGCGTTACAATCTCGATGGTCGGACGCTGATGCTCGGATTCTCGGATTTATGGACTCTCGGAAATATGTCCAACCCGTGGATCCTTAACACCTATTTCCAATACCGCAATGATCCGACACGCCAGAGCCCATCGCATCCTCAGTCCGGTATTCCAAATAACTTGTTCAATCTTTTCTCTTCCTATACCAGTGGGGACGAATTTGGAGATCTCGGCCAGACTTCGTTCGGTCCGGGTTACAACTCATTCACTTTTTATCAGAAGTATTACTCGGCGGGCAGCAATGTAAGTAAGCAGTTCGGCCGTCATACCCTTAAATTCGGTTTGGATTATGAGAAAACCCAAGTGAATGGCACGGAGCCGAATAACTTCTTCACGCAACTGTTCGCCACTGTGGACGACTTCAATACCTTTGGCCCGATTAATTCGGGCATCAATCTGATTACTTTGCAGGGCGGGGCCACACCGGCCGACAACCTGGTAAACATAAATAATAATTACACTGGGCTATTCGTGCAGGATGATTGGCGGATCACCAACAAAATCACGGTGAATGCCGGTTTGCGTTGGGATTATGATTCAACATTTCCGAACAAAACTGATTTTTCGCCGCGCATTGGGGTAGCCTGGGCGCTTAATCCGAAAACGGTGATCAATGCCAGTTTCGGTGTTTTCTACGATCAATTCCGCGAAGGGGTAGCCAGAGATATTCCTGGATTTGGTGGCGCCAATATCCAGCGTGAGCGGCTGCTGTCTTTCCCGCGCTTGTTTTACGGCAATCCCACCACGCTAACCAGCTTGTTCCAAACCTTGGGTCGACCAACAGTTTGCGTCTCCAACAACATGACCCAAGCGCAAGTTACGGCATCAGGAGCATCTTGTCCCAACGGTTTGGGCACCACACTCTATGGCATCGATTATCTGAACAACGTGGTTGCTCCTGGGCACGCGCCCATTCCAGCGAATACCGTTGTAAACATGTCCAACATCCAGCAGTTAACGGGATACACGCCGGCACAATTCCTCACTGCCGCTGACGCAGCTGTTGCGAACCTCGCCGGAACGGATACCAGTATTACCGTTCCAGCCAACTATTGGTCCTACGACCCATTCGGAAATCTCACTACAATCGGGGGCATCAACGGCACTGCCGGTCAAGTTCCCATCAGCGTGGATCCGGGATTCAAAGTTCCTCACACGCTTAACTACCATGTAGGCGTGCAGCGACAACTTGCTTCAGATATGGTCCTGACTTTTGACTATTACCACAAGGACATCGAAGACATCACCACTGTGCGTGCCACTAATCTTGCTTTTGAAGCGCGCATGGACGGTTTGGCAAATGAACTCGTGCCCGGAACCGGCACAAAGCGCATTGAAAGTTATGGACCTTGGGGAGCCGGAACGTATGATGGTTTCACGATCGGCTTTCAAAAACGGATGAGCCATCGGATTTCCGTTCAGGCCAGTTATACCTACGCGCATGCCACAGACGACGTCCTGAATTCCACCCTTGGCAGTGAGATTCAGACTGGCGAGGGCGTAAATTTCTTGGCCATCAGCGGTCTTTCCGACAGTTTTGTCGGTAAGGTACCCACAGTTACCGATGCCAACACCGGGCAATCAAACACCAGCAGTGCCTTCATCAACAGCATCGGGAATTTTGTACCCAAAGCTGGAACGTTCTATAACGGAGCCAAGGTAGATCAGGGCCCTTCGGATCTGGCGCTGAATCACACCTTTCTGATCAATTCCATTATTCAGCTGCCTTGGAAGTTCGAGTTGGCCGGAATATTCCGGGCGCAGAGTGGGTTCCATTACCTCGTGTCACCCGCGAACGGCGGACCCGACTTCGATGGAGACGGTTTGTTTAATGGATCCGGGCTGTACATCGACGGTTTCGGAAA
This sequence comes from uncultured Acidobacteriota bacterium, assembly GCA_963705755.1. Classification (GTDB taxonomy): domain Bacteria; phylum Acidobacteriota; class Terriglobia; order Acidiferrales; family UBA7541; genus Acidiferrum. Next base: position 14,625 of record CAVPKZ010000039.1, on the reverse strand, counting down.
TCCGTTGTATGCGCGGAACTCCCAAACCGCTCCGCCTTTCGTCAACATGGACCTGCGTATCGCGAAGCGATTCAACATTGGAGAGCGGCTGAAAGCGCAAATTCTCTTCGAAATGTTCAACTTATTTAATCGCGACAATCCTGCAGCCGTGCAGCAACTCGAAGGGGGTACGCCGCCTCTCGGATCCACTTTGCAATATTTGCCCGGCCGCGAAGGCCAAGTCGGAATCAGATTCGACTTCTGAGGCTTGATTCCGGTTCGGCATTGCTACGTAGTAATCATGCGGCTCACGGCGGCGGTAATCGTTCTACGTGGAGTATTGATTCTATTCTGGGCGCGCTGCTGTCACCGGCTTTGCTTCTCCTCCTGGAAGTCCGCCCTTTACTTCTCGGCCAGCAGAATCGCTTGTCCTCGATTACGGTTATGTCGTCTAGCTACTCTGCACGGGGTGGCCCGATGGTGCTTTGAAGTTTTTGGAATTCCTGCATTTCTTGCTGGGCTTGGCTGAGCTTGCCTTGTTTGCGATGTAAGGCTGCAAGGCCGAAATAGGATTGAGCGGCGAGGGCGGTGTTTTTTTCCAGGTCGATTACTTTTAGCCAGGACTGCTCGGCGACGGTGTTTTCGCCGGTCATGGAGGCGGCTTTGCCGAGGGAGTAGAGGGTCTCTGGCATTTCCGGCTTCAGCTCGTTGGAGCGCTTTAACTCGACGAGTGCTTCGCGCGCGTTTCCTTGCTGAAGCAACGCCAGCCCAGGCGGTAAGCGGCTTCCGCGTTGCCAGGCTGCAACTTTGCTTCGGCTCGAAATTCAGCTTCTGCTTTGGGCCACTGTGCGGAGTTGGCGTAAACCTGGCCCAGTTCCAGATGAAGCCCGGGTAAGTCCGGACGGAGACGCAGAGCCTCCAAATATTCTTTCTCGGCTTGCGGAATTTGCCGTAGCACTAAATAGTTCTCTCCGAGGGCCTGGTGGGCACGCGCGGAATCGGGATGATTGGCAATCAAGGTGTCGATGGCCGTTTTGGAAAGCAAGCCACTGGAATGGCCCAGGTAAAATAACAGGTCAGGATCATCGGGTTGTTGGGGAAGCATAGCGGTGAAGTTAGCTACTGCTTCGGTGAGCTGGCCGGTTTCGATCTGCGCAATCCCCAAAGCTTCCTGCGCGCCAACACGCTGGAGATGTGGGATGGCTTCAGCGGCATATCCTTGAGCGAGCAGCGCGTAACCCAAAAACTGGTGCGCCGGCAGTAAGTCGGGACTAAGCTCCAGGGCTCTCTTTAGAGGAGTGATGGCCGCGCCGTAATCGTGTTTCTCCATGTAAGCGGCGCCCAGGTTCAGGAACGCATCTGCTGAGCCAGGGTCGATCCTCGCAGCTTCGCGAAACTCGGTAATCTCGACATCGACCTGGTGCTGCTTGCGAGCTTCCAGGCCCGCTTGCAGGTGTTGCATGGCGCCTGGTGCTGCAGCCTGGGCGGCGAGCGCCAGAAATAAAATGAAAATCATCCGTGCTCCGGTTCGTGAACTTCCAGGAATTGGTCGGCGCGAACGTCGTTCAGAACCTGTTTGGTGCCAGAAGGCCATACGACTTCTACGCTGGCTTTCTCGGCAGAACCCAGTCCGAAGTGTAGACGTTTGTCGCTCGCGCACACATAGCTTCCGGCCGAAGTTGCGAAGCGAGTCTGGCCATTCACGGACACCTTAGCGCCGTATCCGTCGCGATTGCTGCGCGTGCCACGGAGCGTAATGGACAGCCAATGATTGTGATTATCGCAGCGATTCAGTAGCAGCACTGGGGGCCCGCCCAGGGTAGTGATGATGGCGTCCATCTTGCCGTCATTATTTATGTCACCAAAAGCTGCGCCGCGGGCCGCCAATGGTGTGGTCACGCCGGAATCAGTTCTCTCAAACCTGCCATTATGATTGAGCGCCAAGAGCGGCAGTTCCTTGTAGTGCAGGGAAGCGTCAATCTTCTCGACGTTCTCGAGGACGTGGCTTTGCGCCACGAAAAGATCTTTCCAACCGTCGTTGTCGAAATCTTCCAGTCCCACGCCCCAACCCGAACTGCCGGAGGTCAATGCGCCCAGGCCAGTTTTTAGAGTGTCATATGTAAATGAGCCGTCTCCGTCGTTATGAAACAGCGCGTACAACTCCCGCGGCAGTACTGTAGTGATAATGTCCGGGCGACCATCGTTGTCGTAGTCTTGAAAAGCCGTGCCCATTCCGGAAAGACCCTTGCCGTCGGAGGTCAGCCCCACGCCTGATTCGAGGGCGCACTCCTTGAAAGTGCCATCACCGTTGTTGTGGAAGAGATATTGCTGCATGCCGTCGTTGGAGACAGAAATATCCGTGAAGCCGTCGCCATCATAGTCCGCGAACGCCACACCCAGCGCACGCCCTTTTTTGGCGGTGATTCCTGAACGCTCGCTCACATCCTCAAACGTGCCATCCCCACGATTGTGGTACAGCAAACAAGTAGTCACAGGGAATGCGCCGGGCGGGCAATAGGTGTGCCACTCTCCGCCACAAATTTTGTTGTGATCGGCGTCCCAATCCATATAACGGGTGACAAACAAGTCCAGATGCCCGTCGTTGTCATAGTCGAAGAATCCCGCGGAGACCGACCAGCCTCCGCCAGCAACTCCAGCCTTGGCGGTTACCTCCGTGAAGGTGCCATCTCCATTATTGTGATAAAGAATGTTTCTCCCATAGCTGGTGACGTACAGATCGGGATAACCGTCGTTGTCATAATCGCCGACCGCGACGCCCATTCCGTAGTTGCCGTTTCCCGCGTTAGCCAGACCTGCGGCACGTGTGGCGTCCGTAAAGCTCCCGTCGCGATTCTGGCGATACAAACGGTTCCAGTAGCGAGGATCGCTGCGATCAAAATTCTCAGGGACGCGCAGTGATTCGGTAATTTTGCCGCCATTCACCAGAAAAATATCAAGCAAGCCGTCGTTGTTGTAATCGAAGAGGGCCACTCCGCCGGGCATGGTCTCGATTAGAAATTTTCGTGGCGTCGGGGAATTTTGAAGAATGAAATCGAGGCCGCGCAACGGTTTTACTTCGAAGATAGGCGTCGCGGCAGCCATTGCTGCGTAATTGAGGAAATCGCGGCGCGTAAATCGGCGAACCATCTTTTTAGAGTCGACTCCTCAAACTTGCGCTGGACCGGAGACGCGCCGAGCATTGTATTTTAGCGCGGGGGAATTCACGAATAGTAGCGGAGAGATATTCCCTGAAAAGTAGCGGGCAAATGCGCACTGACTCGAAAAAAACTTGCCCGGAACGAATGCGTTCTGCGCATTCGCTCCGGGCGTTTCGTAGTTAAAACTGGAACTTCAAACCGAATTGGATCAGCCGTGGGTTTGTGCCAGGGTAAATACTGGATACCTGGCCGAACGTTGAGCTGCCAAACGCGGTATTGGGCGGGGCCCACTGCGTGCGATTGAACAAATTGAAGAATTCAGCTCGGAAAGCGATATTTAACCGTCCGTCCGGGCCAAATGCGGTCCTCTTAAATAGCGCAAAGTCCCAATTATTCACTCCCGAAGAGCGCAAAGTTGGGTCGGTGCGCGATTCATTGCCGTAGGTGAAATCGGCTGGAGCACTAAAACAGGCGGTGTTAAACCATTCGTTCAGTTGTCCAGCGCCCGCCGGTGCTGATTTGTTGCAACCCGGCTTGTAGTTCGGCCTTGATCCTCCGCCGAACGACGCGGTGTAGTTGGGAATAGCATTGCTGAAGGCCAACGGAAAACCCTTCTGGAAGATGGTCACGCCGTCAATCCCCCAACCGCCGACGATCTTGTCCATGACCCCTTCGGCACCGGAGAAATATCTCCTGCCGTGCCCGAATGGTAGATCGAGGACATAGCTGATCACCAAGCGTTGCGGAACGTCTTGAGATGACAAAGAACGTTCTGCGCGGTTGTTGTTATTGTCCTGGATGCTTCCATTGGAGGCCTCCAGCCAGTTCGTCAGGGTGTCCGTATCACTCATCAGTTTCGAATTGGTGTAGGCAACCAGCAATGATCCTGCACTGGCGAATTTGCGCTCCAGTGTAATTTGCAATGAGTGGTAAGTGCTGTCATAGGAGCCTTGGCCCGCCAAGCTCAAGCCGGTGTACTGCGGGTAAGGACGGGACAACTGTCCCGTTGTCGTCGTGGCACCTGACAAAGCGAAGGACGTTGACGTAGCGGTGTCAAAAAATGGATTGGGCACACTCTGTAGCAAAGCGACAGACGGCGCGCCAGCCGCATTTGCTACGCACCGGTTTCCGGTGACGGCTTCCTGAGCCGCGCATTGCGATGCAGCTGACGGCAAGAAGCTGTCGGGTAGTTGGTCAATTTGCTGGGAGTATGACTGCAAGTGGGTTCCCTTTGAACCGACGTAAGCTGCCGATATAAAGAAGTGGCCTGGCAGGTCGCGTTGGATGTTCAAGTTCCACTGCTGAACATAGCCCTCAGGATGATTATTGAGGTCGGCGACGGAAAAGTTCTGCACCACCTGCGTCGCGTATTGCTGGGTTCCCAGCAGACCGAGCGTGCGACCAACCGGGGGAACGACGCCGGTGGCCGGGAAGGGAGTGTTAATAGTATTCACTGGAACAGTCCCGTTGATCGTTCCGGTATAGGAAGTGGTCGCATCGTTGACCAAATCATTGTTTGGATTGAGACCGAAAGAAACGTAGTTGGGAATCCAGAAGATTCCGTAACCCGCGCGGATCACCGTCTTCTGGTCGAAGCTGTAAGCGAATCCGACCCGGGGTGCGACCTCGGTCCTGTTTTTTGGAATCGCGGTTCTGGTGCTGGGATTGACCAGGAATACATCGCCCTTCAACCCTGGGAGTCCCGCTACGCCGGCAAGTCCCGCGGCACTAGGACTAGACAGCCAGCTGGGCGCATTGGGATCGAAGTAAGACAACCGGTTGAAGCGCTCCGACCACGGACCTTGCAAGTCGTAACGCATGCCCAGATTTAGAGTGAGTTTGTTAGTGACACGGAAAGTGTCATCGGCATAAAAAGCGTTATAGATTTGTTGACCGGCGATCAGCGCGGGGTCAACAACCTGACCGAAGAAGTGATTTTCGACGTTGCTGGGATTGTCGGCATAGCCGAGCAGGAAGTCGGCAAAGCCGTTTCCGGTAAAGCAAGACAAACCGGAACCGCAAAAGGCAAACGAACCGCTGGCAACGTTAGTTTGGGCGTAATTGTCTCGTCCTACTTCGAGTTGGTATCCAACCTTAAGGGTATGCTTGCCGCGAACCAGTGTCAGGCTTGGACCTATGTCGAACTGCGTATTGCGGTCCTGGATGAAGCTCTGTCCTTGGGAGCACATGACGTTGTCGGCGTAATCCAGAACGCATGGCGTGGGCGGAGTTCGAGCGATCGAAGGAATTACGTTGTTAAATTGCGCTGGCCAGCCAATCGTAGTCAGATCGAAGCCCGCGTTGTTTGGAGAGCGATTGTAGGCGAAACGGCTGAGGCTGGCGTTCAGCGACGCAGTCGTGTTCGGAGTTACGGTGTAGTTGTAGCCAACGGCGGCAGCGCTGGTAGCGTACTTCTCCGCGCAGCGATCCTGGCAAAGCCCAGTGCCCAGTGGGTCCTGCGGCAAATCCAGCACATTCCAATAGGTGTAGCGGAAGAAAATACGTTGCTTGGTGCCCAGAGTCTGATCCATGCGGCCTACCACCTGATTCTGGTTTCCGCCGGTGGCATAAGATTTCGCATAGTTGTTCTTGCATCCAATGAGCGCGTCCGCGGTGCAAGGTGAATTGGCTGCCGGCCAGAGATTTTCGAGTGCGAGTGATGTGGGGTTGAGTCGAGAAGTTGGAATCACATTTCCCGGAAATGGCGTCGGCGTGCCGGTGTAATTAGGGCAGGCACCGCTCGTCACCGTTCCTCCGCAGGGATCCATGATCGGCGCGATTCCCGGGGCCGAAAAATTTCCAGCCAATTCTCCGGGGGTCGGTACGGTGGTTAGAACGGGGGATGCGCCTTGGCGAAGACGGAACGCTTCCCAACTGAAGAACCAAAATGTTTTATCTCTGCCGTCGTAAAGATGCGGTATCCAAAGAGGTCCGCCAGCGTTAGCGCCAAACTGATTCTGCGTGAAGCTTCCAGGTTCATTGGGTAGCCCGTTGGCCAACTCGTGGGCCTTGTTGAATGGATCGTTGGCGTCCAGCACTTTGTTTCGCAAATATTCATAGGCTTCGCCGTGGAGACCGTTGGTCCCTGACTTGGTGCTGAAATTCAACACGCCCCCGGAAAATTTGCCCCAGTCCGCTCCGGTGTTGCTGGTTTGTACTTTGAACTCCTGGATCGAATCCTGAGTGGGAATGACGACTGGTAGATTGATGTAGCCGATATTCAAAGGTTGCCCATCGAGATATTCCGCGCTCTCGTTCCCGAACGAGCCGTTGACCTGATAGTTTCCCCAACCAAAAGGATTGACTCCCACCGGAGTGCCGCCGGCGCTTCCCTGCGGAACGACAGAGGGCGCCAGAGTGATTAAATTAAAAACATTGCGGCCGTTGAGAGGTAGTTCTGCGACCTTGCGGCCTTCCACGACCTGTCCGAGAGAGGACGTTTCTGACTGGAGCAGCGGAGTTTCACCAGTCACCTCTATGGTCTGCGATGCTTCGCCAACCTGGAGGGTCAGGTCGATGCGAACGGTCTGTTCAACGTCGACAATAACGTCGGAATGAGCTGCACGTTTGAATCCTGATTTCTCTACTTCGACCCGGTAGGTGCCCGGAACGAGATTCACGAAATTGTAGTAGCCATCACTGCTTGTAGGCTGCACCCGCTTCTCACCTGACGCGACGTTCGTTACGGTCACTTCCGCATCGCCGACGGCCGCTCCGGACGCATCTGTAACCGTTCCGGAAATCGTTCCGTAACTGGTCTGGGCCGCTAGCCGCCCGCCAAAAAAGCCAGCCACAACGAGACACAATGCCGACTGCAATACCGCTGCGATCACTAGACGCAAGTTCTTCATCCCCCACGCTCCTCAATCACGATTCACGACCTGTCGCTGCTGACCCTGGAGACACCACAGCACTGCGGCGTCCGTTACTCAAACGGACTCCTACCGTGCATATGACTACCTCGACAAATGTGCGAATCTGATGACTAGTACGAAGCCATTAGGGAATGTGTACCAGTGGTACCTTTACTTCAGGAAGAAATATCGAGGCTTAGCAAGAAATTACAAACTAATACGCGCGAAGGGTCTCGTTGGAGAGCTTTTAGGATGTGAAATGATTAACGACAGATAAAACTAGGGGTGATTGGCTTGGTTGCGTAGCAGGGCATACAAGAAGGGTTTATTGGTGGGCTTGTGGCTACCGCCGCGAGGTTCGACGGTGACAAACACCGCATCAATTTCGGCTAATTTCTTGGGATCGTCAAAACGCATGACCCAACGGCGATTCGATTCATTGTCCATATACAGAATGCCCAGGTTCATTGGCGATTCCTGTTGACCTTGAGGAGCTTCCCGTTGGCCCCACACTTGAAACGTGCTGGCATTGACCACGCCCGGCTCGCGGTCAAGATCGAAGGCGTAAAAAATAAGAGACTTGCCTTGGGTGTAGAAGACCCGGCCAAAAGGCTTTTGCGTGCGGCTGCTGCCATCGACATCAAACACATCCGCGATATACAGCTTTCTCGCGCCCATCAATTCACGAATATCGCGATCGGAACTCAGATACTGATCCGTGTCTTTGAGCCGGCGCTCTTGATCTTTGTTAGCTGAGGTCAATTCGGCAATTTTTTGCCTCCAGGGAGGCCGTGCGAGTGACAGTCTTGTCGCGCTCCAGGCGCAGGTTGGCCAGCTCGGTCCTGTCCACCCCGTACGACTGGGTGAGGGTTTGCAGCTGAGTGATAAGTGAATCTCGTTCCTGCGACAACGCCAGTAATTGAGCCTCGGACTGGCTGCTCGCTGCCTGGAGCTTGTTCGCTCGGTCCTCGAAAGCACGAAGCGCTGAACGCAATTTTCCGAGTTCTTGTTCTTTTTGCGCTTGGTCAGTCAGCAGTTGAGCTAATCTTTTCGTTTGTTGGGCCAGCGCTTCGTCTGCTTGTTGTTTTTCCTCGGAAATCTTCTGTAAGCGGTCGTCAATCGGTAAAGGTACCGCGGTGACATTGCTGACGCTTTGCGAATGGGTACGAATCCCCAAGTGGTAGGATCCCAAAGCCACCGTCAAAATAAGCCCTGCCGCAAGCACCATCGTAGCGATCGAACGAACTGGGCCTCGCTGTAACTTGCTGGCAGGAACCGTCTCGAATGTTCGACGGGTCTTTTCCGGGGGAGTGTGTTGAGCACGTTCAATGCGCTCTAACAATTGCTCGAACGCGGCGTCCTTATCCCAGCTTGCCTGGCCCAGTGTTTCCGCAAATTCATCGGCAAGAATGGCGACTCCCTGAGTTGTAAGGGCCTGATACTGGCGAAAAACTTCATAGCACTGTTCACAACGGCGGAGGTGCGCGTACAGTTCGGCGGATTCCAGGGGGGCCAGGTTACCTGCAGCGGCCAATGCGCCGAGCTTCTTATATTTATCGTGCTCGTCGCACCCGGAATGGATCTTTAGCATCGTTTTGTTTCCCGAAGATGCTGCACAAACGCGCTCTTACGGAGTCGTTCCAGGCCGCGGTAGAAATTATGCCGCGTATTTCCTAATGGTTGGCTAAATTTTTCGCTAATTTCTCGTAAATCGAGCCCTTCAAAGTAAAACAACTCAAGTGTCACCCGTTGCATATCCGGCAGCTCCTGGAAAGCTCTCTGAAGCTGCGCTCGGTTGATTTTGGCACCGATTTCCCGATCCAGGTCGGTTCGCCCCAACAATGTATCGTCCAGAGAATTGATATTTGTACCAAGATAAAATCCTCTTCGCCTCAAGTGCGCTTTTCGGTCCAGCGCGCGATGGAGCGCGATTTGCACGATCCAGTTCTTGGCACCACCCTTTGACCGGTCAAAAAGCATGGATTTCTTGTATAGATGGAAAAATGCTTCCTGCACAACATCTTCAGCTTCGCCGCTATCCCGTATCACCCCTCTAGCTATTCTGAATACCAGCCGGGCGTAGCGATGAAAAAGGACCTCCAAAGCGCTGGCATCGTTTGATTGTAAGCGGGACATCAAGTCTTCGTCGCTAGGAAAGCGATGTTCGGGCTCGCCCGCGGGACGAACCGGTAGCGTCTGGCTGGGTTCAGATACGGTGGGAAACGTAAGCGCGCGTCGCGGCGGCCAAGCACTCATGCGTGCGTTCTCAATTGGACGGTATGTTCCCGGACACCCTCAGCGAAACAACCGTTGCATCGACAAACTTCCCCGGCAAAGCTCCGATGTTGTGAAAACCATACACCAACCGACCTGCCGGTGAAAACATTTTTTGATAGAGAGAAATACTTTTATTTCTGCGTCCATCGTTGGTACAGAATTGCTTCCCAAAGCGTATATGTTTGATACCCAGCTCGATTAATCGGCCGGAAGGCTCTAGAAGAATAGTTTCAGTCCAAACTGCACCAGTCTTGGATTCGTACCCGGCGCCGCCGCGGTCACCACTCCAAAGTTCTGATTATTGGCGCTGCAGCAAACCGTGTTCGGCGGCGCGAATTGAGTTCTGTTAAACAGGTTAAAAAATTCCGTCCGGAATTCGACGCCTAGCCGCTCGCTGCTCGCGAATCTGGTTCTCTTGAATACCGCAAAATCAAAATTGTCGATTCCTTGAGACCGCAGTCGAGGATCTACGCGCGCTTCATTGCCAAATTGAAAATCGCCTGGCGCGGCGAAACACGCAGTGTTAAACCATTGTGCCAAAGGCGAATTGTGAACGCTCGGCGTGGTATCGCATCCGGAAATAAAGTTCGGACGAGAGCCGCCACCAAAAAGGGTCGTGCCGTTGACTTGCCCGTTGGTAAATACCAGCGGAAAACCTCGCTGAAAAATTGTGACGCCGTCAACGCCCCAGCCTCCCACGAATTTATCCAGCAGACCTTCGGCTCCGGAGAGATACTTCCTGCCCTTACCGAAGGGAAGATCGAGAACATAACTGATCACCAGGCGTTGAGGAACATCTTGCGAGGACAATGAGCGCTCACCGCGCAAATTATTATTGTCTTGAATCACTCCTACGCCCGGCTCCAACCACGCCGTCAGGGTATCGGTATCGCTGATGAGTTTCGCGTTGGTGTAAGCGACTGACAATGAGCCCGCGTCCGCGAAACGACGTTGCAACGTCAATTGGAACGAGTGATAGATGCTGTCGTAAGACCCCTGGCCGGCAAGCTGCACGCTCGCATATTGCGGGTATGGGCGCAGCAGTTGTCCAACGGTAGTGCTTGGCCCAGTGAGCGCCAGCGCCTGGCCATCGATAAAAAACGGATTCGGCGTGGACTGTACCAGCGTCACATTTTGTCGGGGATTTGGAAGTGAAGGATCGACTTGTGAAGCTGCCTGCGCCAGTAAGGCATCCGAAATCTGGTTGATTTGCTGCGAATACTGCGCCAGATGAGTTCCCTTTGATCCAACGTACGCCGCGGACAAGAAGAACCCTGCTGGCAAATCCCGCTGCACATCCAGATTCCATTGCTGCACGTAACCTTCCGGGTGATTTCTGGGTTCCACCTCGGTAATTGACTGCACGACTTGGGTGAGAAATTGTTGCGTTCCCTGTACGCCTAGGCTCCTGCCAGGTGGGGGCGAAATTCCTGCGGGAAAAGGCAGCGCGATAGTGTTCACCGGATGCGTTCCATCCAGCGTCCCGGTATATGTGGTGGCCGCAGCGTTCACCATGTCGTTCAAGGGGTTTAAGCTGAACGAAACGTAGTTGGGAATCCAGAAGATCCCATAACCGCTGCGGATCACTGTGTTCGGAGTTATGTTGTAGGCTAGGCCAAGGCGCGGAGCAAAGTCGGTATGCTCAAGCGAAACATTATTTCGGTTGGTGGGATTTACCAGAAATACCTCCCCTTTAACTGGTAGCGTGCCCTGGGGAAGAAACTGATTCAGGTAGCTGGTCGCGGTCGGGTCGAAATAGGACAAGCGGTTGAATCGTTCCGACCAGGGACCCTGAAGGTCATAACGTAATCCTAGATTCAAAGTGAGTTTTCTGGTTGCGTGCCAGGAGTCCTCAAGGTAGAACGCCTGGTATATCTGCTGGCCCGCCGTAAACGCTGGCACCACCGCTTGCGCAAAAAAATGATTTTCAAAATTGTTGAAATTATCAGCGTAGCCGAGCAGAAAATCCGCGAAGGAAAGCCCCGTGCCCGCGACGCCGGGCAGGGACGTGAAGCATGCTTGGCCGGCCACGCAAAAATCAAAAGCACCGCTGGCGATATTCGACTGCGCGTAGTCATCCCGGCCGACTTCGAACTGAAAACCGATGTGGATTTGGTGATGCCCACGCAACATGGACAGGCTGGGCGATAGATAATATTGCGTGTCGCGGTCCTGAATGTAACTCTGGCCCTGCGTGCACATGATGTTGTCAGCAAAATTGGCCACACACGGAGTTGGTGGAGTTCGCATTTCGGAGGGCACAACAGTGTTGTAACTTGCCGGCCAGCCAATCGTTGTCAGGTCAAATCCGGCATTTTTCGGGCTGCGATTATAAGTGAACCGCGAAACGCTGGCATTAAATCCAAACACGGTTGTTGGTGTAACACCGTACGTATACCCGGACCCCATGGCGTAGCTGTGATAATCCTCGGCACAACGATCCGCGCACAGGCCCGTCCCCAGGGGATCGATGGGCAGGTCTGTAACGTGCCAATAATTAAAGCGCAAAAAAAGTCTCTGCTTATTGGTAATGTTGTGATCCACGCGGGAGACCACCTGGTTATGGTCGCCCCCTGTTGGCGCCGCAACGGTGAAGTTGTTGGCCGTCGCGGTTGGATTTGTTGCGGCGGGCCACAGATTGAGTAGTTTTTGCGACGTTAAATTGATGCGGTTCGACGGAATGATATTGTTCAGGAACGGAGTGGGAGCGGCGTTACTGCCCGGGCAAACTCCCTGTGCGTTCACGATTCCTGCACAAGGATCGTAAATCTGATCGATCATCACCGGCTTGCCGTTTGCGTCCGTGCCGCGATCGTTGCAAATCCCCGCCGTAAAACCGTTCTTGCATATTTGTGAAAAATTGCCCGCGCGTTCGCTCGCATCAGGAACGGTAGTGGTGAAAGGCGCTCCTGTTCGCAGACGAAACCCTTCGGCGCTGAGGAACCAGAAAGTTTTATTGCGCCCGCCCAGGTGGGGAATGTTCAGCGGACCGCCGGCGTTTGCTCCGAACTGATTCTGAACCCACGGTGGTCTCCGTTGCCCGGCGGAATTCAGAAAAAAATCGTTGGCGTTGAAGATTTTGTTGCGTAGATATTCGTATGCTTCTCCATGAACAGAGCTAGTGCCAGTTTTGGTGCTGAGGTTGGTCACGCCGCCGGAAAATTTTCCCCATTCAGCGCCGAGATTGCTGGTTTGCACTTTGAATTCCTGGATGGAATCCTGCGTCGGAATCAAGACTGGCAGATTAATGTAACCAATGTTTAGCGGCTGGCCGTCGAGGTACTCGGCGCTCTCATTTCCGAACGATCCGTCCACCTGATAATTTCCCCAACCAAAGGGATTCACCCCCACTGGCGTGCCGGTGGAACTCCCTTGCGGAACTACCGAAGCAGCCAGTTCGATTAAATTAAATACGTTGCGTCCATTCAACGGCAATTCCACCGCTTTGCGTTGCTCCACTACTGTGCCCATGGTTGAAGATTCGGTGTCCAGTAGCGGCGCGCCTCCGCGGACCGTCACGCTTTCTGACGCCGAGCCCAGCACCATTTCAAAATTAACTTCCAGGGCGTCCTGCACGTGAAGAATCACATCGGACTTGAGCACCGCTTTGAAACCGAGTTTTTCAACTTCGATGCGGTAGGTACCCGGCGGCAGATTGGTAACGTAATAGCTTCCCGTTTCATTTGTGACTGTTTCGTAGCGCACCCGTGTGCCGGTATTAATCGCAATGACTTTCGCATCTGGAGTAACCGCTTTCGCTCGAGTCGGTGATGCGCCCGGTCAGGGACGCATTTGACGATTGCGCCATGACCGCGTGTGCGGAGAACATCATTAATTCGGCGAGTGTAATGATGGGAATCAAAATGAGCCAACGCAGCAGAGAATTTTGCCAGACTCGCGGAATTGCAGCGGGTGTGCCGCCATCGAAGCGCACATTGTCGGCAAGGCTAAGAGAACTGGTGACGAACTTGCGACGATCCATTTCTCCGAACCCCCGGGAAGTGCAGCAAAGGACCTCAGTAGTAGCAGGCGGTAGGACCGCAGGTCAACGCGATTCTGCTGCGCTTCAGTGTTGACAGCTGTCCATGTCAGCGACTTTCTTGGCCCTCAGAGGTCGAGTGACTATATTCACTTTTTGTGCCCGGCCCGCATATAGCAGACTGTACATACAAATGTATTGATAAACGCTCACGAGGAGCGTATTCTCTCCCAGTCGTGGCGTGCCATGCGACTTGAATGGGACGAGCAGAAGAACCGGCTAAATCTTCGCAAGCACGCTGTTCGCTTCGAAACAGCCGTTCTCGTTTTCGACGATCCCTACGCGATTACGCAACGTGACGTCACGTTCGAGGATGAGGAACGTTGGATAACAGTCGGAGCCATAGGGCCGGGTTCGATTCTATTGGTCGTTCATACCTTTTATGAGGAACACCACGAAGAAGTCATTCGTGTCATCTCGGCTCGCGCTGCCGAATCGCACGAAAGGAGAGCCTATGAGGAAGCTCACAAAGGAGCAGAAACGAGACATCCGAGCTATCGCCGCAAAAAGAGACGAGGACATTGATTTCTCGGACGCCCCGGCGGTTGTCGATTGGAGCGGAGCCCAAATTGGCAAGTTCTATCGACCAACGAAGAAGCCCGTTACGATGCGTCTTGACTCCGACGTCATCGCATGGCTCAAAGCCGATGGTCGCGGTTACCAGACCAAAGCGAACTGGCTTCTACGACAAGCCATGACTCATCTCACTGAAGGAACAAAAACGGGGAGCCGTAAAAGACGTTCCAGACAGTCCGGCAAGAGCAGATAAGGGTAGCTCCCATCAAGCTGGCAGGACAATCGCTCGAGACTGTCATTGGCTGACCTGATTCCGGCCGAGTGACAGGAGTACTCTTCCGTAATCCGGTTATGGAAGAGTGGCCCACAAGGAACACAAGTCATTTGCGCCGCAACAACTGCTCGACACTCCACGTGCCGCCTCCGACTACCGCCAAGTAGAGGAACACAAAGCAGTAGAGTGCGGCCAGTTCGCCCTTGTTGAGTATTGGCCAAAATCCACGCAGGTGCGTGCATCATCTTCCGTATCTCTGGTCCCCTCGCGTCCATTATTCCTCGCCCTCCCGCCTACGCTGCAACTAGCCTGCACGGAAATTAATTATTCAATGCCAGCAAGCACGCTGATTCGTGGCGGAAAACTGACGTTGAATATTTCTTAATTCCTCATGTTCTAGTGAAAGGATTAGATCTCACCGGTTAAAATACTGGATTTAACCGATGTCTGGATGTTGTCCTCGGACTTATCTTTTTTTGGTGGGGTGAAAACTCACGAGCGAGAACAAGATGGCAGATCAATTCAAGT
>CAVPKZ010000038.1:0-21242 GCA_963705755.1 uncultured Acidobacteriota bacterium | reverse complement strand
ACAATGTAAGTATTTCAATTCTCTTTCGTTACAATTAGAGTCTCTTCATCTGCGAATGGATGAGCCCACTTAGATTTGATTAATCACTGACAAGTCAACAGAGTGTTTCCACCGATGAGTGCACCGCGCAAATTAACGGAGGCGAATCCACGACCGGCGGATCCGCAGGCGGCGGCGGCAGCAGTGGTCTTAGCACAGGTGCTATTGCCGGCATTGGTATCGGTGTCACACTTCTCGTTCTCATCATCACCGGTCTGGCGGTATGGTTCTTTCTCCGAAGACGAAATCGTAGACGGAACGTAGCTCCAGCTCCTGTCGCATAGCAGATGCCCGAGCTTACTAGCAGCAATGGCTGTCCTAGAGTCTCTCAGACTGGGTATAATGGCACCCAGGGTATATATGGCGGCGCTCAGGGTGGTTATAATGGTACACAGGGGGTTTATGATGGTACCCTGGGTGGTTATAATGGTGGTTACGGTAATACTGACACAAAAAGCCAACACATGAGAAACGCATCGTCATAGAATTGGTAAGAATTCCAAGTGAGGATGTCTTCAGAAATAACGCCCAACGATCCGTCCATAGTGGCGATACCCGGCACCACAAGTTCGGGCGAAAAGCGCCCGGGGATCGCGCCGAGGCTCGGATCCTTGGCCAGAGGATTGATGGCACTCACGGGTGCCGTCACGAGAGCTCGCACACGATTAAAACCCACGCGCGCCGTATTTACGAGTGCCGGACTGAAGATGTGAGTCTCTTCCACGCTGAACATTTGCCGGAACGTGAAATTTTCCGTGAGCACATCCACCAGCGAGTCCGGCTGCGTGAGGGGCGCCTTGTCGTAGAACCAGCTGCCCGCAAGACTGTCCTTGTCCGAAAAGTGGTGGTCGACTTTGACCGTGATGTAGTTTTCCGACAAGCGCTCGATTCCCGAAGTGTTGAAGACGCCTGTGTCTCCGTTTCCTATCAACCCTCCGTTGGGGAGTGGCCAAAAGCCCAAATAGGGTTTTACTTTCGGATCAACCGTAATCGTGGAGGTCTGACAGGTACCGTCAGGCTGCGAACACAATGTGCCAGTGCGTGCTGCTGCCGAAGGCACTAGATTGCTGAAAGTGTCGCTCTTGTCCTGGCGGATCCCTTCGTAGTCCGCGAAGACGAAGGTTTTATTTTTTATGATGGGGGCCCCGCCAGAGACACCGAATTGGTTGCGATGGAAGGGCGGCAGAGTTGTGTCGAAGTAATTTCGCGCATCCAACCTCCTGCTGCGCAGGAACCAGTAAGCATCGCCGTGAAATTCGTTAGTCCCCGACTTGGTGATCGCGTTTATGACCCCACCTGACGCTCGGCCATACTCCGCCGAATAGTTGCTGGTCAGAACGGAAAACTCCTGAATCGCGTCCACGCCCAAGTTCACACCGAGCGTACTTCCCGGGGAACCGTTGGAGTAATCGTTGATGCTCAATCCGTCGACGCGGTAATTATTTTCGAAAGGCTGGTGGCCGGAGATGGTTAAAAGTGTGCCGTATCCGGAATTGCCGCGATTGCTGGGCCCCTGCTCAACTCGTACGGAAATAACTCCGGGCTGCAGAGTAGCCAGTTGCGTCCAATCGCGCCCATTCAAAGGCAGATCGCGCATCGTAGTAGCGGTAACCTCCGCGCTTATTGTTGATGAGGCGAGTTGCACATCCATCGGAACATCGGATACATCCACGTGTTCACTTACTTGGCCAAGCCTCAAGGAAACATTCAAGGCTTGTGAACCTCCGACCGTAAGCGTCAGGTCTTTTTCCCGGTAGGTGGAAAATCCGCTAGCCACCGCGGTTACCTCATAAATTCCCGGCAGCAAGTTTGGCGCGCTGTAAAAACCAGCCGAGTCGGTAGTGACTTCGCGAATGACGCCTGTGGCGGTATTTTTTATGGAAATACTTGCATTGGCAACTGCCGCGCCGGAGTTGTCGGTCACCGTGCCGGCCAGAGTGGCTCCCGCGACTTGTGCGTGGACAGGCGGGGATACGAGAACCCTAATCAGCAATAACACACACACCAATAAACGGCGACCAAAAATCATCAATTTTCTCCTCTGGGGTGTGCTCCATCGCCCACGTAGCTCACCGAGGGGTTGGTCACGACCTGTTTGCCGGTGACCTTAAAGGCTGTGCGTCTCTGAGTCCAATCGAAACTTGAGATAGCTCAACAGCAAATTGTGCATAGCTCTGATGAAGAACCGGACTCTGCAAGGAACTGTTGATCCAACAAGCGATCGGCGAATTCTGGCGTGTTCACCATGCTCACGAAGATAAATATTTCTAAATGTTCAATTAATATTTGCACGGCAGAAATTGCTGCGCACTCTTTAATCGCCAGGCTGTCGAAGTTTGTTTTCTGGGAATTGAGCCTCGGCCGATCTTTATGGCCTACACTCAAGTGCCAATTCACCAAATTAACTTCAAGGCAAACTGAATTTGACGAGAAGTTGTTTGCGTGGAAGTGATGAGCCCGGCACTTGAGATAGGGTTGCCACTTTGATCGAAAACGGTGGAATGATCGGTTGGCGAGGCGAAGTTAGCACGATTGAGTACGTTGAAAAATTCCGCTCGGAACTGCGCGTTAAAATTTTCCGAGATGCGCCGGACGCGATTGTTCTTGAATACAGAAACGTCCAGCTTGGACACTCCGGGACCAATCAGCGTGTTGCGACCCAAATTCCCCCATTTGTTCGGACCCGGAAAGGCCAAACACTGCGTCTTGATGTAGTCGTTAGGATTTCCCACGTTAGTTAGGGTGTCGCAGCCCGGTCCGGTCAAACGGTTCGGAAGCTGGCTGGTCTCATCCAATTTCTGGCCAGCGGGATCACCGCCCAGTATTGGCGTGAAAGGCTGGCCGGAGCCCGCTTTGTACAGCCCGCCCAATTGCCAACCACTGGCGGCCCAAGTCAAGGCTCGAGAACTTCGATCAACGTTCGGCAATTCCCAGGCAAAACTCAAAACCAAAGTTTGTGCGACATTGAAATCGGAGAGCCCGCGCGTAGTGCGCTGATCAAAGAAGAGTTGATTGAACAATCCATTTGGAAAGGCATCGTCCGCTGCAGTCGCGGATAACGTGTCGATGCTTTTCCCCCACGTGTAGGCGCCATGCAACTCGATTCCATGGCTGACACGCTTGGCCACATCGGCCTGCAGAGCGTCATAAAAGGAACTGGCTTGCCAGAGGGTCGAATTGATGCGGCCAAAATTCGGATTCAGCGTAGTGCTCGTCGCTGGCGGCGGAAACACATAGCCTGTCGGAGTCAGCGTGGGCAGAACCATATCGATGTTGTCCACACGGTAGGGAAGGTGAAGTCCACGAGAGCCAACGAACCCGATCGTTAGGGAAAGCGTGGAGGTCAGCTCCCGGGCGATCCCCAAATTCCACTGCATCACGTAATTGCGCTTGGGATGGAATTCATAGAAGCTGCCAAGCCCGAAGTTCGATTGATTACCGAATGCTTGAAAGGCGCCCGTTGGGAACATGCCGGGCTGAAGTGAATTGGCGAAGACAGAATTAACAAACGGTTCAGCCAATTGAAATGAAGATGTAAATTCGTAAGGCAGCGGCAGCACGTCGAAAATGCCGAAACCGCCGCGCACCAGGGTCTTCCCAGCCCGTGGATTCCAGGCAAAACCAACCCGCGGCTCGAAATTCCGCAAAGTTGGATTTGAGAAAAATGGCGCGCCTACGTGCGGGACAGCATCCGTCAAATTCCGCAGGTTCGAGATGCGGTTATGCGCCTCAGTCGGAACGGTAGCCATTTCATAGCGCAAGCCGAGGTTCACGGTGAGATTTTTTTGCAGGCGAACGTCATCCTGTATATAGCCACCGAACAAGGTCTGACGTAAGCCGACGTCAGGTACATAAGAATTGCGGGCTCCTTGGAATACCAGCGGACGATTAGTCAGAAAGTTTTGCAACGAATCGAAACGAAAACGGCCGTTTACAGCGGGAAGCGATAGCTGGTTGTCCTGCATGTGTTCAACGACCACGCCGAACTTTATGTTGTGGATACCGCGGGTAACAAAAACATCGTCTCCGCCTTGAAAGGAATTCCAAGCGAGAGACTTCTCGGAGAGGAGAACTCCTGCCGCCGTTGGCGCACCCGAGAAATTGGTCAAACCCGGCACCTCTCGTATTTCACCGGCCAAACCTCCCGGCACAAATCCGAAAGAGGGATCAAGCATGTTCGAGTTCAAAATCTTGGTTAAGCCTCCAGTAATACCAACGGAACGGCTGAAACCGAAGCGAGCGGAATTGAGGAAGGTGGCGCTGAATAAGTGCTCCTCGTGAAGAGTCACGACTTGGCGCCGCGAAACAGTATTGAAGAGCAACTCGTTGAAGTTGTCAGGCTGCACGGTTGTGGAGTTGTCCCGCATGTAGGTGCCAGACAGCGTGTCTTTGTCGGTAAGTTTCCGATCCACTCGGACAGTGAAATAGTTTTCATTGGTAATTTCCTGGCCGGCGAACGAGAAAATCCCGGTATCGCCATTGCCGAGCAGCGGCCCGTTCGGCAGCGGATAGAAGGCATTCATGAAGCGAAGTACATTAGGATCGACGGTGACGTTTCCGGTGGAGAGGTTTCCAGCGCGTGCAGCTGCCGACGGGACGGTGTCTACCGTGGTCACTCCGAGTGACTGGCGAAGACCTTCGTAGTCTCCGAAAATGAACATGCGATCCTTCTGGATCGGCCCACCGGCTGAGCCGCCAAACTGATTGCGTTTGAACGGCGGAATTTTGCCGTCAAAAAAATTTCGCGCGTCCAGTGCGCTATTGCGAAAGAACTCATAGATATCCCCGTGAAACGCTTTGGTTCCGGAACGAGTGACCGCATTAATCAGGCCACCTGAAGTTCGTCCATATTCCGCGGGATAGTTGCTGCCCAGCACAGAGACTTGCTCCACGGCATCAATCCCGAGATTGTCACCAAGTACGCTGCCGGGAGCGCCATTGGAATAATCGTTGATGCTAATTCCGTCCAGTCGATAGCTATTTTGATCGGGTCGGGCGCCGGAGATGCTTATCGGCGCCCCAAAGCCGCGTTCCGTATTTCCACCCCCGCTGGAGCTTCCGGTTTGTACACCGGTAACGCCCGCTTGCAGGGTGGCCAGCTGCGTCCAATCGCGTCCGTTGAGCGGTGTATTTTCCACGACGGATTTGCCAACGTTTCCGGACAATGGATTTGCCTGCACGCTCGGCACGGTAGCGGCAACTACGGTCTGAGAATTGCCCGGGCGCATGTGAATATCGAGTACGCGCTGACTTCCTACTGCTACCGTGATGCCTCTCAAGACTTGGGTAACGAAACCGGGAGCGGAAACCGTCAATTCATAATTGCCAACAGGAAGTGCAGGAAGGCTATAAGAGCCCGGTGTATCCGTTTGTATTGTTCTGACCTGACCGGTCGTGACATCTTTTATGGAGACTTGAACTCCCGGAATTGCGGAGCCGGAGTCTCCTCTGACGGTTCCAGTTATGCTGCCTCCAGTAACTTGCGCTAGAGCGGCCGGCGGTATCACACACATCAGGACTGCAAGTAAAGATCGCAGCGCTCGTTGAATCGTGCTAGTTGATACTCCGTGCGGATGCGTCTGCGGTGCTATCGATCGCGGGTTCATCGTCAGCCACTCCATCCTGAAGAGGCGTGCAGCTGAAGTTCGAAATTATGCCCGTTGCAGCAATGGACGAAGCTCCTGGACGTTCTTAATGCTTTCAATATCAAGCAAGCGGTCGATCAGTTTCGTGGCTGTCGCCGCACCGAGAACAGGCGTCATCAAGCCGCGGGCCTTGGCAACCACCTCTTCGCGGGTCATCGGATTCTCAGGAGTGCCACGTGCATTCTCCACACGCTCGATAAGATGAGTCCCGTCGGTTAGCTCGATCTCGACGACTCCTACCCGAGTCGGCAAGAGGCGTTCGAGTTCTTCGTCTCCAATCAGCTCAACCTTGGCCTCTTCGCGTAGAATCGCCGGATCCTGCATACGTTCTTTGTCGTGAGCGGCATGGAATGAGACGGTCTTGTCGATCAGCATCACCGCGACCAAGTACTGAACATTGATGTCCGGCATTTCGCGCTTGTTCACACGCTCGGCTTGGCTCGTGGCCGACCGTACGACGACGTGTCGTACGTCGTTGGCCTCGAATGGACGACGCTTTCTCAAGTTCACGATCGCGTCGAGTATCGACAGGATCGGACTTCCGGCAGTCCAACCCTTGATGCTCGTCTGCGACACTTCATAGCGCCTGCCGAGGTCTTCGGTCAACTTGGCCGGATCGGCTTTAGGCGCGTAGGATTTGATGAAATTTTGTGGACCGGCCAGGACGTCGTTCATGCCTGTCCACCCGATCGCACGACCAGCGCGGCGGTAACCCCGTTACGCGCTCCCATTGCGCCAAAGAGAAAAGCCTTTTCGATATGCTCAAGATCGTCCCGCCAGGTACCGATGCCGGCTCTGGACTGTTGCGTCGCATAGTCGAGCAACCAGCGCATCTGCTGGACATCCAGACCCGCGACACACCCACTGGCCGCCGCCGCTCCCATCGTCCCCCACCAAATTATGGGTTTCGGTTGAACTCCTCCTTTTAAGGTCTTGTATGCTCTCATTCCAATGTCGTAACCGAGCGTTACTGCGCGCAGAAAGTGACTCCCGCTGATTTCAAACTGCTCTCCGATTGCTAACGTGGCCGGCACGACTGCACATCCGGGATGCGCCCCGCCTGCGGTGTAATCGTCATCGCTTTCATCGGCGTGAGCTAACTCACCCTTCGCGAAAGCTGCATCCATCGGTCCGCATAGAATCTTTGAGGCGACAACCGTCGCGATCTTTTGTCCGCCATACGTCTGAGCAAATCGGATCGCGTCCCGGCCTGGCGGCAACTCAGACCCGGAGACCATGGCCGCTACGGTGTCCAGGATGTGATACTTGTGTCTTGGACGGCTTTTTTTGGCAATTCACCATTGGCGGCTCCAGCCATGTAGGTGCTCAGCTTGGCCATGACTGGGCTCACTTCTTGCGCGGAGCGTGTCCACCGGGCTAGCAGTGCCGTAGCAGGCAAAATCCAAACTGCGCGTTGTAACAAGCCGCGCCGAGTCAATAGGCTGTCCTTGCTCCCCGCAAATCGCGTCGTGTTTTGATCCTCACCCATTGCGGTTTTTTGCCCCTTTGGTTTTTAGCCCCGGTTATTGGGAAATGGCCACAGCAACCGGTTCCGGATTAAACTCGTTCTCCAACTTTGCAACCACAATCGTCGCGACTCCGTTTCCAATAACATTTGCGAGTGCTCGCGCCATTGATAGGAAAGTATCGACAGCAAACACGAGCGCAAGTCCTTCTAGCGGCAGAATTCCTGATGCGCCGATCGTCGTCGCCAGAACTATAAAGGCAGCTCCGGTGACACCGGCGGCTCCCTTCGACGTCACTAGCATGATGGCCACCAGGGCTAAGAGGCGCGTGAAGCCAAGCTGCACGTGATAGACTTGCGCAATAAAAACGGTGCTGATCGGCAACGACAAGGCCAAGCCACCCAGATTGAATGCGTATCCCGTTGGCAAGACCAAATCGACCACAGCACGCGAGGCCCCGAATCGCTCAAGCTTTTGCATCAGTTGAGGCAGAACGCTCTCGGATGAAGAGGTGCCGATAACCAGAAGGATTTCGTCACGAATGTATTTAATGAAGCGAATGAGGCTAAAACCAAAAAAATGAGCTATAAGCGCCAAAACAACGAATACATAAAACGCTTCTGTCAGATAAGTGACCAGCACCAACTTGGACAACGCATACAACGCGCTACTGCCAAATTTCCCGACTGTGAACGCCATCGCCCCGAATGCTCCGGTGGGCGCGACGCGCATGATGATTTTGATCATTCCAAAAAATACGTTCATCGCGCTATCCAAGGCCCGCACAACTGAATGACCGCGACCCCCCATCGCAATCAGGACCATACCGACTAACAAAGCGATCACCACTACCTGGAGCAAATCACCTTTTACGAAAGCCCCCAAAAAGTTGTCGGGGACTGTTCCCATTACGAACTCAAGAAATGAAAACGCCTTCCCCTTATTCGCGTAGGCCGTATAGTCTCCCGCAGCAGAGGCCGACGGCAGAGCAGCGACGCCCACCCCAGGTTTGAAAATCGCGACTGACGCCAGACCGATAGCAAGAGCGAGCGTCGTCACCAACTCAAAATAGATTAGAGCCTTGAGACCGATGCGCCCTACCTTGCGAAGATCACCGATGTGCGCAACGCCCGTTGAAACGCAGAGAAATACAATGGGAGCAATCGCCATGCGTATAAGCTTGATGAAGAGATCACCAAGCGGCTTCATTTTCAAGGGCAAGTGGGGGATCGAGAATGCCCAGTACTATCGCAGCGGCGATAGCCAAGAATTCTTGAAGAGTAATATTATTTCGTCCGCCGAGGTTTGTCGGCAAGAACCGTCTCGCGGGTTTCTGTTCCCCAATTGTCCTCTCGATGGCGCAGCGTCTAACTATCCGAAAGTGTCTTTAATAGCTGGAAAAACTTCGATGTTTTGCTTCGAATCCAATTCCGGGAATATCAGGCAACGAAACGTAACTGTCCTCAATAGGAGTGTCATCCGCGAATCCACCGAACAGTGAAAAATATCGGGATAGGATTCATTTTCCCTCAAGCCCTAAGCCAGCGGCTATATGTAGTGATAACTGATGGCCGCCGTGGGGAATGCAACGTCGCGCGGACCATACCGTACTCTTTCAACATGTCCAATATGGGATGTATTCGACCGGGTCGTTGATGAGCGCAATCGAACTGCAGAACGTTGCGATCGCTGCGCATGCCCGCGTAGCGGATCAAGTTGCGTGCGTCTTGAACCGAAAAAAGGTTCTCTCCCGTTGCCATCGGACCTTGATAGTGGCCGGCAAGTTTGGCTTGCAGTTCATAATCGAGCGGATCGCCGGCTTCCTCGTACCATCGCAGCCCGTATGGTTGAAGAGCGTGCGCGTAAGCAATCGCCGTCGCGAGGTCGAAACGTCCATTTGCGTCCACCGCCAACTGATCTCCGCTCTTTAAGATTTTTAAGACAGTTTCGATGCGACTTATGTCTTCTGCTAGCGAGCTCCACCGATCTTGATCTTGACTACGGAATAACCCAGGTCAAGATAGCCTTGCATCTCAAGTTGTAGGCCTGCCAGACCTTTCTCGGGGCAATAGTAGCCACCGGCCGCATAGACGAAAACTTTGGCGTCAACGACGCCGTTCCGAAAACGGTCCGCAAGTAGACGATAAAGTGGCACCCCAGCGATCTTTGCTACCGCATCCCATATCGCCATGTCGAAGACGCCGACTGCAACTGACCTTTCGCCGTGTCCTCCGGGTTTCTCATTCCGCATAAGAACGTTCCAAATCTTAAACGGGTCGAAACTCTCGCGGCGTCGTTGAGCAGACTAGTGGGTTCGGCAGCCCTTAATCGCGGGATAAAGCGGTCACGTAAGAGGCCGCTCGGTGCGTACCGACCGTTAGAATTGAAACCGAAACCGACAACGCGTTTGCCATCACGAATTACTCCGTGATTACTGCTAAAACGCTCACGGTCATCTGACTGAAGTCGATATACGAATTGCGAATATTTGATTTGATGGGAACAACGATTTCGCGTATATCGACAAGCTTCATTCGGCCACTTCGCTTTTGCGCAGCGCATCGCGATTGAGAGTTAGCCCGAGACCAGGCGCGTCAGGTATCGTCAACATTCCGTTTTTCGGTTCTGGCGGATTTACGAAAAGCATCTCGCCAACTTGAACCATCCCCAAATGCCACTCCACAATCCAACCGTTCATCAGGCCGGCAAGAGTATGCATGTTAAAAAGCGTGCCAGCCTCCGCCGTTCGCAATCGGCAGATTGTAAATCTGGGCTAAATGACCGGCTTTGCGTGCTTCCGTATATCCACCGCAAAAGCAGCAGTTCGGCTGCAAAACATCTACCGCTTGATTTTCTACAAGTTCGCGGAGCCGCCACCGATGTCCCTCCATCTGTCCCGCGGCAATCGGTATTTTCGTATGCGCACGCAGGTCTGCGAGCGCTCGCGCATCGTTTTGGTACAAAGGCTCCTCAAACCAGGTGATGTCGCAGTCTTCAATCGCACGGCAAAGCAGTTTGGCTTCCACCGGGTTGAACAAATAATTGGCGTCGATCATCAGGTCAACGTCAGGACCTACCGCATCCCGGACTTTGCGAACGCGAATGGCGTCCTCGCGCCAACCTTTCTTGTCCACCGCGACGATAAGTTTCATTGCGGAGAACCCTTTAGAGACTTGCAGCTTTGCAGCTTCGACTAGCTGTTCGCGATCGTACTGAGGAAACCCGAAGGTCACATAGGCCGGTACCGTAATTCTCGCATTTCCTAGCAGACCCGCAACTGACCGGCCTGTCGCCTTGCCTTGAATGTCCCACAGAGCAATATCGAGGCAAGATAAGGCGCTCGAAATAACTCCAGTCATTGCTCGGGGTTTAGCTTGGCGCCGATCCTCTGGTGAATGGCCTCGATATCCCGCACATCCATATCGCGCACCACCGGCAACACGTACGACTTCAGCGCAAGGACCACAGCGCGAGCGAGGAAATGACCGGTGACCGCAATACCTGAGAGATCGTCATCGGTCTCAACCTCACAAAACACAAATTCCTTTTGCTCTTCACGGCCATAACCGTCGACCTTCCCGGCAGCAGCGGGATGGCAATAGTGGAAGAATGGACGCTGGCGCGTATCTCTCTGATCTTCACTCGTTCTCCTTACTGGTACGCAGGCCCGGTTCCGAAGCTTCGAGACCTTGTCCTTTCACTCTTTCCAGCAATCTCGCTTTTCCAGCCAGAATGTGGTCGGTCATTGTGCGTTCAGATAAATCACAGTTGTGGTCGCGCAATGCTTCGAAATTCGCATATGCTCTTGATTTGACAAAACTATTGCGCCACCGCCGACGAGGCCACGGCGGCGGAAAAGATGAAGCTCTTTGCCCAAGGAGTAGTACAGCTCCGCTACACGACCATTGCCGGACAACTCTACGAGCCGAGCATGGAAAGCCACGTTCAAGGGATAATACGAATCTATATCTCTCGCTTCCCGCATCTCCGCCACCATTGCAAGAAGCTCTGCAACGTCTCGGGGACTCATACGACTCGCGGCGAGCCGACCCGCAAGGCCGAAGATATGCGCGCGCACATCGTAAATCTCTGCTGCTTGAGCCACACTCATTTCCCGCACGAACACACCGCGATTCGTGACCACCCTGACCAAGTTGCTCTTTTCCAGACTTCGACATGCTTCCCGGATCGGTCCGCGGCTAATGCTGAACACCTGAGCGAGCGCGCTCTCGTTAATGCGGTCTCCTGCCTGTAATTCTCCTCTGATGATCATCCGCTCTAGTTCTTCGGCGACCAGCGAAGAGAGGGTTTCTGCGCGCCGATTCTTCAGGTGTACGAGCAAATCCTTGTTCTTCATCTTGCGAATCTCCAAAATCTAACATTGCGTCAATAAAGTTTGGTACTTTGAGGCGCCTGCAAGACCGGTGTCGAAACTGGCGGCTTTCGCAGATGCGTTGCTTGTTCAAAACCGAAAGCGAGTTTTAGCAATTCGGGCTCGGCCCAGGCGCGACCGAGTAACTCCATCTCCCACTGGCACGCCGATAGGAGCATCTGGTGTAGGGGTAAAAACCGGCCGGTACTTCGATGGCCGGGAAACCCGCGAGAGCAGCGATAATGCCGTTGCGGTCTTTCTGAAAGGTCGCCCCGATGGGAAGCACCAAACATTTTTGATGCGGATACACCAGCGCATCCAGCTGATTTTTCGCCATTAGATTGGCCACTTCAATCTTGACTTCGTCCATCCTCATCCGGCGATCCTTATAGTCGGCGGAGTCGGGACCGTCTTCATAACTCTCAGCAGTGGCGAAGAATTTTTCTAGTGTCGGCTTGTGGTACTTACCGGAAGCAATGATTTCGGCGAGTGAATGCACGGGTACGTGCGAACCCTGCTGCCGCAGATAACCATTTAGTGCGGTCTTGAACTCCGGCTCGTTCAGGCGAAATTTAGCCGTCAACGTGTTCGTCTCGATGGCCGGGTCTTCAATGCGGACAATCACAGCACCTTCTTTCTCTAATGCATGGATAGCTTTGGCCATCACCTCATTCACTTGTTCGTATTCCGGCCCGTTGCCAAATAGATTCGTAAGCACACCAAGGCGAGCTCCCTTTAATCCATTCCGGAGAAACGCCGTGTACGTTTTTGGAATGTTGCCAACACTAAAAGCAGTCACCGGATCATTCGGATCGTATCCGGCCATGACGTCCAATAATCTTGCGGTGTCAGATACATTTCTGGTCATCGGGCCTATGGTGTCCTGGGTAAAAGACACTGGCACAATACCGTCCCGGCTGATTAAGCCGCGCGTTGGCCGAAGCCCCACCAAACTAGTCGCAGACGCAGGAGAACGAATCGAGCCTCCGGTATCCGAACCGGTGCCCGCCAGTGCGAAGTTAGCGGCGACTGCAGCACCTGTGCCGCCGGAAGAGCCACCCGGTGTTCTAGTAAGGTCATAGGGATTTTTCACCTGTCCGCCGAGCGAACTTACGGAAATGCCGCCGCTAGCAAATTCCTGCAAGTTGGCCTTACCGAGAATGATCGCGCCGGATTCGCGAAGCCGCGCAACAGCGAACGCGTCCTTTTCAGGCTGCGCACCCTTAAGTGTTACCGCGCCGGCGGTTGTAGGCATATCCGCAGTGTCGAAATTATCTTTCAGGACAATTGGGACGCAGCCAAGCGGTTTTAATTGGTGAGTGCGACGAAACTCCCGATCGAAAGCGTCGGCTTGCTGGAGGCTTGCCGGGTTGATGTACAACATGGAGTCGATCGACGGGCCTTGCTGGTCATAAGCCTGAATGCGATCGAGATATTGCTGGACCAGAGCGTGGCAGGTCAGCGTACCCGCTTGCATCGCTTTGTGAATGTCAGCGATGGAAGTTTCCATCAAATGGAAGGAGCGCTCCGGCGCGCCGTCAGCAAACGGCACTAAAAATAGGGTAAATACAAGTACGGCTTTTTTTGGGCCCATGAATTTTCGATCTCTTCGGAAATACCAAATCAAACCCGCGTCAACAACACAGTTTAAACCACCTGCTGCTTCAAATCGCAGTGGTTACAAAGAGTCCCACACCAATCCAGAGAAAGGGACGCGACGCGCGAGACAATTGTTCTCACAATTTGTGAGAACGCAGAAGCGCATAAAACCATGCTGCGCGTCAGGATGATTTTCTACCGCCCATAAATTAGCACGTGAAACGTTCCAGGAATCGCTTGTCGTCGCCCCTCGGGATTTTCTTTCGTTGGAGCTGGAGGAGCCGGACCAAAATCCGCGGTACTCAGAAAAAGGTTATGCGTCTTCGGATCGATATTCATCGTCTTGGCGCCGAACTCGGTGTCCAGCATTTCGACTTCCGTGAGCTTGTCGGGCGAATCCTCGTGAAAGATATGCAGCTTGCCCACCCGGGTTGCGACGAACAACAGTCCTGTTTCAGGATCGAAAACGTTGCCGTCTACACCAGAGCTGATCGGCAACGACTGCAGCACCTTGCCGCTATCCGCGTCCATCATGACTACGAATTGCGGTTTGCGGCCGCTGAAAAAATCCGCCGGTGCTCGCGGTCGATGGCAATGGCCACCGCTGTTCCTGCCGGCGTAACTGGCCAACGAGATTTGATCGTAAGAGCGGCCGTGTCAACGACTGCGATGTCGCTTTTCTCTTCATTGTTGTCGTACAGCAGGCCTTTTCCATCGGTCGCACCCTGTTCCACTGCACCGCCCATGTCGATGACTTTCACTACAGTTTCCTTGGCCGGATCTATAACAGTGGAATTGGCGCTGTCGCCGTTAAAGGTAAAAATAAGCTTGGAGGCCGGATCGTAGACAACCGAGTCGGTATCCTTGGCACTTTTGATTTTGTTCGTGATCTTAAAGTTTTTAAGATTGAACACGGTCACGTTAGCGCCGTCGCCATCGGTGATAAACCCTTTGCCAAGCTCCGGAAGACGACCACACCATGGCAGCGCTTCAAACCGGAAACGGTGCCCACCAGCGAGAAGTTATCGGCGTCGATCACTTTAACCTCAGTACCGTGCGACAGATAAACGCGCCGCGCGGCTGGATCCACGGTGACGTAATCGAAATATTCGCCGCCACCGGGTGCCGCACCCAAAGGAACTTTCTTAATGAGGTGATAACCCGAGCCCGGTGGGCTTGCCATTACCACGGTGCCGATTAAAGCGAAGACAACAAGCGACAAAGACAACGATAATTTCTTCATCCTGGCTCCTCGACCTACTAATTTTTCTTAATTCAGATGATTCGATCCTGCACGAAACGACTCTCAAATTCGCGAATGTTGTTCAATTGCAGTCATACCGCCGCGGCAATCGCCTATGACCAGCGTCACGAATACCTGGGCTACCAAATGATCTTTAAACCAAATTGAATTTGTCGCGACGAAGTTGTCGTCGAATTTATCACACCAGCTCCTGATGCCGGCGATCCGTCTTGATTGAAGATCGCGTTGTGCTTGACGGGTGACTGGAAGTTGGGGTGGTTGAAGATGTTAAAGAACTCGGCCCGGAACTGAACGTTGAAGGTTTCCGAGATTCTGGGTATGTAATTGTTTTTGAACGCCGAGAAATCGACGTTCTTTAGGCCGGGTCCGATGACGGTATTCCGCCCCGCGTTACCGAACAGGTTCATACAGGTGTTGGGAATCGGAACGCCGCTGCCATTGACCGCGGTTTGGCACGCGCCGGCAAATGAAGTGGGCACGGTCGGAACGCTGAAACAGCTTAGCTTGATGTAGCCATTGACGTCGCCCGTCACCGGGTTGCCGCATCCGGGCCCTGCTACGCGAGATGCGTAACCATACGGGTCCGTGCTATTTTGACCGAGCGGATCCCCAGCGATAAGCACCGTAAACGGAGAGCCTGTACTGACTACAATCACTCCACCGAACTCCCAGCCGCCCAGAGCGTGCTCTGTGATCGCTCCCCCAAACTTTGGAGCGGCCGGCTGCCAAAGATAGTTCACCACAAAGTTTTGCGCTATGTTGAAATCACACAGTCCGTGCCTGCCTCCCCGGTTGAAGAACATCAGGCTGGAGAGCGAATTGGCGTACGGGTCCCCGAGCAGTCCACCCGAACCGAAGTCAAGGCATTTGCTCCAGGTATAGCTGCCTTGAGCCTGAAACCCGTGACTCATTCTTTTTGCGAGCCCCGCCTGAAGGCCATGATAAACGGAGCTGTTATCCCACCAGAGTGCGCGAATCCGACCCACGTTGGGGTTGAGCCGCGTTCCGCTGCCGATTGGAGTGGGCCAGAGATACCCTTCGGAGGTCAAAGTCGGAAGGACCATATTGCTGTCATCCGTGCTGAACGGTGAATGGACAGCGTGTGAGCCCACATAAGCGATCGCTGCCGTTAAGTTTGAGGCGATTTCGTGCTGAATATTGAGGTTCCAATTCAAGGCGTAATTGCGGTGTGGATGCTGTTCAACGAGCCGGACTCCCACAGTTGACAGATCCACGGTCTGAGCCAGCCCCACGGCTCCCGTTGGGAACGAGCCTGGCGGCAAGGTAGTGACACCTTTTTGGAGTTGATACGGCAGAACGCCGGTGCTCCCGTGGGTGTACTCCCAAGAAAGAGGTAGAACATCAAAGATTCCGAAGCCACCGCGGACGGCCGTCTTGCCATTGTGGAAGGGATCCCATGCGAAACCGATACGCGGTTGGAAGTTGTGGAGTGTTTGGTTCGACGCCCACAAGGTCTTGACTGGCGTTTCTGCCGGGCTAGTCAGGCTGGTCAAAACAGCGAACGTGCCATGGGCGTCCGTCGGCAACGTGACCGGTTCATAACGCACGCCAAAGTTCAGGGTAAGGTTCGAGCGCGCATGCCAATCGTCTTGGACGTAGGCCCCGAAGAGGGTCTGGCGAACATTAATTGGGCGAGTGGTCGTGGGATCGTCAATCAAGAGGCTATGCGGCTGGTTCTGAAGAAACGTAGACAGCGAATCGAATTTAAAGCTTCCATTTGGCGGATCCCCAGAGAATTCATCGTTCTGCATGTGCTCCACGGCAAACCCAACTTTGATTGTGTGGGTGCCGCGAGTAAAGAACGCATCGTCATAGAACTGGTAGGAATTCCACGTGAGAATGTCTGCGGAGACGATGCCCAAGCCCCGTCCATCGTGACGATACCCGGCACGATAAGTTCGGCGAAAACCGCCCGGGGAACGCGCCGAGACTGGAATCCTTGGCGAGTGGATTGATGGCGCTCACGGGTGCCGTCACGAGAGCCCGCACACGGCTAAAACCAACCCGCGCCGTATTCACCAATCCCGGACTGAAGATGTGAGTCTCTTCCACGCTGCACATTTGCCTGAACGTGAAATTTTGCGTGAGCATGTCCACCAGCGATCCGGCTCGTCAGAGGCGCCTTGTCGTAGAAATAGCTCACCACAAGACTATCCTTGTCAGAGAAACGGTGGTCGCCCCTGAGGGTCAAATAGTTTTCCGATAAGCGCTCGACTCCAGAGGTGACGAAGTTTCCGGTATCCCCGTTTCCGATAATCCCCGCGTTGGGCAGTGGATAGAAACCAAGATACGGCAGGACCTTAGGATCAACCGTAATTGTTGAAGTAGTCAAGTGCCGTCCGGCTGGGAACACAGCGTACCCGCTGAGCCGCCGCGGAAGGCACGATATCGCTAAAAGTGTCGCTCTTCCGCTGCCGAATCCCTTCGTAATCGCCGAAGATGAAGGTCTTATTCTTTATGATCGGGCCTCCGCCGGCGACTCCGAATTGGTCGCGATGAAATGGCGGGATAGGTTGGGTGGGGTCGTCGAAGTAGTTTTTCGCGTCCAGGACCTTATCGCGAATGAAATAGTAGGCATCCCCGTGGAAATCGTTGGTTCCTGACTTGGTGATCCCGTTGATTACCCCGCCGGAGGCGCGCCCGTACTCCGCCGTGTAGTTGCTGGTCAAGACAGAAAACTCCTGAACTGCGTCCACACCTAGATTGACGCCGAGCGAGCTACCTGGCGACCCATTCGAATAGTCGTTGATACTGACGCCGTTAAGGCGGTAATTATTTTCGAATGGTTGGTGGCCGGAGATAGACAATAGAGTTCCGTAACCTCTATTGCCGCGATTGCTGGCGCCCGCCTCGACGCGGACGCCAGTGACTCCCGGCTGCAGCGTTGCAAGTTGCGTCCAGTCCCGGCCGTTCAAAGGTAATTCGCGCTCTGTTGTGGAATCGACCTCGGCGCTCAACGCCGACGAAGCGAGTTGCACGTCCGGCGCTATCGCCACCACTTCTACTTTTTCCGTGGTGTGGCCAATCTTCAACGGAATATTGAGGGCTTGTACCGCGCCCACAGTTAACGTCAGCCCCGTCTGCACTGCGGAAGAAAATCCCGAGGCCGAAATTGTGACTTCATAAGTTCCGGGCAACAAGTTCGGTGCGCTGTAAAACCCGTCCGAGTCGGTAGTAACGTCACGCTCGACTCCGGTCGCGGTATTCTTAATTGAAATGTTCGCATTGGGCACCCCCGCGCCAGATGCGTCCGATACCGTGCCATTCAGGGTAGCTCCGGCAACTTGCGCATAGATGGGACCGGAGAAGAGCCCCGTCATTTCCCACATAAGGACCACAACAAACAGACCCCAAGCAATTGCCTTGAAATTTGCAAAAAGCATTGATTGCCTCCATGCAGTAGTGGCGGACGCTGCTGTTGGGCGCACACTATATTGCCAACTGTTAACAGTCAACAGAAATTATTCAAAATAGTGCACTCGCAAATGAAAATATGTGATTTCCGGCTAAACAGCCGCGGGGAAACTGCACTGGCGACCTGTTACCAACCGTTATGAGTTAGCTTGCACCGAGCACACTAGAGTCGCTTGGGCTGAAAGCTTACAATTTCAGGAGCCGTGCGGCGTTATCCCCAAGGATTAGCTTCCGCTGTGCGCTGGTCATATTCACCTCATCAAGGACATGCACCGGTTGGTCGTATCCCATGTCGAGGCAGTAGTCGCTTCCGATCATGATCCGCTCGGCACCCACCTCGCTAATCACGAACTCCATCACGGATTTTGAGTGAACGATGGTGTCAAAGGTGAAACGCTGCAAATACTTGCTCGGGACCTGCGGCAAACCGAGTTTTTGGATTTCCGGCCGTACCTTCGCACCATGGTCAATCCGCCCCATCAGCATTAGCAGTACACCCCCGCCGTGCGGCAGAGTGACCTGAAGCTTAGGATGACGGTCCAGGACGCCGCCGAAAATAAGGTGGCAGGCCGCGATGCCGGTGTCGAATGGGAAGCTCAGGATATTGGAAAGATTCCACGGTGCGGTGCGAGGTCCGCCAACTACCTGTAGCGGATGCAGGAAAACGGGAAGATCCAAGGCCTCGATACGGGCAAATATCGGCTCGAACAAAGGATCGTCGAGATCGCGATGGTTTATGTTGGTGCCCATATAAACGCCCCGCATTCCGGGCAATTTACTAGCGCGATTCAGTTCGTCGATCGCGCGATCCGGGAACAGCATCGGAAGCGTAAGGAGTCCGAACAGCCGGGTAGGATATTGCAAATGGGCGGCACTGGCACCGTCGTTCCAGGCGCGCGACAGTTTGTAGGAGACTTCTTCGTCGCCCCAATGCGCCATCGGCCCGGTCAGCGACATGGCCTGCGCCATGGTTCCTTGCGCGTCCATGTCCGCGATGCGCTTCTCGACGTCCACGATACGGTAGGGCAAAGGGCCCTGGAAACGCACTTCCGTCTTGATGTAAAACCCTTCGTCAGCAGCGCGATATTCGACTTTGAAGCGGGGTCCGTCTTCGGCGAGCACGTCGAGATAAGACTGCGGGAATAAATGCGCGTGTACATCGACCGTGCGGACACCAGTCAGATCGTGCTGCATTTCGGTGATCTCCTAATCTTTTATGACTAACGAATCCGAGCACGTTTGCGGAGGTGTCGAAATTCGAACTACTCACCGGCAGTCATGTTCGAAACAAATCGCACGAAAAATTAACAGCGTTAACTGCGAACGTTTCTAGAAGTTATCTCATAAACACATTCAAGCCGCAGAGCGGTTGAAAGTTATGGCAAAGAGCGTAAATCGAGAACATGGATCTAACCGATGCCCAATGGGCGGTTCTCGAACCGTTGTTTCGTCCCAAACGACGAGCCGATGGGCGAGGGCGACCGTGGCAGGACACGGGTGCGGTGCTAAACGGGGTCTTTTGGGTTCTACGCACAGGTGCTCCTTGGCACGACCTGCCGTCTCGCTATCCGTCTTATCAAACCTGTCATCGGCGTTTCCAACATTGGCAGCGCGGCGGGCTGCTGACGCGCTTGCTGCAAAAACTGGCCG
Organism: uncultured Acidobacteriota bacterium; assembly: GCA_963705755.1. Lineage (GTDB taxonomy): Bacteria > Acidobacteriota > Terriglobia > Acidiferrales > UBA7541 > Acidiferrum. The sequence goes on along the minus strand of CAVPKZ010000038.1, from coordinate 1,772 downwards.
AAGATTTACGAGACCGAGGGAAGCTCGATCTGAGCGAATCCTTCATCGACGCCAGCTTCAGACGGCGCGCGAAAAGGGGCTCTGGTGTCGGCCCTACAAAACGGGGCAAAGGCAGCAAAATCATGGCAATCGCAGACGGCCATGGTTTTCCTCTCGCCGTGTACGTGGCCAGCGCTTCGCCTCATGAAACAAAGCTCGTCGAACCCACGCTCGACCAGCGATTCCTTGCCGAAACCCCGGAACGCATGATCGGCGACCGCGCTTACGACAGCGATCCCCTGGATCAGCGCATCCACGAACGATACGGAGTGCAACTCATCGCGCCCCACAAATTCGTGCGCGTCAAAGTGGCGACGCAGGACGGGCGTATTCTGCGCCGCTACCGGCGTCGCTGGAAAGTGGAGCGCCTGTTCGCCTGGCTTCATAACTTTCGTCGCACCGTCATTCGCTGGGAATACTACCCAGAAAATTTCCTCGGGATGGTTCAACTCGCTTGCGCCATCATCCTCCTGAGGCATTTATGAGATGGCTTCTAGTTCAATCTCTCAATTTTCAAACGACCGGCCAGTTCATCGAGAACCTTGCGAAGCTCCGGGCCTATTGGAACGCCATTGGCAACTCTCTCCTCATAAAGTTTCCCCGAGCGTTCTCCAGGGAGACGGACCTCATCGAAGCCGGGCAAAGTTGGGGAGGCCTTCATCATGTCCCAGACATCGTCGACCTTTTCCTTGAAGGTCTGTACATCCGCGAACCCAGCGATATCCAAAGCCACGATGGCCTGCCCGCTATTGCTGGGGGTTTTGGTATCTTTTGTATAGTTCACCACGTCCCGGCCAAACGCCGCGCCGTTCAGCGTCCCGGCGAGCAAACCAAACATGAGGGCAAGTCCATATCCTTTCGGGCCTCCGACAGGGACGAGGAACCCTTCACTGGCACGCTTAGGATCGGTCAACGGCTTACCTTGCCGGTCGATCATCCAGCCTTCCGGAATGGATTCATTGCGTTGTGCCATGAGCCTGATTTTGCCCAAAGCGGTGTTGGTGGTGGCCATGTCAAGCACGATGGCAGGATGCCGCGAACCGGGGACGGCGATAGCAATAGGATTAGTGCTGAGCAACGCTTCTGTCCCGCCCCAGGGCGGGACAAGATTGGCATTGCCCACACCGAAGTACAATCCGACCATATCCTGTTGCATCGGCATCCGCGCGTATAAATGCGCGGGGCCGGCGTGGTTGCTGCGCCGCGTTCCTACCCAGGCGACGCCGGTCTGGCGCGCTTTCTCAATGGCGAGTTCCGTGGCCCGTTTCATGACCAGGTGGCCCAGCCCGTTATCACCGTCTATCAGCGCGGTGCCAGGACGGTCGTTTAGGACTCGAATGTTTGGGCGGGCATTGACTCCGCGGGTTTCGATCTGCGTCACATACTGCTGCAACCGGAAAATGCCATGGGCATCCCCGCCGTGCGCGTCGGACTCGGCCATCAACGTGGCCACTTGGCGTGCATCTTCGGCGGGAATTCCTACGGACGCCAGCGCGCTGGTGATGAAGGCTTCCAGCTTGGCGATTGAAATGGGTGGATGACCTAACTCAGCCTTGGCGTTTTCGGTCATGGTCTGAACCTCGTTACTCTAAAAGTTTCTGGTGCGCTGTGTCAGAGCTTTCCTAATAGTCGCCAGCGATGACATCACCAACCCGCCGGGAGAACAAAAACTAAAGGTTCTGGCGTTCGGGGATGACTTCCATTTCCAGATTCTTTTTTGGTATCACATCACG
>CAVPKZ010000037.1:0-98424 GCA_963705755.1 uncultured Acidobacteriota bacterium | reverse complement strand
TGCCCGCATAATATAAAGTCATTCTGGCCACAGAGAAGATTGTTTCCAGAAGGCGACGATCAGTCGCGGACGGCGGCGCATGCGACGTAGCGTTCTTCGCGCTGCTTCGCTCAGGTGCCAGTAGTCCTTGGAGCAGACATTGGGTAACTCGTGCTGCTTCCAGTAACCCCAGATGTACTCGACCGGGTTTAGTTCCGGAGCGTAGGGCGGAAGATAGGCAGTGGAAATCCAATCTTGCAAACCGGAAATGTAGTCCTGCACCAGCCGGCTGCGATGGCCGGGCAGGCGATCCCACACGATCAGTAACGGCTGGTCCAAGTGACGCACCAAGGCCTTCAGAAAGTCCACGACCTGTTCTTTCTTGATGGTCCCGGCATAGATTCGAAAGTAGAAGTTCCACAGTGTGAGGCCGGCAGCGACCGACAGACTCTTCCAATTGAAGTTGTATTGCAAGATGGGGGTCCGTCCACGAGGAGCCCAAGTGCGACAACGATGCGGTCGCTGACTCAGTCCGCTTTCATCGATGAAGACGAGGATTCGCCCTTCCCGGCGCGCTTTTTTTTTAGTTCCGGCCAGACCTTCTTCTTCCAATTGAGGATCTGCTCTTCATTGCGTTCTCGTGCTCGCCCCTCCGGTCGCTGTGGGCTCCAGCCCAGACCAACCAGAATTTTCCAGACATGGCCTTCGTGATAGCGAACGTTAAATTCCTGCTGGATCAAATGAGCCACCCGGGGACAGGTCCACAACGGGGTCTCATAGCCGAGCCGCTCCGGACCTGCGACCAGGTGCTTCTCTAACTGCTGCCTCTGCTTCTCGCTCAAGCGCGGCATGCGCCCAGCGCGCCCCGCTTTCCGAAGTGCGGACTTACCTTCGGTGCGATAGTCATGCACCCAACGAGCTACCGTCTGCCGGACCACGCCGAGTTGCCGAGCAATCTCGGCTTGACTCAGCCCGCGCTGCAACATATGAATGGCTTGAAAGCGTCGTTTCTCTAAGGCTTCAAAATCCCGAGGTACTCCAGCAGCGTTTCCCATATCCAGTTAGACGCAGGATACTGGAAAAAGATTCGCTATATTATGCGGGACTCAATAGACACCGAAAACAAGATAGACGGTCTAATCCTGCCAATGCAATCGGGGATGCACCGTAGAAAGCCCCAGCAACGTAGGAGAAGGATGTCCGCTCCCCGACCCAATTGCCGCGTACTGCAGCTCAAACTTCCATACCGATAATACTAGGAACAACGTACCAGTGACGGCCCGTGTCCCGCGACGTAGTGTATGACGTAGTGTATAACGATGGACCGGAAGTTGACGCTCTCGGATGTACATCTGCCTGCCGATATCATTAAACTGGCCATCGACCAGCACGGTCCTGTAATCCGGCTGTCGTACATGGAAATCGCCTCGGGCATCAATCGCTTGTTACACCGAGGCATACCGAAGGAAGTTATCGCTCAGGTATTAAGTGAAACTATCGAAACTCTTGCTAAAGAAGCTGTTACCACTCGAAATCAGCAGCAATAGTTACGTCCCCGGCCAGAAATAGAAGTGCTCCATCGTGTGCTGCCGTGCATTGCTGTGTAATGCTCAATTCGCGCCGTTATCTACCGCAGCGTTCGCGTTGCTCATCGGATGCGCTTCAAGATACGTTGGGGAGAAACTAGCTGCGTAGAGCCAATGTGGGACGGCCATGGAACTAAGCGAAACGAGCAAAATTTGTTTGATAAAGAAAACGCTCAACCTCTAGTGGAACACCGAAGAGATGGAGGCAAAAAAGGTTTTAGAGTGCGGCTCTGGTTCGTCCGACCGTCATTCAAGACTAAGCGACGCATTAAAAAGTAAGATTGTGCCACTTGCCCATGATTGGTCAAACCATCTCGCACTACCGCATCATCGAGAAGCTCGGTAGCGGAGGCATGGGCGTCGTGTACAAGGCCGAGGATGTAAAACTCAATCGCTTTGTCGCCCTGAAGTTTCTTCCCGACGATGTGGCCAGAGACCGTCAGGTGCTCGCCCGCTTTCGACGTGAAGCGAAAGCCGCTTCCGCGCTGAACCACGCGAACATTTGCACCATTCATGAGATTGACGAGGTAAGTGGGCAGGCATTCATCGTCATGGAGTATCTGGACGGTGCGACGCTAAAGCACCGCATCGAAGGAAAGCCCCTCGCGTTTGAGCAAATAATTGAGTGGGGGGTTGAAATTGCGGAGGCCCTCGAAGCCGCCCACGCCGAAGGCATCATCCACCGCGATACAAAGCCAGCGAACATTTTTATCACCAAGCAGGGTCACGCCAAGATTCTCGATTTCGGTCTGGCAAAGGTAGGCCCCACTGGACGGGTAGTCCGCGGGCAGACTACTACGGTGGAAGAGTTTATTACATCCAGCCTCGGTACGATAACGGGCACACTGGTTTACATGTCGCCGGAACAGGCGCGTGGCGAAGAACTGGATGCACGGACGGACCTCTTCTCCTTCGGTGCGGTTCTCTATGAGATGGCGACAGGACGGATGGCATTCTCCGGGAACACCGCTGCTGTCATCCGTGATGGGATACTGAATCGAACACCGACCCGGCTGACACAAGTGAATCCTGACTTACCGCAGGAACTAGAGCGCATCGTCAGCAAGACTCTGGAAAAAGACCGGAGACTGCGGTATCAAAACGCTGCCGACATTCGCACTGACCTCCAACGGTTGAAACGCGACACAGAGTCGGCGAGGGTGCCATCAGCAAGTGGCGCAGTAGTTCGTGTGCGGCAACACCAAGGAACCCGGTGGGCGGTGTTTATTCCTATTGCCGTAGCGGTTGTGGCACTGACCGCAGGCAGTTACTTTTATTTTCACCGCACCGGAAGTGCGACACCGATAGACAATCGCGCTCAGGTGTTTCCGATTCAATCGGAGACCCAAGCGGTCCACAAAGACCAAAACGCTCAGGTTGAACAGCCGAAGGACTCTTCTGAGTCGTTGCTGGTCCTTCAAGCGCACACTGCATTTGCTCAAGATAAATATGCCCCGTTACCGGAGAAAGTCATTAACGCCCGGACAATTTTTTATATTAACGACACCAGTAGCAGCAGATTTGGCGATAACCTGTACCAAGAACTTGAAAAGTGGAACCGCTGGGAAGTGGTGACCGATAAAAAAAACGCAGATTTAATCTTGGTCCTCAGTCAGCGCGACTACATCGAAGGTACGATTGCGACCGCGACGGCAACTACAAGCGGAAACACCGCCTATACAACTGGAGCCAATGCTCCGATAAAATCATCCAGTTCGCACATATTCCTTATCGACCCTACGAGCGGAGAGACTGTTTGGGTGTCAAGCCATACCGGCGGGAGGCCATGGCAAAGTTGGGGAAGCGTTGCTAGGTCCCTACTGTCGGATATTCAGAAGCGGATGAAGTGATGCCTCAAGGTTTGAAAAGACCAGAGCCGGCAGTTCGGGCCTCGAATTGGGCAGATGCCATGAAAACTCTGCTTGGGTGTTCGGACCATGTGTAACAGCCCGCGGAGTCTTCGTTACAGGCTGGCAAGGCGGCGCTCGGTCAATAGCCTTGCAAATCATTTAAAGAGAAACTAGGAAACGCTCCAGGATATTAACCGCCATGCACTACATGCGATTCACGGCACCGGGCGACCGACCTGAGTTCACGCGGGTTCCGGTCTTTCTTTGGGGTGAAGGCCACAATTACGATAGCAGTGGCGATTCCAACCCCCTAACCAGTCGCAAATGGACATGGCTATACCTTTGCAATCGCGAGAAGCCGAGTGAGAAGGTCGAAATCATCACTGAAAGAACGTCTCCCATACTTCTGACAGGTTATGCCAATTTCTTTTCCAATCTAATCATGCGCTCCTTTTCGGAGGACTTTACATTGGCAGCTCGCACGGCTTTTTACCTGGCTACGTTCACTGGAGGACAGGTGGCACTGAAGCCAGACGAGCCCTTTTCCTCGCCAGATATTTTGCTTCCACATCTGGGCCAGGACTTTGACCCGTTTGCCGCCTTGGCTCGTGCCCAAGCCAGTTCCTTCGCTCGTTCTTCCAAGGACACTCCACATCCAAATCTCATCTCTTGAAACCTGTACTTCAGCGCATGCACTGCATACGATTCACGGCACCAGGCAATCGACCTGACTACAGGCAGGTTCCGGTTTTTCTTTGGGGTGAACGGGGATTTTCCCTGTATTTTTCCCTGTTCCCGGACGGAGAGTAGTTCGCTCCTGACTGGCTCCTCCGCGATTCTTTCCAAGGCTAACTTTTGGAAAATCGACGCAATACCAAAGACAAAGACACATTAAACGACCCCGCCGACTTTGAAACCGCTTTTTCTTCTGGCAGATCATTCCCGCCATCCGGCGTCTTGGTACATAGAGCTCGGGGACTGCGGCTTGCAGATGTATATACATTCATGTATATATATCTAGGAGGCGGATCATGGCCATCGCTCGCGTATTTAAGTCCGGGAACAGCCAAGCTGTGAGGCTGCCGAAAAAGTTTCGGGTCAAAAGCTCGGAAGTTGAGATTTTCCGGCGGGGCGACGAAATTGTATTACGAGAAAAACCCGGTGGAATGGTCCGCGTGCTGGATTTGCTGGCCAAGTTGCCAGCGGATATGTTCCCAAAGAAGCGCAAGGATCCGCAACCACAGCGCCGCAAAGGTCTATGATGAGCCTCCGATATATGCTCGACACCAATATATGCATCTATTTGCGGCAGAACCGGCCTCCAGAAGTGACCGCGCGATTCCGCCAAATGCAGCATGGCGATGCCGTTTTATCGGTGATCACGTATGGCGAGTTACTTTATGGCGCTGAGCGAAGCCAGCAACGCACACATGCTCTGGAATCTCTCGGGCGCCTTGTATCTCTTTTGCCTGTGCTTCCCTTGCCAGGGGAAGCGGCGACAGTCTACGGCGAGATCCGTGCGGCGCTGGAGGCTCACGGTGAGAGGATAGGCGGCAATGATCTCTGGATTGCTGCTCACGCCAAATCCGCTGGGCTCACGCTCGTCACCAACAATGAACGCGAATTCAGGCGCGTTCCCGGCCTCAAGCTCCAGAATTGGACCAGCCGCCATCCTTGATCGTTCGAAATCTGTCACTGACTCGACGCAATCTGGGTACAATAAAGGGACGATAAGAAGTGACATCTGGTACCTTGTGGTATCAAAAGATGTCCGCCGACACCGTTTGATATGAGTCAGTTACATCAGCCGTGGGCGCTGTCACCGACTCCCAACACAGAATCGATCGCATCCGATGGTTCCGCGCTAGCACACGTTTAGCCGCAACTAGCTAGTACTCTCCTGCATTCGCACCGCCTGCTGCACTCAAAAGTGAAGCCGCACGAGCCGCACGATTTCTCTCTCAAGGTCACAGCGAGTCATCACGCCCGGGCATAGTTCAGACGGTTAGAACGCCTGCTTGTCACGCATGCCTCGCGGCTACCGCTTGGATGTCAGCAACTGATGTTGCAGGTCAACCAGTGGTTGCTGGCTCCCCCTGATGAAACCTTGTCGGGGCTGATCGAGATCCACGATAACGGCGAGTACTACCGTGATCGCGAGCACCAACATGGACGTGGAAAAGACTTGGCGCCGGCACTCGCGGCCGAAAGTATATCCCACCAGAATTGTTGCAAGTAAGGCGACAATAAAGTTCACGTAGATGACCGTCAGAGGCACGTGGTTTTGGAAGGCCATCCAACGTGCCACTCCAGGTCAATGACCTGGTTCAAGGATTGCAAGAGTAATCCCGATCTGACAGGGCTTGGGTCTTTCTGCCCGTAAGCGACTGCCCGGGTCCAAAATTCATTTTGCAAGTGTGTGGCTTGTTCCCGCGTGGCCTGGAGTCGATCAAAGTCGTCAACAACGTCGGCATAGTGGAGCCGGACATCGACATATTCGCGCAGCAGGTTGGCAATCTCCGTACTCTCGGGCGCGGGAAGGAGGCTGGTGCGCAGGTAGGAAGTCTGGATGGCATTGGCCTCGTCCAGCACAAGCTGCTTGCGTACTTCGAATCGGGCGACTGCCGTTGACATAGTGAATCCGAGTAGCAGACCGAGCACGGTCAGGATGCCTCCCTCGACGACCCCCAAATTGGATTTTGCGTTCTCCGCAGTTCTCATAGTCCATTGCGATCTGTCCTGTTTCTGGACCGGGCTCGCTCAACAGACGGGAGCGGGAGCGCAAGCGGCAAGAGATTTTGAGCCGCTACAATTCGTCAGGGTACCTGACGAAGATCATCGATACATTCGATGGGCTCACGTTCGAGCAGCAGTCCAAGTGGTTCATCGCCGATTGCCGCAAAATGATTACGAAAAACATCATGGTCAACGGCGTCAAAACCAAAGTGCAGAAGCAAAAGATAAAGGAAGTTACAGTCCGGACGTGGGAGGGCTTCGTACTCAACCATCTCAATCCCTTCCTCGGCAAACGCCCACTCAAGCAGGTAGGCAACGGAGCGATGGAAGAACTCATCGATCACCTCAACAACGAGAAGGGCTTGTCCCCCAGCAGCATCAGGAGCATCTGCAACGTGGTCAAGCTTATCCGTGCTTCTGCTGTCAATGAGGATAAGGAAGAGCTTTATGCTTACCAATGGAAACCGCTCGTTGAACTCGGAGCGCCCGAGGTCAATAAGCGTGAGCAGCGCACCCCGACTTTTACCCGTGAGGAGATCGAGACAATGCTCCAGAACTCCACGGGGATGCTGCAAGTGATGGTTGCGCTGTTCGGGGCGACCGGCCCCCGCAAGAGCGAGTGTCTTGGCTTGGAAGTGCCGCACTACGACGGACACTCAATTCTGATCGAGCAGTCCATCACCATCACTTCCACGCCCGACGACGAGCTAAAGACCGGGTACGCCCATCGCCGGGTCGAGCTTCATCCGCACATCTGTGCGTGGCACGACAAATACCTCAACGGTCGCAAAACCGGGTACGTTTTCCAAAACCGCAAGGGAAAGCCGTTGAGCTATTCAAATTTACTCAAGCGTTACTTTCATCTACTACTATTAAAGTGCGGCATCGAAAAGCAGGGGCTCCACGGATTCCGCCGCTACCGTGACACCTACCTTCGCAACCGAACGAACTGCCCCGAGGGCGTTTATAAATTTTGGTTGGGGCATTCGACGGGCGGTGATATGTCGGAGCATTATGACAAGATCGGCAGCGACAAGGAGACGCAGTTTCGCCGAGACGTTGCAGCATCGGCGGGCTACGGATTCACTCCGCCGGAGCAGTACTGTGACTCAATTGTTCCAAGAAAGGCGATTTGTTCCAAGAAGTCGAAAGTCGCAGTAGCAGTAGAAGTGTTGTAATCTGAGAGAGTTAGTCGGGATGCGCCCGTAGCTCAGCTGGATAGAGCGTCTGCCTTCTAAGCACGACAATCAGCTCCAATAGCTCCATCCTCTTTTCTTAATTACTAACCTTTCCAACAACTTGGGGAATCTGCTTTTCGCTCAAAGCTAAGCCCCATGGTTCGAACGGATAGGGTTTTGGCACAGTTCTGACACAGCAGTTCGCTAGGTCGGGCCCGGAAGGACTCGAACCTGCGACATCCTGCTTAGAAGTCGCTTGAGCACTTTTATCAAAACTTGCCGGAGTGAGCGCAAAGCAGGGGGAAAATCAGCAAGTTGTGACAACTTCTGATCGACTATTTGCTCCTTCTTCATCACCTTTACGCAGGCTTTTTGCTGCGATTTGTCACAATTAGTATTACGATTTTATGACGGGCGAGCCTTCTGCTTTCACGGTGCATGGGGGAGTTTGTTTGGCCGGAAGTTGGTCCCAACTTCTGGGGCCGATGCTCTGATACCTGAAGCACAGTTGCATGGGGAGCGTCTGCCTTGGGCGCACACACCTCGACTCCAACAACTCCACCCATCACTTCTAACTACTAACGTTTTCCAACAAATCGGGGAATCTGCTTTTCGCTCAAAAGTAACCCAAATCGAATGAAAACGTTGGATTCTTACACAGGCGGTGCACAGTCGAACTCATCCAGGGCATTCGGTAACTTAATCAGAATTCCCGGAGCTAAGCTAAACCGAAGAACGCTAACGAATTGCAGCAAAATCCAGCGAGTCACTTCCTAAGCTTCTATTCGCTCAATACTAACGAGAGACGCGCTAAATTCTCATCCGACCATGAGATGAGCTTCACGCCAGGAATAAATCCCAGAGAAAACCAGTCAATCGGTCAGGGCGCGAGGGTGGCGCGGCGGATCGTGAGGAAACGCTCACTGCCTAATAACTCGGAAACGCTTCCAAACTTGGTGCGTCTAAGGCGACAGGGGTGAGGTCTCGCAACTCTATGAGACAGCTGTTTGCAAGTCTCGCAATTACGGCAATTCTCGCAGGCGCTGTTTCGCCGCTTGGCGTTGCATTGGGGACTCCTTCAACTCCTGCCTGCTGTTTGTCGTCTGGCAAGCACCATTGTTCGCAGCATTCCAACGGGCTAGGATTTAAAACTAAGACTGATCAGTGCCCCTATTCTTCCGAAGCTGTGGTCTCTCGGTTCCAAGGATTAGAAGCAGTTAACTTCGCGTTGGCTGCGCCTCAAGTCACTCGCAATTTTGGCGCTATCGGTATTTCTAGTGTGTATCGACTTGTGTTTCGCGAATTGTCTGCCCGCGGCCCTCCGGCATTTTCCCTCTGAAAAATTCCATTACAACTGACAAATCGACGATAGCAGCCCTTTGGTGCCGGAGTCGCGAAGCTATTTGACCTTGTTTGCTGCACCGTTCGCGTTTCCACGGTATCGGTGCGTTGACGACGAAAACATAGTCATTTTTTGTGTCCAAGCGGAGCCTTGCTAGTTACATTTTGAAGAGAGATTAAGAATCACAGTCGGCCGCAAAGACGCTCCCTTTCGGCTTTATACCGTTGCCGAGACGACCAATCCTATCCATGCCAGCGGCGGGATGAAAATCACACCCGATTACACATTTGAGACGGCACCAGCGCCGAAGGTTATCGTGATCCCGGCCCAGAATGGACGAAGCGAAGCAACACTCGAGTGGATCTGTAAGTCGACAAAGAGCACCGACGTAACCATGTCTGTTTGCACCGGCGCATTTCTGCTGGCACGCACGGGTTTGTTGTCGGGCAAGGCTGCGACCACATTTCACAGCGCGTTCAGTGATTTTGAAAAACAGTTTCCAGATGTCCGGCTAAAACGGGGAGCTAGATTTGTTGAAGACGGCAATCTCGCCTCCGCGGGCGGACTTTCCTCCGGCATCGATCTCGCGCTGTGTGTCGTCGAACGCTATTACGGCCGCGAGGTAGCAGACCGCACGGCTTACGTAATGGAATATCAAGGCCAAGGCTGGATGAACGCCGATTCGAACAACATCTACGCCAAAGTCCGCACTTCAAACGCCGGGCATCCCATCTGTTCCGTATGCGATATGGATGTTGATGCGTCGACTGCCCCGAAATCTGTCTATAAGGGCAAGACTTATTACTTTTGTTCGCAAGCCCACAAGGAACTGTTCGAGAGCGCTCCTGAGAAGTTTGTGAAGACAACCTAGAGGCTGATGAAAACATAATGACGATTGTGGGAGAATATAGCCTGGAATGAGATTCCCTGAGTACACTTTGCGCCGCACACTCGCAGCTTTGCTTGTTTTGTTTTTTGGCGCGGGATCTCTTCTTTCTGCGCTGGCGGTCAGTCGTACGCAAAGCGATGTCCCCACATGCTGCCGGAAGGACGGAGTGCACAGGTGCTCTGTCCGAAGCGCGGAGAAATCAAAGGCAGAGCAAAACGGGAAACCTAGTATCAGTGCTACGTGCCCGTTCCTTTCGCATGCGGTGCTGGGCATTGCCGGATCTCAATCGTTCGTTCCCCCTACTGCGGCCGTCTTGGGTACTGCCGTTATCCCGATTCAGCCCTTGTTCAGCTACAGAGTAGCAATGGTTTTGGCAGTCTTCTTTCCGGGCAATCCGAAACGCGGTCCTCCTCAACCTCTTCTCTGATTCTCTGACCTGTTCTGAAATCATTTTGTATTGAGTTAATCCCTCGCACGGAAGTGTGTCGAGCGCGCTCCCATGCTTCAGAGGGCTGCATTTCGTATTTTTCCTGCGGGAGCCAGGACACCGGCCAGTAGGCTGCGCCAATTGGGCAGCGATTCGCAAAGAGATCGAAAGAGAAACAGGAGACGGCTTTTGAGAACGAATTCATCGGGTGCGGAAGGACATGGATTTAGGATTGCCGATGCGGCAGTTCCTGTTCCGAGACAAAGAATTGCCAACAGCCCAGTTTTGCGAAGCTCTCACCGCAAGGGGATGGTTTGGCTGGCTATTCTTCTGGCCGGCATCCTCCTGATGGCTGGGATTCTGAGAGCGGGGTGGTTTGGAGTTCGCGGCAATTCAACTTCGTCCGCATCGGAAGAAACCCGAGCGCCTGCGGTGCTGGATATCGGAGTGCTCGTGTTTCGCGAAGGCCTGGAGTGCATTCTGGTACTTGCTGCTGTCACGACGAGCATGAGGGGAGCGGAGAGCAAATACCAGCGTCCCGTTTCCATGGGGGTGGGAATCGCATTTGTGGCCACCATTCTGACGTGGTGGGTTGCCGTTCGCATCGTGGATGATATCGGGAAAGACCTCTCCGCGCTGGCCGTTCAAGCGGCAACGGGACTGCTCGCGATTCTCGTTCTGCTGGTGGTGATGAATTGGTTCTTTCACAAGCTCTATTGGACGCGGTGGATTTCGCTTCACAACCAGCGGAAGCAGCAGCTGCTGGGACGTGAGAAAAAGGCAGATGGCGCGCTAGGGGTAATTTCTGGAATGGCCTTGCTTGGTTTCACGTCGTTCTATCGAGAGGGATTTGAGGTTGTGCTGTTCCTCCAGAGTTACCGGCTGAAGTTGGGTGGTGCGGTCGTCCTGTACGGTGCAATCCTGGGTGCGCTAGGTTCCGCGATTGTGGCGATTCTTACATTCCTGGCTCACCGCCGCTTGCCGTACCGCAGGATGCTGATAGCGACGGGTATCATGCTCGCAGTGGTGTTGCTGGTGATGGTGGGCGAAGAGGCGCAGGAGATGCAACTGGCACGATGGTTGCCGACGACGGAAATTCTGCCCCTGGTGCGCGCGATTCCTACCTGGATGGGACTGTGGTTCTCGGTATTCCCCACAGTCGAGACACTGAGTGCTCAGATTCTTGCGGGCCTTCTCGTGTTCGGCTCATATATCACGGCCCAGCCTTTTGCAGGGCTCAAAGGAGTAAACCGCAGTAAGAGTTGTTGATTCCTGGCGGATCACGAACCATGTCGTAGCTTGCCCAAAAACGTCTAGGCGGATTTGAGCGGGTGGGTTCATGATTGCAAAGACCAGCCGATCTCTGAACTGTAAATTTCAAGAGGGAGGGACCATGTTAATCCGCAATTGCATTCTCGGAGCCGCGCTGCTATGGACGACCTCGGGGTTCGCTCAATCCGCGGCACAGTCCGCCCACGCAGATATTGTAAACGCGCAAGGTCAGAAGATCGGCACCGCGAGGATCCTCCAAGCCGATCACGGCGTCCGCATTGACGTGCAGGTTTCACAACTGCCACCCGGGCCGCATGGCATTCATGTTCATAGCGTTGGCAAGTGCGAAGGCCCCGCTTTCACGAGCGCAGGAGCACATCTCAACCCGACGTCGAAGAAACACGGAAAAGACAATCCCGAAGGTCCGCACGCAGGAGACTTGCTCAACATCCAGGTGAAGGCCAGCGGAGACGCCAAGGCGTCGCTCTTGGATCCGAATGTTACCCTCGGGGACGGGCCGAACTCGCTTTTTCATGATGGTGGTACGACGATTGTGATTCACGAAAACATAGACGACTATAAGACCGACCCAGCAGGCAACTCTGGGGCGCGAATCGCCTGCGGCGTTATTGAGAAGTAGTCCGTTCTCAATTTCCCGCTTGAAACATCGAAAATGAATTCGCTATTGGCGCAAAGACGATGAAAGGAGTACGATTCCCAATCGCATGGTTCGCATTAACGCGTCCGTTCTGATTCTTGCGCTGATCGTCGCCCCGATCGCTTCGCTTTGTGCGACTCCATCGAGTATGCCCGCACAGTGTCCGCGTTTTTGTCCGATGCACGGTAAAACGGGGACACACACGAGCGCCCGCGAAACAGATGAAATGGATTGTCACCACGGAAAATCGCCAGATTGTGTAATGAAGGGCTGTGGCCATACCGTTGATTTTGGTCTAGCGTCACCTTTACCTCCAGGTGTCCTGTCCCCACATCCGAAACTGATAGCTATCAGAACAAATGGAGCAGTCCGCCTGAGGGATAGAATTTCTTCCTTGGTGGGTTTCCATACTCCTCCGGTCCAACCTCCGCGCGCGTAAGTCCGCACGTTTAATTCCCGAGCTCGAACAAAATCTAAAATTGAATGCGGAGACTCGTATGCGCACGTTGTGTCTTTTTGTCGTTTTGTATTTGGCAGCCTTTGTTTCTGTTTCACACGCGACGATTTTTGGGAGTGTGCGAGGCGTCGTGCATGATTCCCAACATCGGCCCATTCCCGATGTTCAGATTGCCCTCAAGGCGAAAGATTCGGCTTTTACAATGACGACGCAAACCGACGTGAACGGTGACTTTCACTTCGATGCGGTGCCGGTGGCGGAATATGTGATCACTGCTTCCAAAGCGGACTTTGCCAGCTTTGAACAGGCGGTGACGGTTTTGTCGGGCACCGCTCCAGTCTTGCACTTTGAACTGCAATTGGCCTCGCAGAGTCGAATCGGTCACCGTTTCGGCTGAGGCTGCTCCAGGGCAAACGGAATCAGTAACACCGACCACGCTCGTCAATCGTGAACAAATTGAACAAACACCCGGCGCATTCCGAACTAATAGCTTGGCACTCATTACAAACTATGTTCCCGGGTCCTACTTCACACACGACCAGCTTCACATTCGTGGGGGACACCAAGTGAGCTGGCTGATTGACGGCGTCCCCATCCCGAATACGAATATCGCCAGCAATCTTGGCCCACAGATCGACCCAAAAGACATCGACACTGTTGAGGCACAACGAGGCAGCTACGCAGCGGACTATGGCGATCGGACCTACGGCATCTTCAACGTAGCGCCGCGCACGGGCTTCGAGCGGAACAATGAGGCCGAGCTGGTTCTCAGTGCAGGAAACTTCTATCAAACCGACGATCAGCTGAATTTTGGAGGCCACAGCAACCGATTCGCCTACTACGGCAGCGTGAACGGCAATCGCACAAATCTAGGTCTGCAGACTCCCACTAGCGCCGTTATCCATGACGCGGCGAATGGCTATCGGTGGATTTACTTCGCTGATATACAACGCGGATTCGCAGGATCAATTGCGGCTGGTCGCGCAGACTCCGCCACGATTCTACCAGGTGCCCTTTCGATCCAAACGATCCGGACACGCAAGGCACGTTTCTGCAGGACGTGAATCGTGAGACCGATTCCTTTCGTCGACGTTTTCCTGGGTACGTACGTTTCAGTCCCGGGTTACTGCTGACGGTTTCGCCTTTCTACCACTTCAACAGCGCGAATTACGAGAGCCAGTCCATCGGATCTGCCGAGTTCGGCCACCGAAAAACGCTCATCCAAGTACGAAGGTGGCCAGGCCATGATCTCCTGGGTCAAGGACCGTAACAATCTGCGAGCGGGCATTTATGGCTTTGCGCAGCAGGATTATCAATTGTTTGGGTTGATTTTCAATGACGGTAGCGCTCCGAACCTGGCGCCTCCCGATATCGAGAATCCGGTTCGGAAGCCTGGTTGCGGTCTATGCCGAAGATCAACTAAAGGTGACCCCTGGCTCACCCTGAACGCGCGGGCTTCGTCAAACACATTTTTCGGGTGGGTGGTCGAAAACGCTACCAGTCCGCGGGTGGGCGCATCCGTTCGAATCCCCAAACTTAATTGGGTCTTTCGAGGATTCTACGGCCACTTCTATCAGGCGCCGCCGTTGCTGACGGTGTCCGGCCCGCTGCTCCAATTCGTCACCAACCAAAATCTCGGATTCGTTCCGCTTCACGGGGAACGGGACGAAGAACACCAGTTCGGCGTCACCATTCCGTTTCGCGGCTGGATCATCGACGCAGACAATTTTCTGACCCGCGCAAACAACTTCTTCGATCACAACAACCTCAACAACTCCGACATTTTCTTTCCCATCACCATCCAGGGCGCGCGAATCAATGGCTGGGAACTGACGATACGTTCCCGCGCATTCGCAATCGCGGGCAACTTTACTTGACCTACTCGAATCAGCTGGCCTTTGGATTCGGGGACATCAACGGCGGTCTGACCGATTTTTCGTTTGGCGATGGTATGGACTGTTGGATCACGATCAGAGGAACACTTTGCATTTCGGTGGTCAGTTCACCCTGCCTTGGCGATCCTACGCCTCGACCGATGTTTACTACGCCTCTGGATTCACGAATGGCGACCCAGCGATCCCCGGGGATCATCTCCAGCCGCATACCACGTTCGACCTCACCATCGGCAAGAATTTTGGTGAGAGTTTTTCCGTAAATGTTCAGGGTATCAACGTCGCCAACCGGCGGGTTCTTCTAGACAACAGCTTCACCTTTGGCGGAACGCATTATCTGAATCCCCGCGAAATTCTTGTCCAAGTTCGCTACCGGTTTCATTACTGACGGTAGCGCGGGCCGTGGCAGCCGCTTGAGATCCCCATCGACAGGCATGCTGCCACGGCAGTCCGTTTATTAAGGAGGTCACTCACCGTGAATTCTAAAACTATAGTGAAGCTTTTCACATCGATTTCGATCTGTTGTTTTATATCGGGCTGCCATTCCAAACGGATGGAATCATCTCAAACAGGAATGAGCTTGCGTGAAATTCCATCTCCGGCCCCCAGTGGGAGTTTCTCACCAAGAGTTACGTCCCGATCCGACGGCAACGTCTTGCTCAGCTGGCTTGAACCGCAAGGAGACACCGCGTCCGCATTGCGATTCTCCGTGTGGCGAACTGGAACTTGGTCTGAACCGACGACGATCGTGGCGGCACAGCCGTTTAGTCGCCATCCGTCCGAATCACCCGGAGTCGTCGCACTCTCCGACAAAAATCTTATAGCGTATTGGTCCCAAAAACTGCCGAACGCGGAAAAGGGAACTGAGGAAGTGGATGTTTACTTTGCACTTTCGACCGATGGTGGAAACCACTGGACAAGCCCGGTACTGGTAAACCAATCGGGTACCGGTGAAGAAAACAGTTACCCTTCAGCGGCCGTTGTGGACAACACACACGCCGCTCTCATCTGGCTAGACGCTGCCAACTGGAAGAAACAAAAGCGCGTCGCTTTGATGTCTCGGACCGTAGGGTCGGATGGAACCATGACGGAAGCCACGGTTCTCGACGAAGATACCTGCACATGCTGTCCGACGTCTCTGGTCCATTCGGGTTCCAGTTTAATTGCCGCGTACCGAGGTCACACTCCGGGGAATATTCGCGACATCTCGTTGCTACGAAACAACCAGGGCCGTTGGTCGCAGCCCCACGTTGCGCACGCGGACAACTGGCACTTCGCCGGTTGTCCCGTAAATGGCCCGCACCTGGACGCCGATCAAAAGCGCACCGTCATATCGTGGTTCACTGCGGCACAAGATCAGCCCATGGTGAAGCTCGCTTTTTCCAGTGACGGCGGGACCAGTTTTGCCAATCCGATCCGCGTCGATGAGGGAAATGCCATCGGAAGAGTGCAAGTCGTGCTCTTACCAGGACATTCCGCTGTCGCATTTTGGCTTGAACACCTTTTGGGGACGACTCGTCTTCTTGCGCGAGCTGTCCATGAAGACGGCGTGATCGAAACGCCGGTGGAAGTTTCGCGTGGCTCGCATATGGCATACCCTCACGCGGCTTCGGCGACCGACGGCATTTTAATTGCCTGGTCTAAAGGAAGTCCGGTTCGGCGAGTTCATGTCGGATTGTTTCCGTTCACCAGTCTCGAGTAGAGGAACTCGGATGTGAAGAAACGCGGCAGACCGGTGCAGTCGCCAACCGCCGGATCTTGCTCGACAACAGCTTCACCTTCGGCGGAACTCATTTTCGTCGTGCCGGAAAATGTTTCTTAACTACGCTACCGTTTTGCACTGTTAGCAAGGAAACAATCGTGTTGGAAAAAGGATGACGAGATTCACTTCAGCTCGATTAAGACAGGACGGTTTTGTGCTTACTCGGAGGGAAATGATTGGAACCGCAATGGCCTTTTCTGTCTGGCCTAGACTCCGACCCTTCCCGACTACGGCATTACAGCAAATGCGGGGTGCTGGCGCGCCAGACGATGAAACTTTAGGGGCATATGATTGCTGGCAAAATTCCACGACCGCGGCGGCTTTGCCCTCCCACGGCATTTCACGGCAATCTTGTAAAACGGCTGGAGGTACCGGTGCATCCTTGACATTTCTAAGTGACTGTATAGACTCCCCCGCAAGCACAGATGACGGTCACTGAAAGTCAACAAAATGTCCCCACCGAACGACGTCCAAAATGCGCTTAGGAGGGAAAGAAGGAGACAGGATGCCTAAACTTACCCTCACGGGGGTTTTTCTCGCACTTCTTTTTCTGGCGAATGGAACCGCCTCGGCGCAGAGCTTATGTCCCCTCAATGGGACTACTAGCAACAAGCTCGTGTGCGTGCTCCCACAGGTGTATGGGCCCTTCGGGCTTGGGCCCGGACCGGGCGCGCCGCTGATCTTCAACAAGCATCAGTCGCATTTCCAGGGTAATTTCCTCACCAGTCTCGATCCAATCAACGAAGCTGTGGGCATCCAGGTGTCACAATTGCCGACGGCGTCGCCCTCATCCGGCATTACTTTTACGTACGATTCTGCACTGAAGACGTTTACGCCTTCGTCCGAGGGGACCCTCGGACCAATTCTCGGGGAGCGTGCGGGCACGATTGGCCGACGGAAACTCTATGTGGCTTTCAGCTTTCAGTACTTTGATTTCGATACAATCGACGGGCAGAATTTGAGTAATCTTCACACGGTGTTCCAGCACGCGCCTTTCCTGCCGCCGTTTCCGACAGGATCGGGAATTGTATCCTGTCCCAACACAACTGGACTGACTGTGCAGAATGGATATGCAAACGCGACGGGCGTCGCTCCCTGCTTTGTACGTGATTTTGTCAGTTCAACGGTTAACATAGGTGTCAAAGTACATCAATATACGATCTACGCGACCTACGGGATCACTTCGCGTCTCGACGTTTCCGTGGCAATTCCGTTTCTGAATGTGGAGACGAGCGTCGGTGCGGACACGACGATTACTTCGAATTCTGTTCCACCGGTGGATCCGGTGAATTTCCCCGGCGGGGTTTTTCATGCATTCAATCCGGCGACGGTTCCCACCTGTCCCCAGTTGCCGCTGACCACGCCCTGTTTACACGCTACTTTCTCTAATTCGGGAACCGCGACAGGGATCGGAGATGTACTCCTACGCGGAAAATACCAGGCTTACAAAGGGGAGCGTCTGGGTGTGGCTCGGGCGTGGATGTCCGGGTCCCCAGCGGAGATGCGGAAAATTACCTGGGCTCCGGTGCCACGGGCGTCAAGCCGTTTGGCGTCGTCTCCTACACGGCTCGGGTTTCGCCGCACGCCGACATCGGGTACGAGGTGAACGGTAACTCGATCCTGGCTGGAAACTTTGTGTCTGTCTCGGCGAATACCAAGGGTTCGATTCCCAATCGGTTCATCTACATTGTGGGCGCCGATGTAGCCGTCACAAAGCGCTTGACGGGCGCATTTGATATCTACGGACAGCGCTTGTTCAGTGTCCCGCAGCTTTCTGTCTCCACGTATACAGATCTGGGCAGCTGCAGCGACGTGAACTGCGACGTCCTAACGCCGGGAACGACGCATCCAAACTTGGTCGTCGCAAAGACGGACTACAACATCACCAGTGCATCTCTCGGGCTAAAGTTTCGAGCGTTCCGCCACCTGGTGCTCACGGGCAACGTGTTGTTGAAATTAGACGACGCCGGTCTCCGCTCCAAGGCCGTTCCTCTAGTGGGCGCAGCTTACAGCTTTTAGCTGTTGAGCGGCCTGTCGGAAGAGCGAGCTAAGCTAGGAAGAAGAGATTGTCCTTCAAACCCGGGCCGGCGTGGGAACAAACTCATCGACGAATTCAGAGAAGTGGCGTTAGCTCCGATTCGAACGCACTCGTGTATTCAAACCCGACGACTTTTTTCCGGAGTATTCCTTCGCGGTCGTATAGCATCGTTGTCGGTAATCCTTCAATGCCGCCGAACTTCTGCTTCAACTCATCAACCGCGACGGCCATGGGATAACGGACTCCTATTCTTTTTGCGAAAAGAATTGGATCTTCGGTATCCGCCATAGTGTCGAATTTGAGGCCAATAACGGCAAATCCGCGAGGGCCGTAGCGGTCTGCCAGTTTCTGGTAGCCCGGCATCTCTTTCTTGCAGGGCTGACACCATGTCGCCCAAAAATCAACGAGTGCCACTTTGCCCCGAAGGTCAGCCGAGGAAATATCTCGACCTTGCAAGTCTTTCACGAAGAACTCGGGCAGGCGGGAGCCGATTTCACCTGTCGCGCTTACAAGCTCCTGCGGTTGCGGGCGCCCCGACCGATGCTGATTGCATCCGGCGAGCCCAATCACCGCGAGGCTCAAAAATATCAGACTCTGAGTTAGCATCTATTCTTTCTTCTGCACATTGAGAATCACTAGCTTCAGGGGAGCCGAAAGGTCCGGGATCTCCTCCCCGGCAGGTTTCCTGTATAACTTACCGTAAACCGTAACGATCGTGGCGGAGTTTACAAGCGGTTCAAGCCCCTTCAGTAAATTATTCGGCGCAATCGCGAACGATTGATTCGGCTCAACCTGAAAGGCAAAATTTCCCGAAGAGTCTTTTACGATTCTTCCGCGTGCGGTCATATCCATCTGTGCGACAGTCACACCGCTGTCATAAGTGGCTTTCAGAATCTGCGCAGGGGCAATCTGCCCGTCTTCTTTGGGCATGATATCAACTTTTCCGTCTATCAAGGTTACTTCGACTTTTTGAACGCCAGACTGGCGCCCGAGGTGTTTCTTCACCCCATATGCTCAAAAGGTGCACGTCATGCCTTCGACGCGCATTTCAATGCGCTTGACCTGCGCCTTCGATGACGGCAGAAGCGCGGAACCAAACAAAAACAGCAACGCGAGTTTTCTTGTGTTCACCGTTCCTCCTCCTCCTCGGAAACTTGGCTGACAACTTGATTTCGGTATCAACAATGCTGATTCGCTGGCTCTTAATGATGAATCCGGAACTGCTGCGTAATACCAAAAGTGATGAAACGCCGAACAGGGATGTGCTCTATCGGGGGAGTCGTACCAGTGGACAGGCTCAACTGGGGCACGGTCATAGCGTGGGAGTGGGGTTGCTCCGCGCTCAATCCTTGATTCGCCCAATGCGCAACGTCCCAATCCATACCGAACCAAATGTGCATTCCGGGACGCATCCCTGCGAAGGTCTTGATTCCCGCTAGGAGCGCGCCGCCACCGCTCCCGAATTCCGTGACTCCGGCAATGGTGTCATCCTGACGATGCATCCACACGAAAGTCGGGCCAATAAGCCATTCGCGTTTCACGTCCTTCGATTGGTACGCCCTGTACGACAGCCAGAAGCGTGATTCGAGTTCAATACCGAGGCGAGTCGTCTGCGTCCCAGTGGTGCGCAACAGAGAATTGAAATCCTCATCCGCTACTAGGCGTTTTATATTAAACAGTCCGGTGTAGGTCCAATTCGCTCCGAGGAAAAAATCAGTGGAACCAGTTCCGGATTGAAGACTCGCAGGCAGAAGATTTCCGTTAACGTCCTGGAAGTCGGTTCGGCCCGTCGGAAGTTTGGGCCCGAACGTCACTGACGCTTGCGTCGTGCCTCGCTCCGAATCTTGCCGATAGAAGCGATACTTTACGAGCACCATGACATCGCCAACGCCTGTACCCCCGTTTATAAGATTTCCGTTCGTCGTCGGCATTTCATAGCGATTGGTTATCACCGGCACCAATACCGTCAGGTCAAAATTGCGGTAGAAGCCCCATCTGAAAATAAAGGCACCCGAGTGAGAAAAGGTGGGGCGGGCCGTCAGTGGAATGATCCCCGACGGGTTAGAACTCAGACCGCGTGTCGTAAAATTCGAGTCGAACGAGACAAGCCCACCGCCCGGAAAGAGCGTCGGACCCGTTTCGGGGGCTGGATCTTGTCCCCTGGCTAGCAGCCCGTGGTGCAACCCCGACATTTTGATTTTGTAACCTGAAGTAACTTGTTTCCGTTTTTGTTTCTCGTAGAATGCCATTGAATTCTGGGAGAAGTGCCGATGGGAATGGGGACACGAAGGCGGAGACAGCGGCAAGAGCGGTTGTGGATCAGTCACAATGAATTGGCCAAGGGGCCGGGTCATCCTTTTTACGCGCGGGTGAATGAGTTATTGGAATCGAAACAGTTCGACGAGTTTGCGGAGCAGGAGTGCGCAAGATTTTACGCCGAGAACAACGGGCGACCATCGGTGACGCCGGGGATTTATTTTCGATTGCTGCTGGTGGGATATTTTGAAGGGATAGATTCGGAGCGAGGGATCGCCTGGCGAGCGGCGGATTCCCTCGGGCTGCGGAAGTTTTTGGGAGTGGGGTTAGATGAGCAGACGCCGGATCATTCGACGATTTCGCGAACGCGACGGTTGATCGATGTGGAGACGCATCGCGAGGTTTTCTTCTGGATTTTGGAATTGCTGAGAGATCAGGGACTGCTGCAGGGCAAGACCGTGGGGATCGACGCGACCACCCTGGAGGCCAACGCGGCGATGCGTTCCATCGTGCGACGAGACAATGGCGAGAGTTACGAGGAATTTCTGAAAGGATTGGCGAGGAAATCGGGAATCGCAACGCCGACACGCGAAGATCTGGCGCAGTTGGATCGCACGCGGAAGAACAAAGCCAGTAATAAAGATTGGGTCAATGCGCATGATGGAGACGCGCGGATCACCAAGATGAAAGATGGTCGGACGCATCTGGCACACAAAGCGGAGCATGCGGTGGATTTGAAGACCGGTGCAGTGTTGGCGGTGACGTTACAGGAAGCCGACCAGGGAGATACCACGACGGTGATAGAGACCCTGGCACAAGCAGGTGAAAATGGCGCCGAGCTGATCGGGACAGAAGAACCGAATCAGAAGCCGAAAATGCATCTGCAGGGGATCGCAGAAGCAGTCACCGACAAGGGCTACCATAGCGGCGAGACGCTGGTGATGCTGAAGAACGCGGAAGTGCGGACCTACATTCCGGAAAAGAAACAGAAGGGTCAGCGGCACTGGGACGGCAAGGGCGAGCAACAACAGGCGGTGTATGCGAACCGGCGCCGCGTAAACGGGACCTATGGAAAGGGTCTGCTACGGAAGCGGGGCGAGCTGATCGAGCGAAGTTTTGCACATTGCTACGATACTGGCGGAATGAGAAGGACCCATCTCCGAGGTCACCGGAACATTCTTAAACGACTGTTGATTCACGTCGGCGCGTTCAATCTGAGCCTGATCTTCCGCTCTCTGCTGGGCTCCGGTACTCCACGGGAGTACAAAAACCGACAGTCATCGCTGCTTTTTGCGCTTTTGCTACTGTTCCATCGCTACTCAGCGCTCAAGATTCACTCAAATCGTTTTTCTTCCCGGCATCGACTGTGCCAGCCTCAAAATGAACGCTATCTCAGATACAAACTCCGCCACTCAGGAGAATGTGGTTCCACCACGGGCTGCTAGGGGTTGCGCCAACACCGTGGCGACTGGACTGCCGTTCAAAAACAGATTATTTGCGCTCAGGGTGCTGGTAAAAGCTCCGTCAACGACGCTGAACGGAAACCCGGAGCGCCGGAAGAACGTCCCCGATACCGTCCACCCGCCAATTGCGCCGTTCAGCAAGTGATTGCTGGCCCTGACCGGCAGCTCCCAAACGTAGCTGGCATTCAGGCTGTGGCGCACATCGTTGTCGCCCGAGGCATACCCTGCCGCAACGTTAAACGGATTAATCTGCGCCAGGATGCTGTTGTTAAAGCTGTACGGAAGGATTCCGCCATTGGAAGAAACATCCAAGGCGTGACTGTAGGTATACGCAATCCGCCCCGTAAAGCCGTGCGAGATACTCTGCTGCGCCGAGACTGTCACTCCGTTGTAATTCGAGTAAGCATTGTTGGTCAGCTGCTGAACCGTTCCCACGCGGGCGTCTGGCGCCGTCGCTGGCAAACCAAACACGCCGAAGGCATTCTGGTAAGGGTTGTTAAGCAGCTCATCATAGCCGCGGTTTCCGACGTAATTGGCCGAAACAACGGTCCGCGCGCCAAAGGTATGTTGAATCTCTAAGTTCCACTCGACGAACTTTGGATTGAGAATCCTGTTGGCCGTGTTTTGAAAGGTTGGCACCGTGCATCCGGCGGGAGCGGCATTCAAGAAGCCACCAACGGTACCGCCCGAATTGTAGGTGGATTGGAATGCCGAGTTACAACCGGCCAGAAGACTCGCACCGCTTCCAGTCTCATTAAACGCGACCGCTCCGGAAGGCAAGTTGAAGTTGGTCACCTGCGGGAAGTTGGTCGTGAAGGCGTCCAGAATTGTACCCGGATAGAGGTCGGTGAAGAGACCCGCTCCAGCGCGAATCACGGTATTACTTCCAAATGGTGTCCATGCCAGGCCAAAGCGGGGCTGGAAAACTATCTTCTCCACGTTCGGAAGGATGCCGTGGCGTCCCGTGACAAAGGCCTGGTTGTACGGAATCGCCGAGTCGTGAGACAACTGGTCAAAAGGCGAGGCTGGCAATGTCGCACAATTCGATTGGCAAACGCCGGAAGAGTTGCGATCGGCGCGGAGAGTGAACGTAAGTCTCAGCTTGGAAGAAGCGCGAAATTGGTCCTGGAAGTACAAGCCTACGCTGTAAAACGCAATGGGCTGCTCCGAATGCAGCGCGAAACGCTCAGCGGCTGAGGACGTGACTGCGTCATTCGCGAAACCAGCCAGAGAAGTGGTTATCGCCGGGTACGGCAGTTCGCCAGCCGTAAAGTCGCTGACGTCGTCTCGCCGAAAGTTAACGCCCAACTTGAAATCGTGATTCCCGCGTGTGATGGACAGGTCGTCGACAATCTGCCACTGCTCGACGTTGCGGCCCTGCGGAAACAACACGCCGAAAGGAAACTGTCCAGCTCCAGATCCCAGGGGGGGCAGTGCCGTATCTGACGAAATGAGATTGCCCGGGAACAGTGTCAGGGCGGCGCTCAAGTTCGGGCTGTTGAACAACGCGGAGTACAGCAGGTTGGAGAAGATGAAGTTGTTCACCACGCGCGGCTTGAAGATATGGGTATAGTTCAGCTGGCCCTCATCCTGTGGCTGCACACTATGCTCGTTGAAGGCAGGATTGATAGGATCTGTATAGGTAGGTTGTACGCCGCGATCGAATTTCACGCGGCCAAATATCTTGTCTTTTTCGCTGAAGTTATAGTCCAGGCGCGCCGTTAGCAGCCATTCGTTGTTTCCGTTGGGGGCGGAGGTGCGGTACGTCTCCAGACAAGACGTGTTCGCGGATCCGGGGATAGCACCGAGGGTTCCGCAGCTATTCGCCACCGGCACCGCTCTGGAGATTCCTGGAGCATTGTTGTAGAGATTGAATGCATTCCTATAAAAAGCCTGCGCCGTCGCTGGCACGTTCGCTAGCGTAAATGCTTCGAACGCTGGAGTAGGCACATTCACCGATTGGCTGGTTCCGAAAATGTAGCGCGTTCCTTCTGTATCAACGAAGAAAAATGCCTTGTCTTTCTTGATCGGCCCGCCGATCGACGCAGCCCACGCGTTATTATTCTCAAACGGGCGCGGAACACCGCCGGCATTATTGAAAAAATCATTTGCGCTGAGTGCCCGGCCAGTCCAGTTGTAGACGGCGTCGCCGTGGAACAAGTTGGTACCCGACTTCGTGTTGTAGTCGATTTGCGCGCCGGCTTGACGGCCGTATTGTCCGGTGTAGCCGTTCACCACCACAGCCACTTCTTCTACCTCGTTGGAACCGAGCAGCAGGTTACTTGCACCTGAGTTATTGAGGTTGAGAAACGGATCGTTGTAGTCGTTGCCGTTCACCGTGAACAGATTGGATGTACCGGGCAGCCCGAAAGCGCTGAAGTTGCCGAACCCGCCACCGCTGGAGGTATTGCCGGTAATGCCGGGAGTCAGTATCGCAGTGTAGGTAAGGTCGCCACCCGGATTCGGAACGTTGGCTATTTCACGATTCGAAACGTTCGCTGTGATATTGGCGTCTTCAGTCTGAAGAAGGGCCGACCCAGAAGTAACTTCGACTACCTCACCGGCTTCGCCGAGCACTAGCGCAAGGTTTACAGTTGCGGTTTGGCCCAGCTGAACCTGAATCTTGGAGTTCATGGTGCGAAAACCTTTCTGTTCGACGGTCAATGTATAGTCGCCCGGCTTGAGAAAGGAAAAGAGATAGATACCGGAATCGTTGGTGGCAGCGACGTTGGTCTCGCCGGTGGCAGCGTTCTTGAGAGTCACCGTGGCGTTGGCAATTATCCCGCCCGAGGGGTCCGTAACTGTGCCTGTAACGGCTCCGGTCACGATGTTCTGGGCCATGAGGAATCCTGGGCTGCCAATCATTGCCAGCAATAGAGCCGCTCTAGCGATGCATAATAACAGCCTGGTTCTATCCAGGATCTGCATCTGACTAAAATGTTCGGCCTCTGCCCATAGACCGAGCGGAAAACGAATCGCAAGGGACCACACACCAAGAAGAGCATTTATCGATATTTTCATCTTGCACACCCCTAATTTCGATTTGCAGTGAAACACACCAACTCCCTTCAGAGAATCTCTGAAAAACTTCCCGAAGAGACCCAGGCAATGTGACTAACTGGTCGGCGGAAAGTTTCCACGCATAAATATATTTTTTCGTCAGATAAATTCGGAAGCACTAAGAGGCCACTTGAAAACTCGTTGCGCACGCGGGCGCTGACAGAAAGCCTCCGGGCGACGGGCTGCTGGTTCGCGCGCTAAAGAGATGTGAACGCGAGCACATCTCTGTCACGCAGCAAACAGATCGGATTTAGGAAACGCCCTTGCTTTAGTTCTCACTGCAAAGGCGCCGGGATATCCACGGTTACTTCGGCAGCAAAGAAGAGTTCGCACTCGCCGCACTCGAACAGTACTGGGAGGGAATTGAAGGTCGCCACGGTTCGATTCTCCGGGAAACCCAGTTAAGCCCCGTCGAGCGGATATCTCGCTACTTCAAGTTGCTGTCGAAAGAAAACGCGAAGGATAATTATGCGAGCGGTTGCCTGATCGGAAACCTGTCCCTTGAAATCGCGAATTCGAGCAAGGAAGTTCGCACTAAGAAATGCCAGCACTCAAAAGCTGACCAGCCCGTTGCTGCCGGCGGGCAATCCAGTCAGGACTTGCACCGAAGTAAGGCCAGCCGTGGACGCATCAACGCGAAACACTTCGATGTTTCCAGTGGTGGTCAACACATTCAAATCACTGCTGTCCAAATTAACTGAAAACTTGTCACTAGCATCGCCAGTGTAAGGGCAAAATTCGCTTTCTGAGCCCTGGACGCAGGGCAGGTTGGTGGTTGCCAAGCGTTTCTCTTGATCTGATGCTGTCTAAATTCCCCCTCTTGAAATCTCGAAGTTACGTCGAATTGTGGGCATGTGGCTTATCGCTGCTGTCCAATCCACTGACCCGCTCAGATTAGTTGCAGGGTCAGCTGCTCTGACGATCTCTCTGGTATCGGAGGTGGTTGGAAAGGATCGTCGATCCATGCCCACAGATCACGGTAAACAAACAATTGCTGCCGCAGAAGTGCCACCAGATTCGACAGGGACCAACCGAACGTCGATCGCAGTTGCAGGTATTTCACCACCAGCATGGCGATCAGCGCCGTCCAGAGCTGCGTCTTCAAGGCATTGGCGGAAGTCCCCACAAACGTTTTCACACGCAGTGACTGTTTCAAGGCCCGAAAAAACAATTCGATCTGCCAGCGCTCCTTGTAGATTGCCGCGACGGTAGCCGCCGCCAGTTCCAAGTGATTGGTCAGAAATACCAGCACGCGATCGCGCTCCTCATCGTAAAACTCGATCCGTCGGAAGAAGGCTTCCTTGTTCGCCCGCGCAAGCTTATAGAAAAAGACCACTTCATCCCGTAGTACGCCGCGCCGCTGTGGAATTTCACGCTTCTCCACCACCTCATAGTCAGCGTTTTCCTTCAATCGCGTCACGAAATAAACTCCCTGCTCGGTCAAGCTCATAAACCATTCGTAGTCCGCATAGCCGCGGTCAAATGCCAAAATCGTCCCCGGCGCAAATTGCATCTGTCGCGCCACCCGCACCTCATGCTTTTTGCCCTCCGTGATCACTGCGAAGGACGGCAGATAGCCATCGTGGTCCAGCAGCAAATGAAGTTTCACCGCTCCCTTTGTCCGGCGGAACTTGGCCCAATCAAACATGGTGGCGCAGAGATCGATCACCGTGGCATCCAAGCTCAGTAGAGGATTCTTGAAACGGAACTTCCTCTTCTTTCTGGTTTCTGGTTGGCGGGCTACCAACATCTGGCACTTTGCCAGCAACTGCTCAAACACCGTGCGCTGCAATTGCCAAGGCCGATGCTCATTGGCGTAGGCCAGGGTGGAGCGAGAAGGAGCCGTGGGCAGCCCCAGATGACGAAGTTTCCCTTCGCTGGCAGCCAATCCTCCACAAATTTCGCGCAACGACTTCGCGTGCCCCAGCTGACAGAAGAGCATGGCGATGAACTGGCCCCAGCTGGTGAAACCTCGAGCATGACGCTCCGCGTTGTGCTGACGCACGGCTGATTCAAATTCCAAACGAGGGATTAACTGCAAAATCTGTGAGAATATACTGCAGACTCGAGTCACGGCTGAGCCTCCTTAGCGTTGTGATTGGCTTTTCCAGAGTCCAACCTCAAGCTATCAGATGCTCAGCCTTTTTTATTGCGTCAAAATTCAAATCCTAATTTGGACAAGCGTGCATTCAAATACATCCCATCCGGGGTGAGGGCCATGTCCAGGGGATTACCCTGGGTTGTGGCAGCGGCAGATGCGGACAAGGAAAGCGAACCGTCTACGCCGATAGCGAATTCCGAAATAGTTCCACTCGCAGTGTTAGAGACGTAGGCGGTCTTCTTATCGGGGGTGATGACGAGCCAGCAAGCAGTTCTCTGCTGTGTTTGCACCGCGGCGCTGATCGCTTGTAAGGCTCCTTGCGTACCAACCGTGTAGCTGGACGCGGTTCCGGCTCCGGCCTCCGACACATACAACTGAGTAGAGTTGCGGAAGGCGAATCCAAACGGCCCCACGCCCGCCGACGGATGAACTACGTGACCGCCAGCGACGCCGTTGGGGTCTACCGCGTAGGTATCGATGCGGCCGCCTCCGTGCTCGGTAACCACGATGATGCTTCCGTCTGTGCTGAACTGAATCTGCGCAGGATTCACACTCCCTCCGCTTAGTCCCACGGTCGAATCCGGAATCGGCGTGAGACTTCCGTCGGTTCCTAACCGCAGCCCACTGATATTGTCACCAGCCGGGTCACCGGCTTCGCCGCTGCGGTTCAGGACGTACACCAGCCCACCATGCTCCGTGACACTAACCGGCAACAGCCCGCCCGAGGAAACCCGGCCGGTCTGCGTCAATCCCTGGTTGGTGATTCGGAAGGCAGTAACATCATTGCTGCCCGGGTTCACTATCAAAAGATATTTACCATCATCACTCAGCGCCAAGGCCCCCTGGTTTTCCAGTCCGTGACCAACTCCCAAGCCTCCGGTGGCAAACTTCGCTGCCTGGCTCAAAGTGCCATCCGCGCTTTGCTGATACGCGATCACGCTGTTACCTGTGGTCGCGTTCTCCATCGTGTAAACGGTGGTCGATGAACTTGCTGGCGTTAGGGTAGGGGTGGGTGTTGCGGCATTGTAAGAACTACCACAACCACAGCAGCTCGCCATAAAGAATAAACTGACATATGCCTTGCTGAATCGTATTCTCAGTTGTCGTCCTGGTAGCCTCATGCATCCCCCTACCGTGCGATTCGCGGTGCTTGTAGAAGTTTCACGCGCGGGCCGTCTAGGAGAGGCGTTGTGACGTCTGGATTTGGACCGGACCGGAACTCCGTGAACGCAGTGAAATTTTTGTTCAGGGTTGGATAGGCTGGTCCGCCTGCAACTGCATATCCATTGAAGCTGAAGTCGCTAGCGATCCCTCCAACAAATATCCGCGCAGAACGACGCTGCTTGTCCAGGTGCGCTCGAGAGCGTCAACGTAGGCGGTTTCGTTTTCGTAGAGCATGCGTTGAAGCATTGAGAACACGAATGAACGAAGCGGTCATGAGTCCATACTGTTCGGCCATCAGCTTATAGGCGCGCTCCAGCCGGGGAAGAATTTCGGTGCGATAGCGCTCGGCGGTTAACCGCGCGCTGCTGTAATCTTCGGTGTACATCGCGAAGCGGTCGCGGAGCATCAGGTCCACTCGACTTACTTCGTTCTTAGCCGCATTGAGGTTGGCGCTTTCCGCTGCGACGCCTCCCTGATTGCGGTCCCACAGATGAAGATGCAGGCCAATTTCAGCGAAGCCCTGGAGACCAACGCGCCGGTCCGGCCCGTTAAGCTGCTCGAAATTTTGCTGCATTCCAGCACGGACCGTGATGTCAGGAATGCTCTCATGCTTGGCACGGAGGACTGCGGCCTCAGATCGCTCTACGCTGGCTTGCGCGAATTTTACCTCCGGACTCTCAGCGAGTAGAGAACGAAGCAACTCCGACGAATCTAGCGAAGGAAGGTCGGCATCGATCTTGCCGGCTACACCTCCGTCCGGCATGGAGGGGACGCCGACCGCGGAAATCAGCATCGCCCATTCACGCTTGAATTTGGCCTCGGCGATTCCGACAGCGATCTCCATCCGCTCCTCTTCGGTTCCGGCTTCGAGGATTTCCGTCTCATCGGCCTGGCCCACATTTCCGAGCTGACGAACGATGCGCACGTTGCTTTGCGCAATGCCAACCAGATCGCGTTCGAGTGCGAGGCGTTCTTGCGCCGCGAGGACGTGGTAGTAGGCCATCCGCACATCGTTTTCCACGCGGTGCTGCTGCGCGTCGGCCTCAGCTTGGCGCTCTTTCACTTCGCTTGCACCGACCTTGCGATTCAGACCGAGTTTGCCGCCAAGAATGATTGGTTGCTCGACGAAAAACCCTTCCTCACCTCCTCCAAAAGCGCCGCCGCGAATCTCGTCGCCGCGATACCCGATGACGGAGTTCGGGTACAGACCCGCTTGAAGTTCGCGCCCTCGTGCAGCCTCAATGGCGCGTCGAGTTTGCGCCAGCGTCGGGGTTGTGTGCCAAGGCCATCTGCTCCAGGTCTTCAAGCTGGACAATTGAGCCGGACACCACGCGCTGCGAATTCCCAAGGCGCGGAAATTGCGGCATGACTTCATGGATGTTGCCGTGATGATGCATTTCCATTTTCGGCTGGTCCGCCATCGGGAAGAAAACTTGAGGTCTCTGCTGGGATGGTTGCTGTGTGGAGTCTTGGCCTGCCGGTTCTTTCGGTTCAGCGGTCTGTGCAGGGACGACTCTTGCTGCGAGTAAGATGAGCATAGTAATTCTCAGGGTGCGATTGAAAATTGGCACCAAGGTCATCGCGGGTGCCCTTCGTCATTGGCGTGCTGTGAGGGGTCATGGTCTTCATGTTGGTGTTCGCCGTGCTCATGTCCGCCAAGCGGCGGTGGCGGCGCAGTATAGTCATTCTTGACGTCATTCATGACCAAGTCATATAGATCTGGTGGCAGCACGCGCACCAGAGTCATCATGCCCATCATCATGGCGCTCCAATTTCTGGGGAGTCCGTTATTTTCTGGCTTGGCGACGGCTTCGTCCATGCCCATGTCCATGAAGGCATCCTGCGGAAAGCCGGGAACTTGTTGGCGTCCGGCGTGATTGGTGCGTGATGGACATGCTGGAATCCCACCTGGTCGGCGAGTGTCTGCATCTGGATGAGAGCGCGTGAATCCTCAGTGTCAGCAGTCATCATCATGCGGTCACCCAGAAGGTCGCTCATGGCGTTCATGTTGTGATGGGGCATATGACAGTGCAGCATCCATTCACCGGGATTATTCGCGACGAACTCGAAGTCGCGGGCCTGCGCAACGCCAACCAACACGGTATTAGCCGGACCCCACGTGCTTTCGGGTTGCCGTCCGGCTTCCGTTCCAGTCACAACGAAGGTGTGACCGTGCAGGTGAATCGGATGGTGGTCCATGCCAAGGTTGACGAGGCGCACCCGGACGCGACTGCCCAACCGCACGACCAATGGCGTGGTCATGGGACTCAAATTCCGTTGAAGGTCAGCCAATTCCATTCCATGTTGGCGGTATTGGGGATGGTGTTGTTCGGCAGCAGCGCCCATTCCTGCAGCACGATGCCGACGTCGTGATCCACGATTGGAGTGTGCGCTCGGGGAGGGTGCAGAATAAACATCCCGATCATTCCCATCATCTGCTGCATGGGTGAGTGCGAATGATAGAAGAAGGTGCCATTCTGATGAACGGTGAACCCGTAGGCCAACTGTGACCCGGGCGCGATGGGCGTCTGCGAGAGATATGGCATTCCGTCCATGGCGTAGGGGATTTCGAGGCCATGCCAGTGAATGGCGAAAGATTCAGGCAACCGATTCTCAACTACGATTCGTACCTGATCACCCTGGTTAACCTGAATCGTGGGTCCTGGGCAGGATCCATTGAAACCCCAACAATCGATGGTTTTCCAAGGCGCGATTTTTCGTTTGACTGGTTCGGCGACGAGTCGAAATACCTTCGTGCCATTATCGAGCGTGAACGGAAGATCTTTCACGTCGGGAGTAATTACTGCGCGCGGTGCTACGGGCGCTGAACGCTCCGTGGGATTGCGCCGCGTTGAACCTTTGCCGATGGGTTGTGGCGGCTCGGTACCTAACAAACGCGACACGCCTCCTAAGCTTGCGACAGCCGCAGCGGCAACTTGCAGAAAAGAACGCCGTGAATCCATAGTCCCCTCTCAGAATGCATTGCATAGGACGCGTTTGCTTGACGAAAGATGTATTCGTTCGGCGTGCCAAAGGCGATCTTCATTGGCTTGTTTTGTTTACTCGGTTTTGAGTTTCTCACCGGGCACGGGTGCTTTGGTTTCAAATCGAAAGAGGTCAGGGCGCGAGGAATGCCCTGAAACATCGAAGGTCATCATTTCCCGGTCAATTTGATTTAAATCCAAATCGCAAATGAGGAGTTCCTCGCGATCGAATACCGGATCCAACACATAGTGAGAGTCAGGGCCAATGATGGCGCTGCCTCCGCGCTCGATCCATTGGCCGTAATCCGGCCGCGATACGGCACTGTCACGAAGCTCGCGCGGCAAATCCCCGGCCGGCATCATCAAGCCCACCGCGAGGACGAAACATCGCCCCTCGAAGGCATAGTGCCTGCTCGCTAATTGATGTAATTCGTGGACTGTCGGCCAGACAGCCACATGAATGTGCTCGCCGGAATTGTGCAGGGCCATGCGCGCGAGTGGCATCCAGTGCTCCCAGCAAATCAACCCGCCTACGCGCCCGGCAGCGGTAGACACCGCTTCTAGTCCGCGCCCATCACCATTTCCCCACACCAGCCGTTCGGTGTAAGTCGGGACAAGTTTTCTGTGGTGATTTTTTAGTTGGCCGTCCTCTGAAATGGTCAAAAGCGAGTTGTAGAGCGTGCCGTTTCCCGGGCCGAGATCGACTCGCTCATTCGCCCCCATTACAACCGCAATCTTCAGATCGCGCGCCGCTTCGCAGAGCAAATTTACTTCGTCGCCGGGAATGCAGACGCTGTTGTTTCTAAGTCTGGCGAATACGTCTTTCACCGCTGAGCTTTCCCATAGCGCAGCGCCGGGGCAGACATCGAGCCAGGCCGGATAGCCGGGCAGCCAGGTCTCGCCAAACGCCACGAGGTGCGCATTTCGTCCGGCTGCTTTCTGAATGAGATCGAGAGCCTTTGCCAGGCTGTCCCGTTTGTTAAGGTAAACGGGAGCGGACTGGGCAATAGCCACGGTCACTCGTTTGGAATCGACCTGTCGTCGTCCGGTGCTTTCCATCGAAGCAGGTATCGTACCTCTACGGATGTTCAACATCTCCAAATAGGTCGGGGCCGGACCGCCTCAAGGCTGAAATAAATCATGACCGTCAGTGTGGACAGCCTTCGGTTCACAACCCAAGAGCCAAAATTAGGCTCAAGGCGGCGGTTTGCTAAATCTACCTGCCCTGTTCGAACTCACCACGTTTCATGTCTTTTGAATAACTTAGCACGCTGTCAGTTGCATTGAATCGTCCCATTTGCACGCTAGGGTGCACCAAGAGTGCACCAAAACAAACGCTTCGCGTCCGCGGCTTGTGCCGCATTCCGGAGCTCGTTACGCGCTCTTCTTGTACCCGCTATCAATGCACTTCGTTCAAGGAGTTCTCAAGACTGGGAATGATTCGAACTGCCGGGCCCTTCCAAAACACAGAAGCCGGGGCATCTTTCCAGTGCATGCCAGCTGAATACCACTTGGTTTCTGGGTCACCCTTGTTACTTTAAATTGCGCGGAACTTTTACCGCGTCGAATTATCAAGCGGCGACTTGAGTGTGTTGCCGACGGTGGCCCTGAACTTTGAGAACTTGGTCGCGAAGGTACTCCCAATAACAATTTCCTCCGCCGCAATGGTGAAAGAAAAGAGGCGGCTGATTGGGATTTTTGAACTTGACGAACACTTCTCCACTCTCGATAATCGGGCCGCACTTTGCGCACTGTTGTACTTCAGGCATTGTTTCCTGACTTATAGAGGACTCGAGCAGGCCTTTGCGATGTTAATGGGTGACACGCAGGCCTCTCTAGACCGTCGGATACTGGTCCTACGGTAAGAACTTGTACCCAGCGCGATGGACCGTATGAAAATGCTTGGGACGGGAAGGCTCTGTTTCTAGTTTTTTGCGCAACCTCAAAATGTGGTTATCGACAGTCCTTGTATAAGGATAGTTCGCGTATCCCCACACTTCATTGAGCAGTTCGTCCCGTGAGATCACTCTTCGCGGGTTCTTGATCAGATACGCGAGAGTTGTGAATTCCTTAAGTGTGAGAATAACGGACTGGCCATTGCGATGAATTTCCATCGTTGAAAAACATCCTGTCACTTCCCCAAACTCAAACGTGTCTGTGGCGTTGGGATTTTTCAACCAGGCCTTCGCTGCATCCAGCGGTAAGCAGACATCGCTGGTATCGATGCGGTTAGTGACGGACTTATTGGATCCCGGCTTTTTCTGGGTCGTCTTATCCTGTACCGCCGATTTTGGAACAAGCACGTTCACCGGCAAGTAACGCGATAGCTTACGAAACTCTTTAGATTGAATTGCTTGTAGTCGTGACATGTCTATTCCTCCAATATCTGCTGGCGACTCTACTAATGGTAACGGCCACCAAAGAGTTGAGTACGCTCGTTGCCTGTCAAGGCGATAGGATTGGTTGGCCTCAAGAAAGTTTCATGAATGGGAGAAAAAGGTACGGCGGGGAATGCGCAAGAAGGACTTCTGCGGGCTACGATATCCCACCGTTGCTAATAATTGGTGGGACAAAAGTCAGAGGGTATGCGCGATGCTCACAAATGCGCTGCCACGACATTAACTATTACTGTCAACTGAGGTCGGTTCGCAACTTCGCCATAACGCGGTCAATGATGGGATCGGAGAGGTTGGCGACAACTCGAAGGAATCACTTTCGGTCACAAACTTAACACTCTGCCGTAGAACTAGTGCGATACGGCTGGTGTGGAAATTCGTTTGTCATCCATGATGCGACAGCCATCCGTCCTAGCAATGAAGCATCAAACAAATAACGATACATGTCCAATCTGCGTGAACGGTGTTCCCTCACCGCATAGGGCCCATAATCTAAAGGAAGCGGAGCAAACAGCTCTTCAAGGACTGGCCAAGAACCCAGCAGAGGAAACCTCACTGAGTGTTGTTGCTGGCAATACCTACTGGAACCGCTCCGCTACTGGTACGCACTTTTCCTCTGGCCCAAGAATCGTGAACCAATTCTGCTAAGGGAGGGACACAACAGCACCTTGCTTTGCCAAAAAAAATCGAGGCAGACAGAGGCGAGCCGCTCTGTGTCAGGCGTTGTACTGATTGCGACCGGCCATTACGCCGCCATCGATGTCCCAGATGGCGCCGGTAACCCAGGACGACTTGGTCGACAGTAGAAATGTGATCGCTTCGGCTACGTCTTCGACGCGCCCGATACGACCGATGGGATGAAAACGATTGAAGCCTTGCAGAACCCCATCTAGCTGATCTTTTGGAATGAAACTCTCAAAGATTGGAGTGCGCACGACGGCAGGTGACACAGCGTTTACGCGAATACTGGCGCCCGCGAGTTCCATCGCGAGATGTTGCGTGAGTGAGTGCAAGCCCGCCTTGGCCATTGAGTAGGCGGAAGAGGGCGTCGCTTGTACGGCTTGCCTGGCCCACATCGAGCCAATGCTCACAATGGAACCGCCTTTCTTTCCAGCAACCATGTTCTTAGCCACGCATTGAGTGATAAAGAAGATTCCCTTATTGATTTCTAGGTAGCGGTCATAATCAGACTGGGTATGTTCCAGGAAAGGCTGGGGAATAAAGACGCCAGCAGCGTTCACCAGCAACGTAGCGTCGTGGTGTTGGGCATCCAGACGACTGATGAGCGCGCCGCGCTCGGCACTGTTCGTGATGTCCGCCGTTTCGCTGAAGACTTGACCGTATGAGGTTAGTTCAGCAATCGCTTTCTTTGTCTTGTCTTCGCGACGCCCGATGAGAACCGCCGTGCCCCCCTGTTCGAGAATCATCTTCACGACAGCGTTGCCTATTCCGCTCGTTCCTCCGACAACAATCAGCTTCTGTCCGCGAAATTCAGAGTCCATTGTGCCTCGTAAAATGAATGAAAGTGAGATGACGGCACACAACAAAAGTTTCAAGACAATTTGAAAAAGTGGAGCGAGCACGACGAAATCCGATAGTGACCGGCTGTTATTGGGAGGGCACAGCAGAAAGGCCGCCCCGTCCATGGCGTAAGAGATTTCGAGGCCATGCCAGTGAATGGCGAAAGATTCACGCAACCGATTCTCGACTACGATTCGTACCTGATCACCCTGGTTAACCTGAATCGTGGGTCCTGGGCAGGATCCATAGATTGGTTGGTAGGCCAGCCACAACGCGGTGCACCACTAGAATGCGTTTCGTGACTCGGCCGCAGTCCAGATCGACGCGCCAAGTAGAACAAGATCCTTGATGAGAAATTGTCCCGCGTCTCCCAACACAGGAAACCCGTGTAACAACTGGAAGGCGCCTGGTGTAGAGAAGAGGAAACTTATAGTGAGTAAGAAAGTGATGATGGCCCCGAGGCTGCCGATGAAAGAGACTTTCGCCGAAAAAGGCCGTAAACCGATAAGCAAGGCAACGAGGATCTCGATCATCCCGATTAAATTGGAAACGGCCTGGAGGCTGAAGATCCGGTAAAGCCAAAACATCAGTGGACTGTTCGAAACAAGCGGTTGAATACCGTGGGCTTCGGCGGCAGAAAACTTTAGAACGCCGATTAACAGCAGCGTGACCACCAGTCCGTAGCGTGAAACGTAAATGCCCAGCTTTTCAAGCGAAGCCGGCGACTTGGCGTGCGCCACCGCGCTGACAAGCATCTCTTTAGTCGGCAAAAGTTGGCTAACTGCGTCCGTGTTTATTTGTCGTCTCACTGTCCCGCCATCGCGGCATAAAGCAAATTTCCGTCGCGCTTCAGTTTTTCTACCCTGCCCGACCGGTGCTTCCTGTCAGATGGTTCGAGCTTGAGGCTCCTGGCGCGGCAATTTCAGTTGCCGCGCAGGAACCAAATGCGCACTGGAGGAGACAGCTTAAAAACGTACGCATCTCATTACTTGAGACTCAATGAAAAGAAGAAAGTTTCAGTCTGCAGATCAAATCGCAATCTAATGCACTGCGGAAGCTATCCCTTCTTCTCGAGCTTGCGCTTTCCGATGCAAATCGGGCACGGCGTATACCCTTCGTGAAGTGCTTCCTGGACGGGTAAAAATTTGGGTTTGCCATGCAGATAGGGGCAGCTAGGAATATGAAAGAGCTTGTCACCGTTATCCTGGGAGACGGCCACAAGTCCGGTCACCGGTGAATTCGCGGGGTCCTGGTGATGGAAGCCGGGCAACGCGAATGGCTTCCTGGAGAATAACGCGAAGCCTAAGGGCACGGCGGCAGCGGCGGACAAGGCCCAGGCCAGAACCGCGCGACGCGAAGGACGCATTGTCACTACCGATCCCTGGCTTCCTTGGCTTGCCTGACGGAGTTGCTGATTGATTCGTCCCTCGAGGCGATCGCCAAACCCTTGCGCGGGCGCCAAGACTCGTTCATCGCGATACAGACGAATAACGTTGCAAGTCCCTTCCAGGACCGCGGTGCAGTGACGACACCCCGCAAAATGCTCATCGAGCGCAGCGCGTTGTTTAGGCGCTAGCTCATCATCGATATAGTCGGAAATGTCTCGCCAAACTTCTTCACAAGTTATTCCCATGGCTTCCTTACCTCTTTGAACGCTAAATCCACATGTCCGCCGTTTTGCAATCCGGGCGACAGAATGTCCCGCAACATTAAGCGGGCGCGCCTGAGGCGCGACTTTACCGCTGCCGGCGAAATTCCCAGGATGCTGGCGGTTTCCGTGATACTGAGTTCGTTCACGTCGCGGAGAATAAAGGTCAGCCGGTAGTGTTCTTCGAGTGAAGTTAAAGCTTTGGCCAGCGCTTCGCGAATCTCATTTCGCTCCAGAGCTTCGGAGGGGATCTCACGCCAGTCCGCGAACTCTTTAGGTACGTATGCGCCTTCGCCATCGGGTTCACTCGTCAACGAAAACATAATTCCATGCCTCAGCTTTCGTCTGCGCATTCGCGCTTCGTTGATGGCAATTTGTATCAACCAAGTGCCAAATGCCGACTCTCGGCGAAACTGGTGAAGACGCGCCAACGCCTTCAGCAACACATCTTGTGTTACATCTTCAGCGTCTTCCTTGCTTCCGAGCATGGAAATGACGGTCGCGTATACCGTGCGTTGATGAGGACGGACCAGCTCAAGGAACAAGTCCTTCTCACCCGCCAGAATTGTGCTTATCAAAACTTGTTCGGCGGCTCGTTTCCGTTCGTTTGAAGCTGTGTTTTCTGCTCCGACGGCTGTTGGACACGAGCGCATCTCGTTTTCTAGTGATCCACCTCCACCCAAGACGTAATTAGCCCGCGCCGATGTCAAGAGCGACCGTTTTCTTAGCTCGCTGAAAGCCACGCGAAAGTGAGATTCCCATCTCACCAAATAGTTTCCGCCAGGATCTACTAATGCACTTATGAGAAATGGCGGGCGCGGGAGGTACTGACGCTGGTTGGGCTTCAGAAACGGATGAGCAGACCCCCGGTGAAGGCCACGTTATTTTGAAGATTGCCAGTGGTTTTCTCATTGTAATTGGGCTGGCCGGAATAGAAGTCACGAACCTCAAGCCGGAAACCAATGGGGATTCTGAGCACGTGCAAGACCGGCCGTGTGTCCAGGCCTCCGCCAAAAACAAACGTTCCGGTGTTGGTGCCCTGACTAAAGGATGTCGTGTTAACAGGCGCGGTCTCAAGGAAACGGGCATAGCCCCCACCGAATGAGAGCCAGGGAGAAATGAATCCAGAAGGATGGAATTTTACCCGGACGTGGGGAGTCAGAAAAACAAAGGCATATTGGTTAATAACATTCGCGGACCGCTGATTGAGCTTCACATCCAGCGGAGAAGCCAGGAAGTCAAGGCCTCCGGAGATTGCAAACCCGTGGGTATGCAGCACGTTTCTATCGTAATCGGCGCCTAACGTTAACGCTGAATTGAAGGTGATATTTAAATTTGGAAGCGTTCCGCTGGGGACGACGAGGTTGGCCCCAGGAGACACAGTTTGACTAGGTGTGACGATCCCTCCAATCACGAGCCCCACTTCATTTTTCTCCTGCGCAAAGGTCGGGACGGACCAAAAGATAACCGCCATGAGAAGACCAACGAGCAACCTGGCTTTATTCTCGCGTGCTTTGTGGAGTGATACGGGAACGCCCGGGGCAATCGAGTGTTTGAACAGTTCGAGAGTTCGCTGCTTAACATTCATAGTGTTCACTTGCTGAATCTCCTTTTAGAGCTTGCTCAACTGATAATGAAAATAGTGATTTCGATCACCTCTGTGAAAATTGGTTCGGCGATGAGGAGTCTGTATTGGACAGATCCATACCCCCCTCGAGCCCCCTGAAATCAGGATTCAGTTGTTCCCAGAACTCTCTGAAGCATGGGTGTGTTGATGCGGCGTTGTCGCGGCCACCATAATCGCCGGCCGGGACAACGGGAGGTTATAAATGTCGTATGCGGTCCGGATGCTGCTAAGGAAATTCTGTCCTGCAACTCTTGTGAAACTCACTTGAGGATTGTCCTCAGAGGCATCTTCTACGTCGATGGGGTGCACAATAATACTTGTGTGAGTGTCGTAGCTGCTTAGGATCAGTCCCTCTAATTTGTCACCCGAAACCCGGCTAACAATATATTTTCCTGCGGGGAGCATTTTGCCACTGGCAACAGACGGGAACGGCAGTGTTACAACGATAAGGTCTCGACCTTGGGCCGCGGCGGTTATGCCCATGCCTGCAAAGCAAAGAACTGCGAGCAAAATTCTCACATATTGATTTTTCATTTTTTCTCCTTGGAAACGTTTGGGTTCTTGTCGCTGATCGGCGCGGTCGCAGCTTCTAGAAAGCGACTAGCCAGCGCTTTTCAACAATTATTCGCAAACCGTGTACAAAGGGTGAGATGGACTCGCGGTGTTAAAGTTCCCACAATTCGACACGCGTAACTTCCCGCCCGCTTGAGCTATGAAAAGTTGGATTTGACTCTACGGTCGCGTCTGGCGGCTGTTGGAAACTGCGCTAGGATTTCGTGATCAGTCTGAATCCTTTGTGCTCCTGGTCCATCTCATTGAACTGCTGGGAGCTGTGCTTGCACGACTAAACGGGGATGACGCTGCTCTCCGTTGGTCTTCCCATTGATGTGGCGGGGCGAGTTCCGAATAGGAGCCGTGAATGAAAAGCGTAAAGTTAGTGGTCATTTATCCGCGTCCCAAAGACGTTGCTGATTTCGAAAACATCTACCAGACTGAGCATGTTCCTCTGGCAGTCGCTAGACTGGCCGGCAAAACCAAAATGGTGGCAAGCAAGGTTCTAGGTTCTCCCCAAGGCACTCCTCCCTTTTACCGGGTTGCAGAGGTTTACTTTCCGTCGATGCAAGCCCTGGAGGCGTGCGCTGCGTCGGCTGGCGGCCAGGAGGCGTTAGCGCACGCCGCAAAGATTTCCTCGGGTGGACCGCCCATTATCCTCGTAGCCGAGGAAGAGACTTTCACGTTTACCAAGAATTAGCTCATTGCTAGCCGGAGCCAAGCGTGGAACGGCATCGGAGAGCCCATTGCGGCGATCCAGAAAGTTCAGGGATCCAATGAAAAATATCAAATGGTTGGCAGGCGGGATGATGCGTTTCAGTTTTGAAATTACTTTAGTGCTGGCGCTCTCGGTGCTGGCGGTTATTTCCGTTCAATATGTTCATGGAGCGAGCGCGCCGGCGGTTAACGGCTGCGATGCCGGCTCGCGCACGCCGGTGCTGATAGAACTGTTTACTTCCGAGGGCTGTTCCAGCTGCCCTCCGGCCGATGCTTTGTTAGAAAAGCTCGATCGCTCTCAACCCGTGAATGGAGCGGAGCTCATCGTTCTCAGCGAGCACGTGGATTATTGGAACGATATCGGGTGGAAGGATCCGTACTCTTCCCATGAATACAGCGAACGGCAAAGTGCCTACGCGGCACACTTCGGCCGCAGCAGCATCTACACGCCGCAGATGGTTGTTGACGGACACGCGGAGCTGGTTGGTAGCGACGAGCTAGGCGCGATCGACGCAGTCGAAAATGAAACCAGATTTGTAAAGGTGCCGTTGAGTCTGTCCGGAGTTCATTTCGAAAACAACAATAAGGTGAGCATGCACGTTGAGGCGAGTCCTCTTGAGGCAATCGGAGCTCGTTCGGCGAACCTCTACCTGGCGATAGCCGACGAAAGCGATGTATCGCAAGTTCGCCGCGGAGAGAACGCCGGAAGGACATTGAAACACGTTGCCGTGTTGCGGAGCCTCGTCCCAGTGGGGACAGTGAATAAGGCTGACAAAGTCTCCAAGGACATCACCGTCAATGTGAGTAACGAGAGCCGAGGGCACCTGAGGATCGTGGGAATCATCCAGGAACCGTCCGCAGGCCGGGTGCTGGGTGTGGCGTCCGCAAGGCTTTCTAATTAATTTCACACTACTGCCATGTGTCGGAGTTGTTCGTTGACAAGTGGTTCGCTAACAGCCCAGCAAAGAAACAAACCAAACGGAGCATGATGAAACCACAATTCGCTACTCTTTGTTTTTCGTTATTCGGTTTGTTTGTATTTGCGGGCGGGCAAGAGAATCCGCCCGCTACAAAGCCTGCTGAGCCGGTTCTTGGGCTGGACACCGGCTCCCCGGCACCAGCGTTTACGCTGAGCGACCAGTTCGGCCATCAACAATCAAACGAAACACTCAAGGGGTCCAAAGGCACGGTGTTGCTGTTCTTCCGCTCGGCGGACTGGTGACCATTCTGCAAAGCGCAGCTCGTGCAGCTGCAAAATGCAAAACAGAAATTTGACGCGCAAGGACTGAAACTGGCGGCCATCAGTTACGACAGCCCGGCCATCCTGAAGGATTTCGCGGAGCGGCACAATATTGATTTTCCGTTGCTGGCCGATCCCAATTCCGAAATTATCAGCAGGTTCCATGTGCTTAACGCCCAAGCTAAAGGGATGAACAAGGGGATGGCCTTTCCCGGCTTCTTCTTCATCGACACGAACGGAGTAATTCGCGAAAAATATTTCACACCAAAGTATACGGATCGATTGACGAGCAACAACGTAATCGCCAAACTTTTCCCGGAGTTGGGCGCGGAAGTCTCCGCAAATGTCGAAGCCGCGCATCTTCGATTGACGCTTGCACAATCGGATCGCAGCGTGATACCGGGAGCGAGGGTAAGCCTCATCGCGGACGTGGAGCTTCCGCCAGACGTGCACGTTTATTCTCCCGGAGTGCAAGGCTATAAGCCGATTGAGCTGAACTTGCAGGAACACGCAGGAATAGAGTTCCAACCGGTCAGTTATCCAAGGTCAAAAGTGCTGTACCTGGAGGCGATCAAGGAACACGTCCCGGTTTTCGACGGGAAGTTTCGTATTTCGCAGGATGTGACCGTGATTCCTTCCAAGGAGTTAGTCAGCGCGTTGGCGTCGGGAGAAAAAACGATTGTCATTGCCGGAGAACTCAAATACCAGGCCTGCGACAAGACGGTATGTTTTCCGCCATCATCCGTTCCTGTAAAGTGGCAATTGCAGATTCTTCCACTTGATATGAAGCGATCTCCGGAAGCCATTCGCCACAAGTAGGCGATTGGAAGCATGGAAGTGGGTTCATGCTTGAGTTAAAGGAGTAAATCGTGGCCGATGTTGTTTATGTTTCCAAATCGCGCATTGAACGAAAACAAGGACCGTATCGAGTAGCCCATTTGCCGGGCGAAGCACAGCCGGTGATTTTTAGCGTCCACGGAGCCATTGCGGAGCACTACAAGGTGGATCCGGCCAAATTGAAAGAATCACATTCCTCAACGATCGACTACGTCATTTCCGCAACCGCTGGTTGAATGATGGGTACATTTGGAGGTGCGCTGGAAGCGCGCCAAATTGATGCAAGCAATGGAAAGCTCACTGCCGAGATAACCGGCGAAGTGGAAACGGAAGAAAACGTGCTGGTTATCCGGCGGATCCACGTGGCCATGAAGCTGATCGCGCCTCAAGACGTCAAAGACACGGTCGAGAGAGTGCATGGCATGTACGCCATGCGTTGCCCGTTGTACCGAACTTTCCACAAGACACTGCAGCTCACATCTTCCTATGAACTTGTCGCGCCGGGCGGCTCATCCCGGGGGAACTCATGATCGAGGATCGTGCAGAGTATCTACTTGCGACTTCGCCGGGCGACGACTTATGAAGCACGCGATTCTCGGAGCGGGCGCAGTAGGTGGGCTGGTCGGAGCGGTTCTCGCGCACGAAGGCGAGGACGTGACGCTCCTCGTTCGCCCGGAGAACCAGAGCGGTTACCCGGGACAACTCACGCTGAACACTCCCAACGGGGTCACGGAGTCGCCGGTTCGATTGAAACAAAGCTATGTCGCCGATCGGCTTCGGCATGGTGGTTTTACTTGTGAATTTCAAGCTGACGAGAAAACCATGCTGTGGAGCAAGCTCGCTTTCCTGGGACCGTTTGCGCTGACAGGTACGGCCAGCGACATGGACAAGCAGGGAATTTTTGTCGACTCGGCTTAGCGCGCGCGCCTCGAATCCGCCGTGGGCGAGGCCTGTGCGGTAGCGGTAGTGGACGGAGCGGCCGTCGATCGCGGAAAAATTCTGGCCACTCTGGCATCACTACCCGCAACGATGCGCAGCTCCATGCAGAAGGATGTGTCGGCAGGCCGCGTGCCGGAACTGGACGCGATCGGGGGCCCGATCCTTCGCCGCGGAGAGCGTTATAACCTGAACGTTCCCGTAACGCGCGAAATGGTGGCGAGAATCCAGGATCGCGTGAGCACGCTGCATAGCGCCTCCGCGTCATAACAAATCAGATACGGACGGCGGCTTTTGAAGCGAACCTCTGAAACTTTTTCCTTCCTAGCGAATCGCACCTATGTGACGAACAGTGTGTGCTGTGGCTAGTGACACTTATCCTCAAAGAACGGCTGCTCCCAGTCGAGATAAGAACTCGTTGGTGCAAATGAGCGCAATACAGTCGCAATCGCGAGCTGGCGAAGCACAACTAATAAAGAGGGTCTGCGAGGGTG
The DNA here is from genome assembly GCA_963705755.1 of uncultured Acidobacteriota bacterium. Lineage (GTDB taxonomy): Bacteria > Acidobacteriota > Terriglobia > Acidiferrales > UBA7541 > Acidiferrum. The sequence goes on along the minus strand of CAVPKZ010000037.1, from coordinate 55,362 downwards.
AACGAGAAGTTTTCTATGAGCTGGTGCGCCCTTACGAGCGCATGGTGTACGCAACTGCCATCTCGATCGTGAAAAATCCAGCCGACGCGGAGGAAGTTGCTCAGGAAGCGGTCTTAAAGGCGTTTTCCAAGCTCTGGAGCTTTCGCGGCGAGTCAAAGTTCAGTACCTGGTTGGTACAAATCACCTATAACGAAGCAAAAATGAAATTGCGGAAAGCCCACGCGAATCTTTACGAATCCATAGATGACTCGCAGCAGACCGAAAATGGAGAATTCTGGCCCAAAGATTATGCCGATTGGCGACCTATTCCTTCGGAATTGCTGGAAGAAAATGAGATCCGGCAAGCAGTGCAGGACGCCATCAGTTCGCTCAGCGCCAATTATCGCGAGGTTCTGATCCTGAGGGATGTTCAGCGCTTGAGCATCAAGGAAACCACCACTATCCTGGGAATTTCAGAAGGGAGTGTGAAGACTCGACTACATCGTGCAAGATTGCTGTTGAGGGACAGTCTAGCCCCTGGAATCGACGGTTGCTGGATTAAAGGGCAGCCCTATCGAAAGGTCAGAGCGTGGTGATGAGAGAAGGACGTAATGCCGACAATTGAAATTAGCTGCGTGGAAGTGTGGCGGGAGATCTCCAATTATCTTGACGAGGATATCTCTGTCGATCTCCGCGAGAGAATGGAGAAACACTTCGGCGCTTGCGCGCACTGCACCGCGGTACTGGACGGAACGCGAAACGTCGTGGGGTTGGTTGGCGACGGAACGTTGTTTCAGATGCCGGAAGGGTTTAATAAGCGCTTGTACGACAAGATTCGAGAACTGCCCCCTAATGTGCCGCGCGAGTAAGTTCGCCTTCCGGCAAGGCATCCGCGACGTCTTGATTATTGATGTACATCCATAGCTTCCACTTACCTTCTTTGTTTTTTCGCCAGATGTCTACATAACGATCCCGGCGATGTATTACCTCGCCGCCGTGTTTGGGCGTGAGGGTAAAGTCATGCCACCCGTAATCGTGGGCAACGTCTCCCTTCAGACGGATTTCAACCACGATAACCACGAGCTTTACAGTGAAGTGCTCGAATAAGTTCTCCAGTCGGATTCTTAATCCATTCAGGCCACTCTGGCCGAATTCGCTTGGCGCGCCGTCGGTAAAACCAACCAAATCCGGGTCGGCAATGGCTAGGATTTTGGAGATATCGCCCAGGTTGAAACACTCTCGAAATTCTGTCTTGGCGCCATTGATGGCATACAGATCGTCCATTGCACTGTCTCCATTGGCTCACTATTCTCGCCGTTATGGGCCTCGCACATTCTAACGTTAATAGACGAATGCCAGGCTCCTTCGGAATGATAGACCGGCATTGGGGGTTTTGCAGTCTGTCAACAGGAACTTCCTGGCCTGTTGTGAATCACATAGGCACGCAAGGCGGACCGCTCGTTGTGGGCATTCGTGCATTACGTCGTTCCGCTGGATAGATAGAACGATTTGAACGTTTTTGGACAGCAGGTTTCTATGAATCGTGTGTCTCGCCGATGCTTGATTGGTATTTTAGGCGGCGCCATCGCCAGCATCGTTTTAATCGCTACGCTTCATTATTCAACCGTCAATTTATTACTGGGCGTTCTTGTTGGGGCTGTGTATTCCGCCGGAATAAGGCCGACGCGCTGGGCATACGTGGACAACCTCATGACGGGAGCTTCGCTTGGTATTCCGCTGTGGGGTCTCATCAGTGTAATCGCGGTGCCGATCATGGCGGGCCAGAGGCCCGAGTGGAGCGCGGAAGAAATGCGACAGCATTTCCCCGCTTTAGTGGCATGGGTGGTGTACGGTGCGACGCTGGGGATTGCCATCCAGGGATTGCAAGATCTTGCCGCGTTGTTCTTCGGTCCCGAACCGGAGTCTACGGTGTCGCAGATTTCGGTGAAAAATCGCATCGTTATTTTAGGTGGCGGATTCGCGGGAATGCACACGGCGGAGTGTCTTGAGAAGAAGTTGCGAACGGACTTTTCGACCAGTATCACGCTCGTTAACGCGACGAATGCGCTTCTTTTTACTCCCATGCTCGCCGAAGTAGCGGGAAGCAGCCTGGAGCCCAGTCACATCAGCACTCCATTGCGGGGCGCGCTGCACCGCACTGAATTCATTCGAGGCATGGTGCGTGAGGTGGACCTCGAAAAGCATTCGGTGACTCTGGACAGCAGCGATTCAACTGCAGACGGAGCGGCTGGCGCACGCAGTGTTCCTTTTGACCACCTGATTTTCGCGCTGGGATCGGTCTCGAATTATTTTGGGATGGCCAATATTGAGAAGCTCGCATTTAATTTTAAGACACTTCTCGATGCTATTCGCATCCGGAATCACGTTATCGAGATGTTTGAGCGCGCCGATCGCGAGCCGAACCCTCGGCTGCGTTCTTCGCTTCTTACTTTTGTTATCGCGGGCGGCGGATTTGCCGGCGTGGAGCTGGCCGGCGCGCTGAACGATTTCGCACGCGGCATTTTAGTGGACTATCCCACGCTTCATCCGCAGGAGTTGAACGTCGTGCTGGTTCATTCGCGCGACCGCATCCTGCCGGAGTTAAGCGAGTCCCTGGCGCGGTATGCGCAAGAAAAGATGGAAATGCGCGGAGTGACTTTTCGCCTGAACACTCGCATTACCGACGCGGGAGATGATGTCGTGTCCATTGACGATGGCGAGATTCGCACCGAAACACTGGTTTGGACCGCTGGCACAGCGCCTAATCCATTGTTACAGTCCATGGCCATAAAAAAGGACAAGCGCGGTGCGGTCATAGTGAACGACAATCTCTCAGTGCCCGGCCACGCTGGTTTGTGGGCAATCGGCGATTGCGCCGCCGTAAGAGATGCAAGGACCGGCCAGATGTGCCCTCCCACTGCGCAGTTCGCTCTCCGCGAGGCTGAAGTTCTTGCGAGCAACATCATTGCCGGGATAAACGGCCAGCCGGCGCGCGCGTTTCATTTCGATTCGCTGGGCGCCCTATGCGTCGTGGGTCATCAGAGCGCTTGTGCGGAGTTGCGGGTGCCTTTCGCCAGCAACACATTCTGGCGGTTCTCTGGTTTGTTTGCGTGGATTCTGTGGCGGACTATATATCTTTTGAAGTTGCCTGGCTTGGAACGAAAAATTCGCGTGCTTATAGACTGGAACATCGAATTATTTTTCCCGCGTGACATTGTTCAGACCGTTGACCTGAAATAGGCGCAGCCTATGTTTGAAACCCAATCCATTGCAGATCAGCCGACAGCAGCGAGTTTTTCCCGCTCGTCGTCCTGGGTTGAGCCGCTGCTGGGCTGTGCCTTGGGCGTAGCGGGCGGTTTGCTTCAAAGTGCTCTGTCGCACACTTCAACCCTCTCGGGAGGATTGCTCGGTGCAATTTTTGGCCTAGTCTTCGGATTATTCTTTCCGCAACGCGCGTCAAGTCCAGGTGCAGGACTGATCTGGGGTTTGGCCTCTTCGTTTTTGCTGTGGGTAATTTCAGCTGGCAGGATGTTTTACTTTGCATCTCTTAGCGGACATTCCGCCACAATGCTTCAGGACGCGCGGGCTCACTTCCCGGAGCTCGTCGGATATCTGCTCTGCATAGGAATGCCAGTCGGTGTAGGACTCGGCATTCGCGGCGCATTGCGCGCTTCCAGTGCCGACCGCAAATTCGCGTGGGGCCGCGCCATCGTAGCCGGGGGTGTTTCAGGCGCGCTGGGTGGCTTAATTTTTGGCAGGTGGGTGTCTTCCGGCGATTACTTTCCTCTCTTGGTGGGATTTGGTGCGCTCAGTTCTCGCCCCAAGACCATCGCTCTGCATTTTCTAGTGGCGTTTTTCATCGGTGTGTTCTTCGGATTGCTTTTTCAGCGGGATGTTCGTGGCTACGGGTCTTGCATGGGATGGGGGCTCGGCTTTGGAATTTTTTGGTGGTTTCTAGGACCGCTGACGTTGTCTCCGCTCGCTGCGGGCATGCCAATTGATTGGTCGGCCGAACAAGGCAGCGCCGTGTTTGGTTCGCTAGTGGGACACATATTGTACGGACTGATTTTAGGAGTCGCGTATGGGACCATCGACAAGATTTGGGTTCGTCTGTTCATTCAGTCTGACCCGTTAAACCGCCAGATCGAAGGGCCCGGCTTGCATGTACTTCGTTCGCTGGGATGGGGCGCCACGGCCGGTTTTGTTGGCGGCCTCGCGTCGCTGCCGATAATGATGGCCACCGGCGTGTTGCCTAAAATCGCGGGGGTGAGCGCGAGTTTAGTAGGGTTTCGCCCAATCCTTATTCACTTGGCAGTGAGCGCCGTGATCGGGATGAGCTACGGTCTGCTATTCCGAAACGAAACATCCAGTTCGGGATCGAGTCTCGGGTGGGGATGGTTGTTCGGTTTGATTTGGTGGTATCTCGGGCCGCTGACGCTGCTGCCTTTGCTGCTGACTGGGGTGTGTGATTGGAGCACGGACGCCGTCTCGGCTCTGCTGCCATCCCTTCTTGGACACCTGATCTACGGAGTAGTGACGGCTTTGGTTTTTTCGCTGTTCGATCAGCACTACACACATTATTTGCTTTTGGATCCCCGAACCGCGGCCCAAGAGCGACGGCGCCTGCGTCCGGTGGGAACTCCCGCGCCTGCGCTGTGGTTTTTTGCTCTCAGCTTAGGCGTCCTTCTGCCCATGCTTCTCGGTTAGAAAAGTTAAGGGTTCCATTCAGTGAATTGTCTATTTTAGGGAATCCAATGTCGCAGGAGTGCTGACCGCAGATAAGAAACCAGGCCGAAAAAGCCTTTATGCCAACGCTCAAGTTCTCGTAATCATCTTGTTGATGCCTTTTGTCCGATCCTTTTTCTCAATTTCTTTGTTTCTTTATGGCCCGAAGGTTTTCATCTTGCTGACAGAACCAGCCCAACGTTGCCCAGGTTTGAAACGAATGTTGAACGGATGACGCGCGATCGGTAGATGACACGGCGCTCTTGTGAAAAGCCAACTCGATGGCGCGCTGAACGGACTTTCCATTCCGGAGGGAACTCAACACGACATACTCTTCCTGGCTGATGCGGCGGAAATAGACAGAGAAATCCAAGCGATGTACGGCGAGGAATACGCGTGCGGGCTTTTGCTTGGCGACGGACTGTACGTCATTGTGTTTCCGGCGGTCCTGAACAGCGTTGCTGGCAAAACTGGTGCTTTCGTCATTGCCACCTTTTACGGCAAGAAGCAAATCATCCACCGGGTAATGGAGCTCGAGTAGTCTCACATAGGGCTGAATTCCCAGCCTCAGATCCGGCCCGGCCATACTCTCGAGATCTTCGGTGCGAAGGGCGGGTTTGGCTTGTCCATCGAAGGCCTCCAGTTCGGCCCACTCCAAGCGCAACATATCTAGCGCAAGAAGCCGGTCTCCGCGCAGCCAATGCGGATGTTTGAGCAACCATCCTTCAAGACCTGCGCCAAGATTTCTCAAGGTAAACGAGCGCGATGGACATTCCGTTAGGTAGGCTGTGGACATGGCCTCGAATCGCTTACTGCCAACGATGGCGCGCAAGCCCGGAAAATCTTCCACCATGCTGGACAGCAGACGAAACCAATATTGCCGGTTGTAGATTTCGAGGCGCTCGAACGATGTCAGACGGTCATTCGGTTTTATAAAGCGGGCTGCGTAAGCACTCATGGCCCCACCATCAGGAGCAGAACGGCGCATGCGCTCTGAAGAAGTTAGCGGCTGCATGACCGCGCGAGCGATGGCACGTTGAAGGGTGACAAGGGTCATACGGCCACCGCTAGGGTGGTGTCCGCGAGAAAGCGATTGGCCTTCAGTGCTTCCCGGTGAACTTCCTCGAAGGAAGGGATACTGTCGTCCCATTCAAGCAATGTAGCGGTGTGGCCGGCGCGTTGGATGGCGCGTTCATACAGCTTCCACACGGGATCGAGCACCGGATGGTCATGAGTATCGAGAATGTATTTTTTGAATTTCGAGTGGCCCGCGATGTGGATCTGCGCGATGCGCTCAGCGGGTACGCTGTTGACATAAGTAAAAGGGTCAAAACTGTGATTTTGCGACGAAACGTAAATATTGTTTACGTCCAATAGAATCCCGCAGTCAGCCTGCTCGACGACCTCATTCAGGAATTCCCATTCGGTCATCTCCGACACATGATATTCGGCGTAACTGCTGACGTTTTCGACGGCGATAGGAACTTCCAGGAAGTCGCGCACTTCGCGAACTTTCTGCGCGGTCAAGCGTGCCGCTTCAAAGGTGTAAGGCATGGGAAGAAGGTCGTGCGTATAGCGTCCGTCGACGCTGCCCCAGCAAAGGTGATCGGATAGCCACGGAGTGTTGGTGCGTTTCACCAACTCCTTCAAACGGCTTAGGTGTTCACGATTGGGTTTTTCCGCCGAGCCAAAATACATCGAGACGCCGTGCTGCACCACTTTGTATTGCTCGAGAATCTGATCCAGGACGTGTAGCGGGCGTCCGCCGTCGATCATGAAATTCTCGGAGATAATCTCGAACCAGTCGACAACCGGCTTGCGGGACAAAATATGCTCGTAGTGCGGAGCCCGCAGGCCAATTCCGATTCCGTAGTCCGTCAATCCGTTAAAACGATTTCCTGGCATATTGCCTTTTGCCCCCGTCGTGAGGAAAAGAGGGCCAGGAAAGCATTTCCCAACCCCCCACATTGAATTAAGCTGCCCTTCGAGTTACTCCTGAGGCGGTTTGGAGCCATCGGTGGCGCAACCGCCCTTGCCCTTGCAGCTGTTCTTTCCTTTGCAGCCGTTGTCGCTGGCCTTGCAGCCGCCCTCGCCTTTGCAGGAGTTCTGTCCCTTGCAGGCATGCTTTTCCTTAACCTTCTGATCATCCTTCTTATCTCCTTGATCCTGATCCTGCGCGCTGAAAGAGTTATTCAGCAAAGGAAGCAAGGTTGAAGCCTTTACAGCTGCGCCAGTTCCAGCGAACAATCCCGCGAACGCCGCACTGGTTAGCAAAGCCTTGGTCGTTTTGGTCATGTAAAAATCTCCTGTCGATTAGAGTGAAATGCGGAACACGTCCGACATTTTTTCACCTCGTGGATCGCGAATATAGCTGCCCATTTTGAGCGTTCGCTTGTCACTGCGATCTTGAGTTCGTTTCAAATGTGTTCTTGTGTTCCGTTCACTGAATGGGAGTCACAAAGGGACTAAAGGTTTCCGAGATATCCTGAATTAGTAAAACAATCTTCGGGGGCGGTGCGATTCATGTGTGATTCATTGGAGCGTAGAGGGGGAGGGGTGAAGGAATTTAGCTGCGCGGCGTTGTATACCAGAGCTACGTGTTGTAGGTAATTAGGTTGAAATGCTCGCCAATCGCTAGATGCACAGAAGATACAGGCTCTGGCTGTTAAGAAACCGTGTCAAAGGCGTGCTTCATTGTTACTGCGTGACCGGAAACTCTAGGTGGAGATTAGCTGTTGAATCCTCTCCGGCCAAACGGCACACTCCGACGTTACACGACCCACTGCTTCTGCCGCGGACTGCAAAACTGCGCTCGTCGTTTCCAAGAGGAGATCGTGCGTTCAAGCTGTGATTCGTCGACGTTGGCGAACGCAGAATCTTCCTGAAACGCATGTTTCTGTCCTCCCCCCAACCCTGTGTCACTGCAGGACGCGCCTCAATAGATGAGCTTTAAAGAAAACTGAATTTGCCGTGAAGTTCCGGCGGTCTTGCTGATCATGCCAAACCCTGTGCCCTCGATGATGTTTGCAGGTAGTCCCATGTTGACGATGTTAAACAGATTAAATAACTCTGCGCGGAATTGCAGATCCGCTCGCTCCAAACCACTTTCTCGGTGGCCAATCGGAGTCGTCTTGACGAGCGCAAAATCGAAATCGTAATATGCCGGGCCGCGAAAGGTATTACGGCCGAGCGTTCCAAAGCGCCCGGAGTTTGGTCCAGTTCCACCTGCGATCCCGATCGGAATGGCAAAGAAGCTTGCGTTGTTCGCGCCCCGCCCAAAATAATCGTCGCGCGGTCGGGTTGAACTGCCGGCGCTCGATAGGTCCGGTAACCCAATCTGATCCGGCCGGTCCGCGCCAATCGTTCCCGCGCCCGTCTGCTGGATACCCGAATAAACCGTAAACGGCGAACCACTCGTGATCGACGAGATGCTCAGCAATTCCCAGCCCTTCGTCAACAGGTGGGTTCGATCCGACTGAAGTCCCAAATGCTCAAAATGCAAATCCTGGGCCGCGCTCAACGTGAAGGCGTGCGTCACGTCAAAGCTTGACGGCCCTCTTTCCGCTCGTGTATCGAACGGGTTTTGCGGACTAAACAACGTCACGGCGCCAGTGGATCCTGTTCCTCCGATAATGCCGCTGACATCATCCAGCGATTTGCCCCAGGTGTAGCCGGCTTGCAATGACGGTCCGCCGTGCCCAACATTTCCCGACAATGAGGTCTGCAAGGCGTTGTACGAGGAGTGCGATGTCGCTGTCATCACAGACTCGAATCCGAAACCACCTGTCACCACGCCGCTACCGTCGAAGTTTGTAAACCGCGCAAATTCCGAACCCGCTCCGGGATACGCGTTTGGGTATGACATTCTGGGAAGTCGAAACGCCGATGTTCCAACATACGCGACGTCGGCCGTGAGGCCGCCGAAAGCCCGTTCCAGCCCCAGCGTCCAAGTTTGCAGGTAGCCATTGCCGAAGCGCCGGTCGATCCCGGACAGACTCAGCAGCGAGAGCTGATGACTCGGCGCCAGCGCTGCCAATTCTTGCTGGTATCGATTTACGTCCATCACCGTGTTCGCCGGGACATTTTTCGGATTGCCACTGGCCAGCACGTTCACACCCGCTGTGTTGTAGACCTGTGGCAACTCGTCCGGTGTGATTTGGAATCCGTAGGCAATCTCCCCGTTTTGCGCTGCATTGACGCGCGGATAAACAACGTAAGGCGTTGACCCTGTCAGAAGATTGTCCTGCCAGATATTAGGCGGAATCACTGTGATCGCCCCGCCCATGTGCACATGCACCGCGTGGGGCGCGTTCCAGTCTACCTGAACACGCGGCCCCCAACCGTTCCAATCGGTTTGATAAGTAGGCTGCGGATTGATCAAGTATTCCTGCCCAACGCCCGCAGGTGGGAACGAATTCAGAAAGCTCGACGTTCGGTGCGCCCGCTCCGAAATCGGCGTGTAGAGCTCATATCGCAGCCCATATTCGAGCGTCCATTCCGGATTGATTTTCCACGTGTCCTCGATGTAAGCGTTCACGTCATTCCGGTTGATCGCCGCGGGCCCAATGTGCGCGCCACTCGAGGCGTAGGGCGGCGCCACCGCGATCGTGTATGCGTACGGAAAACCGAGCAACAGACTGCTCAAAGTGTTCGGCAGAGGCTGGCCAGGCTGCACGTCGTGCCGTCCACTCGCAGAAGGGATGAAAACGGGCGAATAAACCGTTCCGCCGCCAAAATCGTACTCGCCGTTGGGACTTGTACCGAAGTATGTCGTGTCCCGGTTAAGGCGTGCTTCCACACCCCACTTCAGCGCGTGTCGCGCTGTCGTCCAGGCAAAATTCAATTGTAACTGGAACAAATTCCCGAACGCTGATATCACGGAGCCCGCCGCGCTGTTGTACGCCTCATACAGACCATCGTTGAACTTGAGGGCCGGATCGGTGTGGTTCGGGGTCACAAACGAAGGCGTCGTCCGCGTAAAACTCAACGATGTCGACCAGAGAAAGCGCGGTGACGCGGTGCGCGTGTAAGTGATGACCCCGTTCCGCTGCCGATCCACGTACTGCACGCCAAAGCTCGGATCGAGCAGCGTTTGATCCGGATTTGTTGTCGGTCCCGTCAGATTGTCGTAATTGAATCGACCAAACAATTGTCCTTTTGCGCCAACTTTCTGATCGATGCGGATAGAAAACTGATCCGTGTCCGTGTTCACGTTTGAAGGCGCAGCATAGGTTCGCGCACCATACGCGCCGGTTGGGTTGTTGGGGAGTGGATAGCGGGCCAGCACCGCAGCAATTGCCGGATTCACCGGTACCTGCAGCGTGTCCGTGCTGCCGTCCGGGTACTTCACGACGTCCTGACCCGCTCGCTCGGCTGCGGTTGGTACAGCCAAAACCTGGGTCGTTCCCAGCACCTGCCTGAATCCCTGATACTGCACAAAATAGAACGTGCGGTCTCGGCCGTCATACAGATGCGGCAACACGACCGGCCCGCCATTCGTAAATCCGAACTCATTTCTACGGAATGGAGGAATTCTGCCCGGCTCCGCAATCGATGGGTGATCGAAATAATTCCGCGCATCGAGGGCAGAGTTCCTTAAAAACTCGAAGAATGACCCGTGAAAACCGCTTTTCCCGGACCGTGTCACGATGTTGGTGAAACCTGCCGCGCCGCGCCCGATGTCAGCCGGCATCCAGCCTGAGCTTGACTGTAACTCCTGAATCGCATCCACGTCGAAATTCGTGAACGTGCTCCCGCCCATCTCCGGATCGCTCACATCCGCACCGTCCATCGCGAACACGGCCTCAACGCCGCGCTGTCCGTTGATGGCAAACTGCTGGGTGAAATTCGTCTGCCCGTTCACGTCGGTCATCGTGCCCGCTGCTAACAACAACAACGCGCTGAAGTCGCGTCCATTCAACGGCAACTCATTTACTTTTTGGCTCGAGAGTTTCTCCCCGACTGTTCCGCTAGCCGGGTTCGAAGTTGTGCTCGGGTTTCCATTCGAGGTTCCTGCTGCAGGAGTCTGCGGGTTGGCTCCAATCGACAGCACGTTTTGATCGGATACCGTCAGCGCAATTGTTATGCCAGTAATATTCACTGCCACTTGACGCTGTCGGACCTCGCCCGGGCAGTTGCACGCTCACGGGATTTGGCCCGGGTCGAATGTCCGCAATCGCGAACCTTCCGTCGCTTCCTGTCACTGCGGTCATTTTCTTTTTGGCGGCCGGGTGTGAATACCGTTACCTTCGCTCCGTGCCACAGGTTCACCGGCAGCCGTGCGTACGACACCGGTCCACGCTGGCGCAGACGGAGAACCCTGTTGTGCTTCAAGCGAGACCGCGACCATCAGTCCCAACAGCAAACACTTCTCTACCAGTCGGAAGGCCTTATGAAAGGTTCGAGCTATTACGTGTTCCTTTGCGTAGTGGAATTCATGCATGAAAAATTCCCTCTGGCGTACCAATAGAACTGTCGAACCGCTTCGGTTTACGTACTTGTGACTTCTATGCCTTGGGAGCGGTAGGGATTCAGGACATCTTCGTCTGATGCATCGGTGATCAAACGTGTCAGTCGGGAAGCAGGACCGACCAGGTAAGGCAGAGATGTCCCCATTTTCCCAAGTGAAATCAGGCCAACCACTTCCGTTGAAGCCCCTATCATCGCTTGCTTCACGTACGCTTCTTCTAGGTCGCCGACGGTTATTCCGACCTCCGGGTGCAAACTGCACATTCCGAGAAAACATAGATCAGCGCGAATGGATTCGATTCGCGAATGGTGTCGATGCCCGTCGTGACCCGCGCCTCTTTAAGAAAATTTCCTCCGAGCACCAGCACGCTCAACTTCGGATGATCCGCTAACGCCAGCGCAAGCGGTGGGCTGTTGGTAACAATCGTCGCCGAACGCTCTCTTGAAAGGTAGGAAGCAATTCTTAGATTGGTGGTACCTCCATCAATCAGGACCACCTGGCCATCGCGGATCATGTCAGCCGCCGCTCGAGCAATTCCGATCTTGCTCTCAATGTCCATTTGTTGGCGAGACACGAAAGGAACAGCCTCCGCACGGCGAGGCAGGGCACCGCCGTGTACCCGTTGGATCTTTCCCGAACGCGCCAATTCGCGCAGATCTCGACGAATGGTGTCTTCAGAGACGCTGTATCGACTGCTAAGGTCTGCGGCGAGGACTCGGCCCTCGCTGCCAAGCAGCTCCAAGATGTACTGGTGGCGTTCTTCCTTTAGGGCGATTTGGTCTGCTTCCGATTCCGGATTTTCATTCTGCACCTTTTGCACGAATTAACTTGAGTATGCACGTATGTACGCGTATTATCCGATTTATGCATGATACTGCCAAACGTAGGGCCATACAAGGTCTTTCACAAAAGCGTTCGGTTCGGGCAGTCGTCTTCGATTACGGAAACGTTCTTTGCCTCGAGCAAACGCTGGAGGATATGAAAGGTATGGCGCTCGTGTGCGGCATTCCCCATGAGCGATTCTCGGAACTTTACTGGAAGCTACGGCCGTCCTACGACCGGGGTGATATCGATGGACCTGCCTACTGGACAGCGGTTGTTGGCCAGCAAGAACTGGGTTTGAACAGAGATCAGATAGCAACGCTAATCAAGCTCGATAGCGAAAGTATCACTCGACCAAATCAAGGCGCTGTGCAATGGGCAAAGCTGTTGCACCATGAAGGCTTCCCCTTAACCCTTCTCTCAAACATGCCGCTCGAACTCAGTCACCATGTGACCAAGTCCTTTCAGAGCCTCTCTACATTTGAATACCTGATTTATTCCTGCGACTACCGGTCGATAAAGCCGGAGCTGGCGATCTATCGAAATTGTCTCGAACTACTCAAACTGGCCCCGCAAGACATCTTGTACCTGGATGATCGCGCCGAAAACGTCGAGGCGGCAACTCGCTTAGGAATTAACTCTGTACTGTTTGACACGGTCGAAAAGACTGCATCAAGAGTCGAAAGCCGATTCGACATCCCCGTTCCGAGTTATGGCCGCTGTCGCCAATCAAGTTCACAGTACAGCTCAACAAATCGGCGCCCGGATCGGATGGAATCCGATTGATGCCGCTACGCAGCCTTCAACAGGTACGCGCGAGCGTGTCCTTAATCTTCCTGATCCACGGACTGATCATCGCAACTTGGGCCTCCCGAATCCCTGCATTTCAGGCGAACCTCCATCTTTCTCCCGCCGTTCTGGGCAGGTCGCTGATGATGGCGGCAATCGGTTCCGTTTTCGCCATGCCTGCCGCTGGATGGCTCATTAACAAGTTCGGCAGTCCGAGCATCGTGATTGGGTCGACATTGGGGTTTGGCCTCGCACTGCCCTTGATTGCCGAATCCAATACGGTCCTAACATTGTCCGTCGCTCTTCTTTTCTATGGGGCGATGGGTGGTTCGATGGATGTGGCGATGAATACTCACGCCGTGATGCTCGAGAAGCGATACCAACGTCACATCATGTCGTCATTCCACGCCCTCTTCAGTTTGGGTGGAATGGCGGGATCTGCGCTAGGGGGACTGGTTGCTTCACGTGCGGTTCCGGCCGGGGTTCATTTTTGGGTCAGCAGTATAGCGCTTGTCGCAATGTCCATACTCGCATTCAGGTGGCTTCCGCTTCCCTCGGGATTTTCGGATGCAGAGAAAGTAGCATCCGTAGGCGCGATTACGTGGTCTGTTCCCTTAGGCGCGCTCGCTCTTCTTGCATTTTCGATTATGCTCATTGAAGGTGCGATCGCCGATTGGAGCGCGATTTATCTTCGTACTTCGGTTCTGACCGGGCCAGGGCTGGCCGCTCTCGGATATGCGGTGTTCTCACGCGCTATGGCTGGAGGTCGCCTGACAGGAGACTATCTCACTGGGAAGCTTGGCCGCGGTCACCTCGTATGTTACGGAGCTCTTTTAGCCGCGGCAGGGCTCGTCTTCGTCTTGTTGTTCGGAAATGCCAGCTGGGCGTTGGTGGGATTTGCGTGCGCTGGAGCAGGTCTGGCGACGATTATTCCCAATACGTTTGCCGCGGCAGGGAACATTGAAGGCAGCGCGCCTGGCCCCAGCCTCGCGGTAGTCACGACGGCTGGTTATGTTGGCTTCCTTGCCGGTCCGCCCCTGATCGGGTTTGTCGCGCAGCTTTCGAACATTCGCGCTGCGCTATGGATACTTGTGGTCTTGAGCGGGTTGAGCGCTTTCGCATCAACCTCAATGAAAAGAACTTCGCCTCCTCAGCTGACACGCGTAACGAAGATGTTAATTAGGCATCTCTCTGATGGTTATGTCTATGAGCGCATGCCGGCATCCTGAAAGCGCACCCGTGACGCTGACTTTCCTCGATCCCGAGTGCTACGAGAGGCTTGGTGTTTTGGCGCGTTCCGAGGACTCTGCTCGGTTGCTGAAAGAATCGGTGACACTTCGCGCAGGTCTTCTCGACGACGCACTCTGGGAGTATTTAATCATCTACCTCCCGAGGTAAAGGTCGACCAAACAGTGCTGCCAACGCTCGAATCGATTGAGCGTACCCTGCCGTCACATCTGGATGCGATTAAGGCCTTGGCCGCGTCCGGAGAATGGGAGGCTGTGCGTATCCGAATCGAGAGACAAGTTCAGCCGCTGGAATCGCTGAGCTCCGAGTTGGTCAAAGATGTAGCGCGGGAGGTTGAACAGCAGCGCGCGCAAGCTGCTCTAAACATTTCACGTGCGGAACGCCGAATCTTCTCGCTGTGACGATCACAGGATTCGTTACGCTCCTGATGGCTGCTGGTCTTGGGGTTGCAATCACCCGGAGTATCACCGAGCCACTCGACCGTTTAGTAGAGGGGTCAAGAGCTTTGGCACGAGGGGAGTTTCGACATCAAGTTCCGGTGATCGGCCAGGACGAGCTGGCTCAACTTGGCCAGGTTTTCAACGCTACGGCTGGAAGACTAGAGAACCTCTATGAGACCTTGCGCAAAAGCGAAGCTAATCTGGCCGAAGCCCAGAGGCTTAGTCATAGCGGGAGTTGGGCATTGGATGTTTCCGCCAAGCGGCTTTTCTGGTCGGCTGAAACTTTTCAAATTCTTGGGTTCGACCCGAAGACCACGAGTCCAACGACGGAGAACTTCTTGCTGGGCGTGCATCCTGATGATCGTGCCTCGATCGAGGCCGTCGAAGCTGAGCTCTACAGGGGGAACGGGGCAGAATACGACTACCGCATCGTTCTTCCAGACAATTCCATAAAATATGTCCACAGCGTGGCCCGCCCAGTCACCAACGAATCGGGCCAATTGATTGAGTTTGTAGGGAGCGTCACTGACGTCACGGAGCAGCGCAACTCCAGGAGTGCCCTGGAAAGGGCCTTCGAAGAGATCAAGACCCTGAAAGATCAGCTCTATAAAGAGAACATCGCTCTGCGCGAAGATATCGAGAAGGTCTCGATGTTCGAGGAAATTGTGGGCTCATCGGAGGCCCTGCAAACCATGCTCTCGAACATTGTGAAAGTGGCGCGCACCGATTCCACGGTGCTGATCACCGGCGAAACCGGTACCGGAAAAGAACTGATTGCTCCCGCCATACACAAGCACTCGCAACGTTCCAGCCAGGCGTTCATCAGCGTAAACTGTGCGTCGATTCCTTCCTCCTTGATCGCGTCGGAGCTGTTTGGCCACGAGAAAGGCGCCTTCACCGGCGCGGTGCAGCGCCGCCAGGGCCGCTTTGAGCTGGCACATTCCGGTACGATTTTTCTAGACGAGGTGGGCGAGCTTCCCGCAGAGACCCAGATTGCGTTGCTGCGAGTACTTCAAGAGCGGCAGTTCGAACGATTGGGAGGTAACCGAATTATTACCACCGACGTTCGCGTCATAGCCGCAACCAACCGTGACTTAACGGAAGCCACTGCCGCAGGGACGTTTCGAGCCGACTTGTTTTACCGGCTTAACGTTTTCCCGATTGAGGTGCCTCCTCTGCGTAAACGGAGGGAGGACATTCCGATATTGGTCGAGTACTTCGTTAAGCGCTACGCGGAGAAAGCCGGGAAGCAAATTCGCAAAATCGACAGGAATACGCTGGAACAGTGCCAGTTGTATCCATGGCCGGGAAATATCCGTGAGTTGCAAAACATTGTTGAAAGATCGGTGATCTTGTGCAGCGGCGACACTTTTTGGATCAAAAAGGCCTGGCTGGCATGCGTGCAGCCACCCCGGCAGGAATTAGCAGGTCCTTTGCCAGACACTCTCCAGAATCAGGAAAAACAAATTATTGAAGCTGCCTTAGCGGAAAGTAAGGGCAAAGTTGCCGGCCCAGAAGGTGCGGCAGCGAAACTCGGAATTCCCCGATCGACGCTGGACTCGAAAATCAAGCAGCTGAACATTAGAAAACAGAAGTTTGTCACGCAGTAGTAACCACGATTCTCTTTGACTTCTGACAATTCGGCACTTCCCGAATTCTCGTCATCCGATTTTCCCTCTAGCCATTTCGTTTCAGCACTTTGCATGTGGCCCCCTTGTTGCATCTTCCTCAACCGAGAGCCGCGATGGCAACAATGCAGCATCGCCACGGCTTACTTGGCCAAACAACATAACCATGACCTTGAGGATCGAGCGATCAGTGCGGCAGGGAATCACGGTTTTTGCGCTAAGTGGGCACATGAACGCGGAGCAGGTCGCTGAGTTGAAGAAGCTTTTCGATACTGAGTACCGAAGCATCATTCTCGACTTGCAAGAGTTGAGGCTGGCGGATCGCGACGCAGTGAAGTTCCTAAGGAGTTGCGAGAGGGAAAAGCCCAATCTGAGAGAGGATGATGAGTACATTTTTTTCGGCGCGGTGCGATGCCGCAGCGGTTAGCGATCTTCGAGCGTGGAGCGACGAGCAGTTGATCGCAGCCGCCAAAAGTGGACGAAGAGCTCCCTTCGGAGAGCTGTACGAACGTCATATGAAACAAGTCTCCTATGTGACTCGTCGGATCACACGAAACCGTGAAGACGCGGAAGACGCAGTGCAAGACTGCTTTCTTAGTGCCTTCGTCCATCTCAAGGATTTTGATGGAAGGTCCCGGTTTTCAACCTGGCTGACTCGCATTGCGATTAATGCGGCCTTGATGAAGCTTCGCAAAAACCGCGGAGTTCAAGAGGTTCCCATAGACGAGCCAAACCCGTCCTTTGAAACCGTAGCGCAACGAGAATTTCCAGACGGGGCTCCTGATCCGGAAGAGAGTTGCTTTCGTGAACGGAAACGGATGGTGGTGTCAGCCATTTCGGGGCTGCGGCCGGGAGCTCGCAACGTTGTGGAGCTCATCCACTTACAAGAACACTCCATCAGAGAAACTGCACAAATTCTGAAGATTTCGACCGCGGCAGTAAAGACCCGGATGTTTCACGCGAAAATCAAGCTGCATCGAATGCCCTTGCTGCAAAGTGTCGGCAGGTCCCATTGTGCCAGGCAAGCCGGGTAAAGAGGTGTCTCAATGACAGCAACAATCAAGGCGGCAATTTCCCCTTTTGCGCAAGCCAAGACCGAATTCGATTCAACTCCGATGCGCTTCCTCAATGAAGACTTGGCGTCCGTGCCAGTTTCTGGCATCCCGGAAGAGTTTCGAAAGCTATCGCGTTACTTGCCAGTGATCGTGCTTGTTCCGAAATCGGCTGTTCATGAAAACACGACTCAGAAAAAGCCGGGACCCAATAAATCCGTCACTGGCCCCAGCTTACCGCTGGATGCAGCGAAGGCTTGGTTGAGAAATCCCAACGCCACAGACACGTTTGAGTTTGGGGGAGTGAGAGGATGTTTTTCAACGATGGAAATTCATCGCAATCGTCGGCCCATTATTCTCACATTTAAGGAATTTTCAAAACGCTCGAGTAATCTGATCAAAAACCCGCGGAGAGTGATCTCGCGGGACGAACTACTCAGTGAAGTGTGGGGATACGAGAACTATCCTTGTACAAGGACTGTCGATAACCACATTTTGAGGTTGCGCAAAAAACTGGAAACAGAGCCTGCCCGTCCCAAGCACTTTCATACGGTCCATAGCTCTGGTTACAAGTTCCTGCCCTAAGTCTCAATTCAATTTCGCACGAGGAGAAACTAAACAGATGGCCATGTCCAAATCGTAGTGTTCCCGAGTTCATTCAGGATCGGTCGCTTGGTCGGGCCGGAATGCCCGGCTGGATCATCCTTCATCATTGGGAGACTCTCATGCCGTTGTTCACCGATGTTGTGGTGTGGTTGCCCTCAGCGAACGTCCCCGTGATGGGCGACTTGATGACGAACGGAAGTTATCCGGTCATCGACGAATCGTCTTGCGGATATCCTTGCGTGGAATGATTCGGGCGATTGAGCGGCTCTTGCCGTTCATCAATACGGAGACCGCCGTGGTGCCAGCCAGCGTTCTCGACATAGCCTAATCGATGCTGGCCGTTCGGGCTTCACCCGAGAGGGTCTTAACGCCCTGAGAGTAGTGCCATCCGGCCAATCCTAAAGTTGGCAAATAGTTGGCAAATCGGTTTTTTGACGGATATTCCGGGAAAGGGAAAAAGTGAGAATTGCCGCGTATTTGCTGGCGATTTAAATGGTGGGCCTGGGTGGACTTGAACCACCGACCTCGCCCTTATCAGTATTGCGGTCGTCGGTCTCCTTCCTAGTGATAGTGGATCTTTGAAGTGGACGTGCACCAATTTTTCTCGGTTAAGAGGATGGCAGAGCGAGCGTACGGTTGACATAGCTATATTAGATAGCTATCATCGAGAGTATGAAGGTTAGCGTGGCAGATGCCAAGAACAAGCTTCCCGAGCTAATCAAGGCTGTCGAGGACGGCGAAACAGTGACCATCTACCGCCGGGGTGTGCCTGCCGTGGATATCATCCGAACAAAAAAGCCTAGTCGCAAAAAGCGGAAGCTCGGGACACTGAAAGGCAAAATTCAGATTCTCGATATCGACTGGTGGAAACCCATGTCGGGCGACGAAGCCGACGCCTTTATAGAAGGGCGAGACTAGGTGCGGTTGCTCCTGGACACGGTCGCATTGATTTTCGCTGTTGAGTCACCAGAACGGTTCACCAAGCGCGCGACCGCCATTTTGCAGAATACAGAAAACATCCTTGAACTGAGCGCAATTTCTCTTTCCGAAATCGCCATCAAAGCAGCCCGCGGCAAGTTAGAATTTTCTGCAGCGGACACGCGCCGCGCACTTGAGGATCTGGACCTTCGCGTACTGCCGTACACTGCGAACCATGCATTCTCTCTTTTCGATCTGCCGCTCCTGCACGCGGATCCCTTCGACCGTCAAATCATCGCCCAGGCTTTGTCGGAAGAGATCCCGGTGATGACTTGCGATGAGAAATTCAGCCTGTACAAAGGTCTCAAGGTCCTTTGGTAATTTTTCGGATTTTCTTCCCTTTCCAGAATGGTTCTTAGAAGAGATTCGTAGAACCGCAGAGTTCCAAGCATCGGCTAGCACATGGCTTGGCGATCGTGGCGACTGGTAGAACTTTTCTGACAACACAGGACGCCAAATCGTTCATTTTGGCTCTGCAAGGTGTGGAGGGCCTGACGGGATCGACGCGTATTCTGTTGGAAGATTCTCGTCGACTTTGAACTTCAAGCTTTGATTTCCAGCGGCAAATCCACGGTGCCCTCGCGCGTCGCTTGAAAACCCGTTCTGCCCGGTGTTTGTTACCTATGTAGCCGGTACGTTGCGTAACCCATGTCTCGGGGTCGGACACTGAAATAAATGGTGGGCCTGGGTCGACGTGGACCACCGACCATCAGGAATGCGTCCTTCGCCTCGGTCGTCACTAGATAGGTGGTTGCTTGTATTAACTGCGGACCGGCGGTGACTCGGAGACTATCGCAAAGAAAAAGAGCCTCGGCACGATTGGTCTTTGGCCTGCCTCGACAACGTTTTAAAAAACCGCTGCGGATGCAATGCGACACTTCTAGAACGGTGTTGACAGTCTACGAAACCGTTGTGTCTGTTCACAGCCATGAAAAAGTTTGGGCCCAGATGTACGGAAAGCTTACAATTCCTCCATGTGTGTGCCATCGATTTCAGCCGATGCCGAAGTCATGGTCCTCGGGCGGCATGGCTACGAAACTGTCGTCAAGGGCACGAATGGTTTCGTCTGCCTCGTCGAGCGATCATGGATGTCTCCGTTTGACTTTGCCCAGTTCTGGAATCCGAAGATGCGCGGCCCAATCTGCTTTAATCCACCCGCGGTGCGATCGATCCTGCCTCTCACTTTCAAGCGAACGGAACTGGTCCTCTCCGGAATGTCCAAAGATCAGATCATTGAGGGCATCAAAGCGTTCGACGCGAAAGGGCTGCCGCCGCTCGAACCCGGCGCGATGTGCTACATGATGTCTCCCCACGGCTATCTGAATGACGACGTCGGTCATTGGCGCCCTCATTTGATGTTTTACGTTCCGCTTACAGACCCCAAGTCATGGGGAGCGGATTTGCCGGGCACTCCAGTTATGTTGAATCCACAATTTCAGGGTGCTCCGGAGCCGATAACCGAGTTCATGATTCCGGTGCCCACTTGGTCAGATGGAACAGCTGCTCCCAAGGAAGCGCAGTGATGCCTGATTTTTGCGAAGCGCGGAGATCACTTCCTACCACCCGACTTGTCGGTACTGACTAACAAAACCCTTAGGAATCCGCGAATGATTCTGTTACAGATTTAGGCGCAAAGGCCAAAGATGTAGGCTAAATTCAAGGCCAAAGAACAGGAGAATCCTAGGATGGTCCCCGAAGCGTCACTCGACTTTTCACGCCGCCAGTTTCTCGCTGCCGGAGGTTTGACGGTCGCCGCAGCTTGTTTTGCTCCAAGCTCCCTGATCGCCCAGACAGGTGGCATCGTTGTAGGAGCGTTCAAAGAAGCCGCCACAGCGAAGGTCACGGTTCAAAACCTTCGCCGCAACATCAGCGTCCTTTTGGGTGCTGGTGGAAATATCGCCGTTCTCACAGGTCCTGACGGAAAGCTGCTGGTTGATGCGGAGATCGTCACCGCACGCCCGAACGTCTCGAAAGCCCTCGCGAGCATCAACGCGGATCCCATCAAACAATTGATCAACACTCACTGGCATTTCGACCACACCGGCGGAAACGTGTGGGTCCATGAGGCTGGAGCCAGTATCCTGGCGCATGAGAACACGCGCAAACATCTTTCCCAGGCCACGCGCGTCGAAGGCAACTGGCAGTACACTTTCCCAGCCGCGCCGGCGGGTGCGATTCCTTCCACCGTCTTCAAAGACGAACACACTCTGCATGCCAACAACACGACTCTGATGCTTAAGCACTACTCGCCTGCTCACACGGACTCCGATATCTCCGTGTATTTTTCTGAGGCCGACATTCTTCACACCGGAGACACTTTTTGGAACCGCGATTACCCCTTTATCGACTACGGGACAGGAGGCAGCATCGACGGCCATATACGCGCGGCGGAGGCGAACATCGCAAAAGTGACCGCCAAGACGATCGTCATTCCCGGGCACGGATCCGTGGGCGGTAAAGCCGACCTGATCTTATTCCGGGACGTGTTGGTTGAGATCCGCGACAAGGTTGCAGCCCTCAAGAAACAGGGCAAGTCCTTGCCTGACGTTGTCGCGGCTAAGCCTGGGGCGCGATATGACGCGGTATGGGGCAACCTGTTCCAGAACCCGAGTGACTTTGTCGCGCTCGTGTACCAGGGCGTTTGAGAGCATCTAAAAGCTACATCTTCAGCTCTTGAGGAATGCCAGCAGGTCGGCGTTGATCTTCTCCGCGTGCGTAGTAGGCATACCATGCGGAAAATCCTTATAGGTAATTAGAGTCCCATTCTTCAGTAGCTTTGCCGATTTCGGCCCCGCCGCCACATACGGAACAATCTGGTCGTCCTCACTATGCATCACCAGCACGGGAATCGTGATCTTCTTCAGGTCCTCCGTAAAATCAGTCTGAGAAAATGCCACAATCCCGTCATAGTGCGCCTTGGCGCCGCCCATCATCCCCTGCCTCCACCAATTTGCAATGGTGGCCTCCGACGACTTCACCCCCGGTCGATTAAATCCATAGAAAGGCCCCTCCGGCAGGTCGCGATAGAATTTCGACCGGTTCGCCGCAAGCTGTGCCTGCAGATCGTCAAACACTGACTTCGGCAGACCCTCTGGGTTGGCCGCCGTCTTCTCCATCAGCGGAGGCACCGCGCTGATAATAGCAGCCTTGTACACGTCCTGTTGTCCCCGCCGAGCCAGATAGTGCACCACCTCACCGCCGCCCGTCGAGTGCCCCACATGGATCGCGTCCTTCAAGCCGAGATGTGCCGTAAGCGCCGCCAAGTCATCCGCATAATGGTCCATATCGTGTCCATCGCTTACCTGCGTCGAGCGTCCATGCCCACGTCGATCATGCGCTATCACGCGATAGCCCTCCCGCAAGAAGAACAGCATCTGGTTGTCCCAGTCATCGGCCGAAAGCGGCCACCCATGGCTGAACACAATCGGCTGCCCCGAACCCCAGTCCTTGTAAAAAATCTCAACTCCGTCTTTGGTTGTGATGGTCGGCATGTGGACTCCTTTGACCATTGGCAGTGAATGTCTGCAAATTAGATCACACTTCGTGTGCTTATGCCCTGCGGATTCCTAGGCACTCCCTGGGTCCGAGTCACAGGGTTATCAGGAAGCAACCCGAATGGTGCTAACAGGCCAATGCACTCATTGGATTGGCTGCTTCGAGCTTACTTAATTTTCGTGCGCGCCAGGAAATCGCGCAGACTGACAACAATTTCCTGCAGGTGAGTCTCGAGGGCGAAGTGGCCAGTGGGGAGAAGCTCTACCGTAGTATTGGGATTATCGCGTTTGAACGCTTCCGCTCCGGCGGGGAGGAAGTATGGATCGAACTTGCCCCATACTGCCAAAATCGGAGGCTTCGCAGTCCGAAAGTACTCCTGGAATCTTGGATATAGCTTCACGTTGTCGGCATAGTCAAGAAAGAGAGTTGAAGCTGTATGTCGACATGCCCGGGAAGTGCTAACAGGGCGGCGTCGAGAGTGTAGCCTTCGGGTTTGATGAGGCTTGGGTCAGGAATTCCGACGGAGTATTCGTGACGCAATCCTTCGAGGTTCAAACCAGCCCGGATGTTGTTGCGATGCTCCAGGGTAGGTTCGCGCCAGTAGCGTTGCAGTGGTTGCCAGGCGTCACCTAAACCTTCTTCGTAAGCATTGCCATTTTGCGAGACGATGGCGGTCACGCGCTCGGGCGCCATCAGCGCGAGGCGGAAGCCTGTGGGTGCGCCGTAATCGAAGACATACATAGCGTAGCGGGCGAGCTTGAGAGCGATCGTGAAGGCAAAGATCGTTCTTGCGAGGCCGTCGAAAGTGTATTTGTAGTTGTGTTCTGCTGAAACCTCGGTGAAGCCGAACCCAGGCAGATCGGGAGCGATGACGTGATAGCGGTCGGCGAGACGCGGGATGAGTTCGCGGTACTGGAACGATGATGTGGGGAAACCGTGGAGCAAGAGGATGACTGGAGCGTCTGCGGAACCGGCTTCGCGGTAGAAGACATTCACTCCATCGGCTTCAACGCGATGGTGGGATGTGAGGGGAATGTCGGGAATGTCAGACATGGACTTCTTCTCCTTCGGAGTGTTGGTTTGCTGCTTGAGATCGAAGAGGTCGACCTTACGATGGAAAGCATCGAGACCTACTAAAGCAGATGATGCTAGAAAACTGCGGCGATCAAAGTTCAAGAACCACCTTCCCTCTGCTGCCTTTGGCGACGGCATCGTAGGCGGCGGCGATATCTTGTCCGAACTCTTGTTCTGCTAGCAGCGGCTTGAGTTGATTCTGCTCTGCGAGTTTCGCTGCCTCGTGAAGAATGTGTCCATGATTGGCACGACCCAAACCCGACAACAAGGGCAGCAACGTGAATACGCCTGAGTATGTGGCTGCGCGAAACGATAGTGGTGCAAGAGCGTGTGTGGCCCAACCGAGGCAACTGACGACATGGCCCGTGTAGCGTTTGACCGCGAGGAAAGAAACATCGAGGATTGCACCGCCGAGTGTGTCATAGACGATGTCGAAGCCTTCGTCGCCTGTGTGCTCGGCGACGTAGTCGTTCACGGGCGTGTTCCTGTCGATGGCAATAGCGCCAAGAGCTTCGACGATTGAGCGCTTGTCGTCCGAGACGGTGGTGAATACCTTTGCGCCGCGTGCGAGAGCAATCTGAACGGCGGCATAGCCTACTCCGCCTACGCCGGCATGAATGAGAACGGTTTGTCCGGCGTGTACCTTTGCGCGATCGACGAGGCCTTCCCACGCGGTGATCGTTACGAGCGGCATTGCAGCGGATTGGCGCATGGTCAGTGTCTTTGGTTTGTGCGCAAGCAGCGCTGCGTCCGCGACGATGAACTCTGCAAGCGTTCCTTGCAAGCCCGCGACACCACCGACCATGCCGAAGACTTCGTCGCCGGGATGAAAGCCAGTAACGCCGTCACCAACGGCGGCGACAGTGCCTGCCATGTCGAGGCCGAGTACAGCGGGAAGTGGCTGCTTTGCGTGGCCGCCTTCGCCTGCGCGGATTTTGGTGTCGAGAGGATTGACGCCGCTGGCAAATATTTTCACGAGCACCTGACCGCCTTCCGGCTGCGGTGTGGGGATTTCTACTGCGCGAAATGGGCCGTTCGGACTTTCTACAACGGATGTCTTCATGTGATTCCTTCTGTGTCGGGCTCTTGTGAGAGCGCAGGTTTGACTCGCAGCTATGTTCTTGGCAATGAATCTATGAAGCTCAGCAGAGACGATAGATCATGACCGGTTCCATCGGCAGATAGACCGACTCCTCAGGACAATGATGAACGTGTTCTCTATACTCGAAGTCACTCAGAGTATCGGAAAGCTGTTTCGGAGTATCGATATGAGATTCAATATGGATAAGCTATCACCTTTTCTGTCGCGCTTCTCTCTAACCGCGCGGGTTTTTCTTGCCGGGCATGTTTGCGGGACTACGTCTGACCACGTGACCAAGACGGCTGGGCATTCGCATGTTCTGCGCAGCGGGGTGCTGAATATTTTGAATAAAGGCAGCGAGCCGACGGTGCTTCGCGAGCCGACTGTGCTGCTGTATCGTCTCGCAAAAAAGCCGGATCAAAAGCTTATCAAACAAGTGTTGGACACCGCGTCGGGAGTAGGGTCGATTTGTTCACAAGGTTTGGCAAACATTAGCGGAGTCGGCCGCGGAAATAGTTGGAAACGTTGAGGTTTTGGTCTTGCGCTAAAAAGCGGCTTGTTCGAAGTAGACCATATTCCTTTCTACTCCGAATGGCATCTGTAGCGTTCTCCTCGCCTCGCATTTGTAATCGAAATTATCCCAATTATGGAAATCTAATTCCCGGCTTTGCCGTCTCTAGTGCTAGCTACGGTCTTCCCCTATTCTCCACTCATCGTCATCTCTCAAGCAGAGAGAGAAATGACGCTTGATCTTCGAATTCGCCGAAGAGATCGCGGTCTAAGTAAAGTTCGCAGAATGGCACAGACACTCACCTCCGGAATAGAAAGTTGGCAAAGGATGAAAGCAGTCGTTGTTCACAAGTATGGAGGACCGGAAGAACTGAAGTTCGAAGAGTTTCCCGATCCAGTTCCGGGAGCAGGTGAAGTACTGGTGCGGGTCGCCGCCACCAGCATCAACCCGTTCGACATCATGCGGCGTTCTGGAGCCGCAAAAGATGCCGCTCCGATCAAGTTTCCCGGTGTCGTTGGAGTTGACCTCTCAGGAACGATTCTCAAAGTCGGGCCGGGAGTGTCGGGATTTGCTGTCGGCGACCAGGTGTTCGCGATGGCCGACCAGACGTATGCCGAACTTTGCGTCGTCAAGGCATCCAGCCTTGCAAAGATTCCCGCGGGGCTCGATCTCATCGAGGCGGCTGCACTGCCGCTCGTTACGACCACTGGCAACCAATTGATCTCCGTGGACGCGGGAATTCAGTCGGGTCAAACGGTGCTCGTCACCGGAGCCGTTGGTAACGTGGGGCGCTCGGCAGTATTCACCGCAAAGGACCGCGGTGCGGTGGTGATCGCTGGGGTTCTCAAACGCCAGGTTCAGGAAGCGGTGAGCCTGGGCGCGGATCAGATTGTTGCAACCGACGATGAAAAGTCGATGGCGAATCTGCTAGAGCTGGATGCGGTCGCTGACACGGTAAATGGCAAGACCGCCGAAAAGCTGATCGCCAAACTGAAACGAGGCGGAGTGTTCGCTTCTGTCCTGGGAGCTCCCGAGAATGCCAAGGATTACCCGGCCGTGAAGGTCGTGCCGGTGTACGCGAGCCCCGACGCAAAAATCCTTCTCTACATGGCGCAAGCAGTGAAGGTTGGAAAGTTGAAGATTCCCATCGGCCGGAAGCTGCCGCTGCAGGATGCGGAGCAGGGACACGCAGCGGTAGCGACGGGCGGCGCGGGCAAGCTGTTGCTGGTCGTGGATAAAGAGTGAGCACTTAGCGGCAAAACGAGGATTCCCGTCCATCTTTTGATGACGAATTTTGGGCACGGTCTTGGTGTGCCCAAACCACTAAATCCATAGGTGTACTTAAACGACGTTCAGTCACAAGGAGAACTAAAATGAAAAGGTTTATATTTGCATTGATGCTCGCTGCCGTCTGGGGCGGGCAAGTCTCGGCGCAGTCTTCCCAAGAGTCCTTGAAAGAATATGTTCCTGTTCTGCCCGCAGTGAAGGCGAAGTTTTGGAAGATTGATCCGAAGGTTGGCTACGCGGTCAAAAACGTTGGTGGCGGTGTTTTCGTCATGTCGGACAACGGGTGGCAATCCGCATTCTTGGTAACCGATGAAGGAGTCATCGTCTTTGATGCGCCGGCAAGCTTCGGAAAGAGCATCCCGCTGGAAGTTTCGAAAGTGACCGACAAGCCGATCAAGATGCTGATCTACTCGCATTCGCACAAGGATCATATCGGCGGATCCGCAGCATTTAAGAACATCAAAGATCTCAAGATCGTCGCGCTCGAAGGCGTCCGCGACTTCTTGAAGGAAATGAACGACCCGAATCGGTTGGTGCCAAACGTAACATTCAAGTCCGAGAAGATGATCGAACTTGGCGGCAAATTGTCGAGCTCACGGGCCATCACTATCATTCGCCCGAGGGCGACCTTTTCATCTACGTTCCCGAAGCCAAATTTCTGATGGTCATTGATTCGGTCACTGCCGGCTATGCACCGTTCCAGGGATTTGATCTCTCCACAAATTTCCATGAGTACCTAAAAGTGTTCGATGAGATCCTCGCCTATAAGTTCGACACCTTCGTAGGCGGCCATCTTACGGATATAGGCACCAGGCAAGACGTAGAGATCACCAAAGAATTTACCTTGGACGTGTACAACACGGTCAAACGCATCCACAACAACATGGACGCAACTACTGCTACAGCGGAAGCCGTCAAGACGGTGGGACCGGATAACGAGTTTTTGCTATTCAAGGTGTTTTTGGATAAGGTCGCGGACGAGTCGGTGAAGGAGCTTAAACCCCGCTGGATCAATCGCCTCGCTGGTGTGGACGTTTGGCTTGAAAGTCATGTGCGCACCGCCATAATTTATGTTCGATGGGACGATAAGGAATAAGCGGTGGGGAGTTAGGCATGACGCGGCATGCTAGCTTTTTTTCAGCGCAGTCGCAGGGCGGCGGATAAATTCCGCCGCCGTGTCGCGGTTCCAGGAAGTGTAAACACTGTCCGGCTATTGATTGGAGATA
Organism: uncultured Acidobacteriota bacterium; assembly: GCA_963705755.1. Lineage (GTDB taxonomy): Bacteria > Acidobacteriota > Terriglobia > Acidiferrales > UBA7541 > Acidiferrum. Next base: position 27,952 of record CAVPKZ010000037.1, on the reverse strand, counting down.
ATGCGATGAAGAAAGATCCATCCAGGAATTAACACCGCTTCAAAGCCAAGTGGGGATGGCTGTGTAGAATGTCTGGCAGCGGGGGGCTGGTGGCTTCACCTCCGTCGATGCGCGCAGTGTGGGCACATCGGGTGCTGCGACAGTTCTCCAAGCCAACATGCGACAAAACACCACGCATCAACGGGACATACTGTGGTTGCCAGCTTCGAACCGGGTGAGGATTGGTTCTTCGACTACGAAAAGCAGCGGATGATCAAGGGCGCGGAGTTGCTGCCGCCTCGTTCGCACCCAGCGAATCAGCCGGCACCAGGCCCAACGGGAAGAGTCCCAGCGGATTGGGAAGCACTCCTGCACTGATCAGGTCGAACAACTCAACAGGCAACTTTGTTCCGGAACCTTGACCGGTAGCGCAAACCGCATTCAGGGATTTCGTACATAAATCCCAAGAATCTACGCGTGAAATACACCAGCGAGTCTTTTCCGAAAACTTGGCGTCGAAGCCGAGGAGATGGGCGTTGGGGGGAAGCTGCCCGTAACTGGGCTGCTCCCGCTTAACCCTCAAACCAAAAGAAGGAGTACAGAGGATGACCAAGGGCCGCATGGAGGCTTTTAGTGACGGAGTATTCGCCGTCATCATTACTATCATGGTGCTGGAAATGAAGTCTCCACAAGGAACCGGTCTTGCGGCCTTGCAGCCACTCCTTCCTGTTTTCTTCAGCTATGTCCTGAGCTTCGTTTACGTCGGCATCTACTGGAACAACCATCATCACCTCCTGCAGGCAGCGAAGCATGTTACGGGCGGCATCCTGTGGGCGAATCTGCATTTGTTGTTTTGGCTGTCGTTGACCCCGTTCGTTACCGCCTGGATGGGGGAGAACCATTTTGCGCCTTGGCCAGTGGCGTTATACGGCGTGGTGTTACTGTTCGCCGGAACCGCTTATTTCCTTCTGACGAAGACACTGATCGCCCACCACGGAAAAGATTCAACCCTGGCGGCATCCATTGGAAATGACAGGAAGGGCGCGCTGTCTATCGTGGTCTACGCAGCGGCAATTCCCCTGTCGTTTGTGCAGCCGTGGATCGCGTTCGCCTGCTACGTTATGGTCGCCGTCATGTGGCTGCTCCCCGACCCGCGGATTGAAAAAAAAATAGGGCAGTAAAACGGAGGACGCCAGCCTTCTGACGCAAAGCGTTAACTGTACTCCAACATTGATCGTCTTCCTTGGCACGAATTCTGGGAGTATTGAGTCGTTCCCCCCTCTGGAGCGCTGCTAGGTCAGCACGACGATCTTTCCGCCCGCCTTGTTCTCCTCCATGCAGCGATGGGCCTCAGCGATCTCGTCGAGGTGGAAGGTCTTGCCGACTTGCACGTGCAATGTGCCCGCCGCGATCTTCTCGACCAGATCCTCGAGCGGCGTCCGCATGAAATCTTCCGATTCGCCAGCATAGGTGGTCAGGCTGACCGCAGTCGGGATAGCCTCCATTGGGGCGAAATTGTCGAAGGACCATTTGTTGCCGACAATGCCGGTCATGCAAACGATGCCGCGCTGCTTGGCGCAACGCAGCGAGTCTTTCGAGCGTCGTTGTGCCCACCAATTCAAGCACTTTGTCGACTCCCTTCGGACAGACTTCCTTGACCTGTTCGGCGATCGACCCGGTATCGATGAACACCTGATCGACGCCGCTGGCACGCAGCAGTTTTTCGCGGTCAGGGTTGCGAGTCGTCGCGGCGACGAAGGCGCCGTGGCTTTTGGCGATGGCCGCGGCCGCCAGACCAACCGAGGTGGTGCCGCCGCGGATCAGCAGACGCTCGCCTTTTTCGAGACGAAGCGACTTGAACAGCGAGCCCCAAGCCGTCTGCAGCATCTCCGGGATGGCTCCGAGCGTTTCCCAGGGGAGTTCGGTCTTGACGACCTGCACCTGTGTCGCTGGCACGCAGGTATATTCGGCGTAGCCGCCGTCGAACTGCCGCCCCATGCCGCCCATCGCGGTCGCGACGATATCGCCCTTGCGAAACTCGTTTCCTGGCGCTGCCTCGACCAGTCCGACCGCCTCGATGCCCAGGACGCGCGGGAACTTGACGCTGGGCGAATGGCCCTGCCGCGTGAACAGCTCGGAGCGGTTGAGCCCGAACGCCTTGACGCGAATCAATACTTCGCCGCTCTGCGGCGTGGGGATCGGGAGGCTCTCAATTTTGAGAACCTCGGGTCCACCCGCTTCGTGAATCACTGCGGCTTTCATCGTGGTCATCAGTCGGGTCCTTTAGATAGAAGATGCATTTAGGCGCGCGGTGGGTTGGTGGTGGAGAAGCAGTAGCGCGCGATCTTCCAGGTGCCGTCGATCTTCTGGAACACGAATAGCTCCTGGTTGGCCTCCGGGCCGCCCTCGCCAGTGGCGTTGACCTTGACCTTTCCGGCCGAATTGGTGCGTGCGAAGCACCCAGTTGGGCGCGATCTGGAGAACCTCGGCTACGTTGAACTTGACGGTCAGCTTGATGGTCTTGAACACCGCGTCATACGCTTTGCGGACCGCATCGGCACCGAACTGCGAAGGGCTGTGCTGCGGCATAAACACGCCATCGGAAGCATAGAGCTTCATCACCGCCTCGGTATCGGACTGATTCAACGCGTCTTGATATTTCGCTAGTACAGCGGCAACTGCTTCTTCGTTTGCTTTCATAGTTTCGGTCCCTCTATTCAAGGATGCCCTCAGAAAGAAATATAGACCTGCGCCTGCTCGACTAGCTCGAAACCGCAAATGTATTTCCCGAATTTGGGATAATGTTCAAAGACCCGCCTATTGCGTGGTGCCCGCGTATTGATGCGAGATTAGCGACATGTGGCCCTGAATCGCGCGATCATAGCGGTGACCTGTAGGAGCGGGAGGTAACGATGACCGACCTAAATTCGCTGATGATTTTTGCCAAGGTTGTCGAAGCAAAAGGTTTTTCGGAAGCGGCGCGCCGTCTGAAGATGCCGACCTCGACCGTCAGCCGCCGCGTTGCCGACCTCGAGGACCAACTCGGCGTCCGCCTGCTCGAACGTTCGACCCGCAGCCTGCGGCTGACCGATGTTGGGTCCGAAGTTTTCGAGCACGCCCAGCACAGCGCCGAACTTAGCGAAGCGGTCGACAACATCGCTTCGAACCATCTTTCGAACGTCTCAGGCGAATTGCGGCTTGCCGCGCCACCCAGCATCTCCGACTCGTTGCTTGCTCCGTTGGTCGGCGCATTCCAGGCGTCCTACCCCAACGTCCGCGTGCAGGTTTTCATCACCGACCGGATTGTCGATCAAATCGCCGAGGGCGTCGATTTGGTGTTCAAGATCGGAGAACAACTCAAAGATTCCTCGCTCGTCGCTCGCAGAATCCTGACCTACCGGCATCAGCTCGTAGCGAGCCCGGTCTATCTAGCAAAGTGCAAGGCGCCCAAAACTCCCCAGGATCTGCTCGACCATCGGTTACTCGCGTTCTCGTTTTGGACGCCCGAGAATAGCTGGAACTTCGCTCAGGCGAACGGAAAGAAAAAGGAGACACTCACGTTCCGGCCTTTCCTCTCGATGAACGACTACGCTGGCCTTGCGACCGCTCTGCTGGCGGGCACCGGCATTGGCGATCTTCCGCCGCTGGTGCAGCCTGAATTGCTGCGCGACGGGCGGCTGGTCGAGGTCATGCCGGGATGGCACTTCTCCATCTTCCATCTCTGGGTGGTCCATCTTGGCAATCGTTACATCACGCGGCCCGTGCGTGTGTTCAAGGAGTTCGCGACGCAAATGGCGCCGACGCTCTTCCCAACGCTTCCGACTTGAGGCACGAGGAGTCTCAGGAGTTTGTTCGCCTGTGGACAGGACGAGCCATGTTGCAGGAATCGAATCTTCGCGCGGAAAAATGGCGGGGCGACGAGACTCGAAGCCGCGACCTCCTGCACGACAGGCAGGCGTTCTAACCAACTGAACTACGCCCCCGCAAACTCACTAAAAATGACTTCCCGCTCCTTGCACAGTCTTGCAGTGTCGTGCACTGCCTTCCACGTCCTTCGACGTGACAGGGCATCGTTCTCGACATAGCCTAATCGATGCTAGCCGTCGGGCTTCACCCGAAGGGTCTTAACGCCCTGAGTGTAGCGCCATCCGGCCAATCGTGAAGTTGACAAACGGTTGACAAAACGGTTTTTTGAGGGAGAGCCCCGAAAAGGGGAAAAGTGAGAATAGCCGCATATTTATTGATGATTTGAATGGTGGGCCTGGGTGGACTTGAACCACCGACCTCGCCCTTATCAGAGTAGCGTGGTTAGGTTTTACAGCAACTTACAAGACCGCGGGGACTGCCAAACTACGCGGAAGCCGTACAAGACATCTCATATTGTGGGTTGGGTTGTGGGTTGGAAAAGCTCCACCGCATCCGAAGCAGCCCCCCACACTCATTTCCCAGAACCCCGTTTCTGGGGAGTCTGACAGTCGTGCGCGCTCCTACCTGCGGCCGACAAAACGACCTCGCGGACATTAGTTTCCGTTTCCGAGTTGATCGGTTTGTTCAACACTAGCGCGTTTGCCGGTACTAATACGGACGGCGAATAAGTTTCGGATGGCCCGTTAATCAACAGTGGTGTGACCCAGGGAAGTCACTAAATGTATTTTCACAGTTTCTAGCAAGTTTGCGCTAAAATCCGGCTCAAATTTTTCGGGTACCCAGAAACCAGGTTGTGGGGAGGGGCTGCCTTGGCTAGTGAGCCCAGTTTAGCGGCGCTGGATGCAAGCAGCCGAGGGCGGAGCAAAACGGCCGCCGACGCACTCTTTAGCGGCCTTTACTCCGAATTGCGACGGCTGGCAAAACGCGAGCTAGCGCGGCATGGCGCGCCGATAAGCCTCAGCGCTACTACGCTTCTGCATAAGGCATACATCGAAATTGCTGACAGAGACGGAACAACGTTCCCGGATCGCAATCGATTCATGGGGTATGCCGCTCGGGTTATGCGCGGGTTAGTCATTGATCATGCGAGGAGCCGCTGCGCTCAGAAGCGTGGGGGCCAATTCGAAATTACGTCGCTCGGGAACGAAATCGAAAACGCGCCAGATGTGAGGGAGCTCGACCGGATAAGCGAAGCGTTGGATGAACTGGCGAAGGCGGAACCGGCGCTAGCAGAAATTGTGGATTTGAAATTCTTTTGTGGCTTCTCGTTTAGCGAAATCGGGGCGATGAGAGAGGTCTCTGAACGAACTGTTCAGCGCCAGTGGGAGAAAGCCCGTATTTACCTGCATCGCACCATTAGCGCAGACCTGGAGATGTGAGAAACCGTGTCTCCGATCAGCCCAGAACGATGGCAGGAAATCAGTCCTTATCTGGACCACGCACTGTCCTTGTCCGAGGAGCAGCGCGCTGCATGGCTCTCGGATTTCCGCACACAACACTTGAATTTGGCCGGCTTACTTGAGCAACTGCTGGAGGAGCATCGCGCGTTATCTCAGAAACATTTCCTGGAGAACCAGCCAGAGCAGCCAGGAGATAACGGCTCGCTAACAGGGAAACCGGTCGGCGATACAAGCTGATCTCGTGCATTGGCGAGGGCGGGATGGGGAGTGTGTGGCTCGCCCAACGTGCCGACGGCCGTTTCGAACGGCAGGTAGCGATCAAGTTTCTGCGTTTTGCTGTGGCTTCCCCGGCAGCGGCGGAACGGTTCAAGCGTGAAGGCCGAATTGTGGGGCAGCTCGAGCACCCTCATATTGCCGAGCTTATTGACGCGGGCGTGACACCGAGCGGCGAGCCCTATCTGGTCCTCGAGTACGTCGAAGGGCAGTCGATTGACGAATATTGCGATCAGCACGCATTGAGTGTGGAGGCGCGGCTGCAGCTTTTCCTCGATGTGCTGGAGGCGGTGGCAGCGGCGCACGTGCAGCTCATTGTCCATCGAGACATCAAGCCTTCTAATGTGCTGGTTCGGAATGACGGGGAAGCGAAACTGCTGGATTTCGGGATAGCCAAGCTGCTGGCGGGTACAGAAACAGCGAGCGACGTGGCGCTGGTTACCGAAGGTGGAGCGGCACTGACTCCGCTCTTTGCCGCGCCGGAGCAACTAACCGGCAGACAGATCACGACGGCCACGGATGTCTATGCGCTGGGGGTGCTGCTGTATCTGCTGCTCACCGGGAAGCATCCGGCTGGTGCTGGGATGCGCTCAACTTCGGAAATCGTCAAGGCAATTACTGAGAAGGAGCCAGCGCGGGCGTCGGCCGGTATCGTACCTGCCGAGGCCTCTGGCGTAGCCGAAAAGCGAGGGACTACGCCAGACAAACTCCGGCGAGTTTTGCGAGGCGACCTGGACCTGATCGTCGGGAAGGCGCTCAAGAAAAATCCGCAAGAGCGTTATGCCTCAGTCCCGGCATTCGGAGAGGACCTGCGCCGTTATCTGCGGCATGAGCCGGTTAGCGCGCGACCGGACGCCATCTCATACCGGGTGCGTAAATACGCTCGCCGGCATCGAGTAGGTGTCAGTGTGGCCGCGGGAATGGTGCTTGTACTGGCAGGATTTTCCGTAATTCAAAGTATTCAGTTGCGGCGCATCACGCGGGAGCGCGATCGTGCCGACCGCATCGCGCAGTTTATGACTAGCATTTTCAAGGTGGCCGATCCGGAACACAAACTGGGGGACGCTGTTACCGCCCACGATGTTCTGGACAACGCGTCGGAGCAGATCAACACCGGCTTGGCTCATGATCCGGAGTTGCAGGCCAAGCTGACGTATGTCATGGCCATGGCTTATAACAATCTTGGGCTGTACTCACGCGCGCAAGCTCTCCTGGAACGGGCTGTCCCCTTTACGGCGGTCCTTGGCCCGCAGAACATCGAGACTATGCACGCGAAGCAACGCCTGGCCTGGACGCTGTTCCAGCAGGGTCGCTTCACGGAGGCGGAAGCTCAACAACGCAGTTTGATCGAAGTGGAGCGGCGGGTCCTCGGTGCTGAAAATGAACAAACCATTGGAACGATGGGGGACTTGGCCACGACGCTGAGCGAAGAGCGCAAGCTTCCTGAAGCGGAGAAGCTTCAGCGGGACGTTCGAGAAATCCAAAAGAAAGCGCTGGGCCCCGAAGCCCCTTATACTTTGGCTTCGATGGACAATCTTGCGGCAACGCTGCTTTACGAGGGTCGAGCGGAGGAAGCCGAAAAACTGGAGCGGCAAACTTTGGAGATTCAGCGCCGCGCGCACGGAGTCGAAAACCTCACAACAATTCATTACATGATGAACGAAGCGGAATTCAAAGCCGGGATGGGCTTGCTCGATGACGCGGAAAATGTCTCGAAGTTGATTGAGCTGCAAAATCGGCCGATCGGTCCGGATAGTCCGGAGGGAGCAGAAACCACTTACAATATGGCGACTATAAAGCTGAAGCAGGGCAAGAAGAGCGAAGCGCTTACGCTGCTTGGCCATGCGGTGGATCACGGCTTGTTGCCGCGAGAGGCGCTAGGACTCGACAAGGACCCGGATTTGCAGGCTCTCCACGATGACCGACGATTCGACGCATTGGTGGCACACGCTACACAGGTAGCCCACCAAGGGGCACATCCCCGAAAGCCTAATTAACTCTGCTGGCGGAACGTAGTGAAAGGTGTGGGCGACGACTCCGGATGTGCCTTTTTTCCGGTTTCCAGAAAGTGTCCAGTCAGCCTGTCGTCTTTTGCCCGCCATTTCCGATTATCTAAGTAGAAAGTACCAATCCTTCCGGCTTGGGTCCTGATAGCGCCGGTTTTCAGGGAGTGATGTTCCATGCCAATCCTAGCTCAGCGGTTTCGTGTCGCTTGCCAAAATATAACTAATCCGAATCGGGCATTCAGGCGTCGGGTCGTAATCTGCGCGTTAGTAATGGGCGCCGTTCTGGCTGCCATTGCGGGAGTACGAGCAGAGCAGCAGAATCCGTTCACGGGATTATTCTCGTTCATTCCGAATGGAGTATTTTTTCCGAACCCGAACGGAGCCTCGCAGACGTACAGCACGAGCGGCGGGGGAATGGACCAAACTGGCCCGTTCTTCCAAAGCATGGGGACAAATGGCCGGTCGTGCGCGACGTGTCACCAGGCCAGCGACGGGATGTCGGTTTCCGCCGCGAATGTAGAGCTTAGGTTTCTGCTGACGCAAGGGAAGGATCCAATCTTCCGTCCGGTGGACGGCTCGAATTGCAATCACAATCTCGATGTTTCCTCGCTTCCTGGGAGATACGCGGCATACAGCTTGCTCCGAACGCGCGGTTTGATTCGCATTGCGCTGGCCGTTCCAGCGAACGCGGACTACCGGGTGGTGAACGTGAACAACGCTTATGGATGCAACGAAAGCGATGTGATTTCGATGTACCGCCGCCCGCTGCCGACGACGAATCTGCGATTTTTGAGCGCGGTGATGTTCGACGGGCGGGAGTCTTCGCTGGCTACCGGCACTATGAAGATTGTGTACAACAACTACCCCAGCTCGCTGCTGGGCGACTTAGCTCACCAGTCGGTGGATGCCACGGTCACCCACGCGCAGGGCGACGGTACGAGGCCTACGGCAACAGAGCAGCAGGAGATTGTGAATTTCGAGATGGCGCTGACAACAGCGCAAGCAATCGGGAAACATACCGGGTTACTCAACGCACACGGAGCTGACGGGGGACCTGTCCTCTCAGCACTCAGCCATACTTTATTAGCATGAATTCAAGCGTGAATTTTCTGTTGCCGCAGTTCGAGCAGCCCGGTGGGCTAGTGGCACCTGGAGACGGGCAGTTCACCCCCGCCATTTTCAATCCGTTTGGTGCGTGGGCGAGTCTCGCTCCCGCTGATCCGCGGGCAGCGGTGGCGCGTGGGGAAGCGATTTTCAATTCCAGGGAGATCAATATCACCGGGGTGGCGGGAATTAACGACGATGTTGCGACTGGGGGATTGGTGGCCGGTGGGATGTCCTCGCTGACGGGAACGTGCGGGACGTGCCACGATACGCCGAACGTTGGCAATCACTCGTTTCCGACGCCGTTGGACATCGGAACCGGCGACCCGGGTGTCGGAAACGCGGCTGTCAATCTAGGTGGATTGGACATCAGCTACCTGCCATCGATTACGGTATGTAAATTGGATCCGCTGTCGGGAATGCCCACGACCAATTGCAAAACGACGACCGATTTGGGCCAGGCGTTGATCGACGGCAAGTTCGACCACGTCGGCAAAATCAAGGGGCCGGTACTACGCGGGCTTTCCGCGCGCGCTCCGTACTTTCACAATGGCGCGGCCCGAACCCTGCTCGATGCGGTGCGTTTCTATGAGACGCGATTCGGACTGTCCTTAAGCACTCAAGACGAATCGGACTTGGTGGCATTCTTAAGTTCTCTTTAGGCGGCAGAGCGTTTCCTCCGCGCATGTTGTAAGCCGACTGACAGCGAAGCTAGGATTCGACGGCGGGATTAGTCCTCGTAAGTCGGCTACTAGTGTTTACCGATGGAGAGAAGTGGCGATTGCTGCTTCAACCTTGATCACGGCGCAGCGGTTGCGACAAGTGATCGCAGACTTTGACGCTGGCCCGAAGTCCGGTTGGAGGAAACGTAGCTTCATCGAAGAATGCCTGACTTCTCATCTCTTCGAACCCTGTTTATGAACCCCGAGAGGCACATCTTCAGTATGCCGGCGAGCCATTCCACTGGCCTCACCACCTTTCGTTCCGCCATTCGGCCTCGCCTACTCCCTTTCGAATTCCCGGAGCGTTGCCAGAAAGCCCCGCGCAGCGATCAGGTTGTGTCCCGCTAGGTCCTTCATCAGACGCTGGATCACCGGAGACGCTTCTATCCGGTCTCCATATTTCTTGGACGCCCAGATCGCCGCAACGCACAGTCCCAACCCGAACAGCACGTTGACGATCACCCAGGCCGCGGCCCCGCTCACGTAAATGTCCACTCCGAAAACTGCCTGCATCACCACCGCCAGCCACGGCACCCAAAGCACCGTTCCGCAGAGTATGCCCCACTTCGTCGTTTGGATCCGCAGTATCCGAAGTCGTTCCACCTGACCCTGTATCACGGCAATCGGCTGGCTGTAATCAATCTGCAACGCGCCAATCATCCTCCGGATCAGAGCGCTGAGCATTCCAATCGACATCACATCCACTGCCACTGCCGATAGCGCCAGCCCCGGCATGCGGATATGGCCGGCGATAAAGTTTCCGAGCGCGACGACGATCACAAGCCACATCGCCGCCTCCAGTCCCGCATAGATCCCTACCCGCCGCAACTGCGATTCCGCTGGCTGCAGCTTTGCCGTGCTCAACAGCTCGTGGTTCAGCCTAAGGATTTTCTCCAGTTGCAGGTCGTGTGCTTCCCACTTCGCTTTCAGTTCATCGAGTTCTGTCATCGTCCGCTCCTTTATCCCGTTTGCCTGCTGCTGAATTCCTGCTTCAAGGAGTTCTTCAATCGATTGATCTTCGTTGCCACATTTGTTTCCGTGATCCCCAGTACGCTCGCGATCTCCGCGTAGCTGTTCCCATCCAAGTAGAGAAGCACGAGCGCCTTGTTCACCTCGTCCAGTTTCTCGATGAATTCGTACAGCAGCCGAATGTCCTCCGGCTGGCTTCTCGTTTCATCGACCGCATCCAGCACCTTTTCGTCGTCCGAAATCACGTGCCGTGTTCTCGTGCTCTCTCGCCGGTAAAAGGAGATCGCTACATTCAGCGAGATACGGTACATCCACGTCGAAAATCGGTAGCGCTCGTCGAATCGCCCGAACGACCGCCAGAGCTGCACGATGATCTCCTGCGCAAGATCTTCCCGATCGTCGCGGTTCCCGCAGTAGGAATGGCACACCTTGTACAAGATTCTCTTATGCTCATCCAGCAGGGCTTGGAAGCGTTCCTGGTGTCTCGGCGTCGTCATCAGCTCTTATAGCTTTCCCGTCTTGCGCTCCTCTACGTACTTGCCTTTCATACTGTGATTCGCGCCAGCGCCCGAAAAATCACACCTACCCCGTTTCTTCTGCCAGAAATCTTCCCCCGGCCCCCCGGCCATGGGTCGCTCCGAGCGGCTTTTTGCGGCTCCAATTCCAGAATCGAATTGCCGTCGTCTGTACAACTAACGTGCCCGCTGAGGAAATGAATCACAGGAAGGGTCCACAAGTCCGCTTCTGAGAAGCGTAGCGACGCTGAATGCTGCCGCAGTCCTATCTCCCAGAAGTTTCTGGACCAGGACGGGACACATCCCGCAGCGCGAACAAACCGGGAGTTAGCGGAATCAGAGCGAAGAGCGACTGTCTTCGGCTCGGGAGTAATCAAGGGCCGCTTCGGCCTCCGTGGAATTTCTTCTCCAGCGAAGGCAATGTCTCGATGAAAACGTGGCCGACAATCGCGAGGCTGCGCGGATCAACTTTGTCCAATGTGTCCTGAGGAGTGTGCCAATAAGTTGGCGCGATGTCGAAATCGATGATGTCGCAGCCAGGAACACCGCGACTGATGCGCAAAATCTGGGTGTTTCGGCTCTCGGAACTCGCCTACTCCGTCGTACGGAATGAGACTTCGATTCCAAAACCACCAAATCCGTGTACGATCGGATCTGGCAGTCCCCGCTGAAAAGAGGAGCTATGTCCTATCAGCGAGGATCACTCAAGAAAGTAAAAGCAGGGAAGGAGAAATCTGGGGTGCTGCGGTATCGGGTTACGAATTCAGACGGCAGAAGGGTCGAGAACGTCAAGCCAATCGGACTTGTCCGAGAATTTCCGAAGGATAAGGACGCACGGCGCGAGGCGGACCGGCTGGGTTTGCCCGTCAGGATTAACGACAACCCGCTGGCCGGCCGCATCCATTTTAATTTTCTTGCGGGGCATTATCTCAAGGCCGATTTCGGGGCGGATTCCGTGCGTCCGAAATCGGCGAACACCATCAGCCACGTCGAGCAAATCGTGCGCGCCTATCTTGTCCCGCGTTTCGGAAACGAAATCGCGGAAGACATCAAGCCGCTCGATATTCAGCGGTGGCTGAAGTCGCTTCACGAGGGCAACGGTCTTGCCTGGACGACGATAGCGAAGATGCGGGGCGTCATGCACCGCATTTACAAAATTGGAATCCTGCATGAGCACGTCGCGAAAAATCCGATCCTGAACGTCGAAACGCGCTCGAAGACTGATTACAAACCCATCGTCATCACGCCCGTTCAAACTCTTGCTATCCTGAAGGCTCTCCCCTCGCCGCTCCACTTCACTCTCGTGCTTACCTGCGCCGCTACAGCGCTCCGCGCTTCGGAGATGCTGGCGCTGCGCTGGACCGACGTGCTGTGGAACGAGGGAAGGATTCGGATTTCAAAACGCTGGGCGAATGGCAAGGACGGCGAGACTAAGACAGAGGCATCGGACGGCTATGTTCCGCTGCATCCTATTTTGTCCGCGCACTTGCGCTCGTGGCGAGAACAAAGCCCCTACGCGGAAGACGAAGACTTTGTGTTCCCGTCTTTGAAAGCGCGGGGTCGTGTTCCTCTCTCTGCGTCAATTTTCGTTGCTGATTATCTGCGGCCAGCCGCAAAGAAAGCCGGAGCGCATATCGAGGACGGCCAGAGGTTCGGGCTTCACAATTTGCGTCACAGCCTAAGCAACTGGCTGGTGAACAAAGCAAAAGTCGAACCGAAAACCGTTCAGGGAATCCTGCGTCACGCAAAAGTTCAGACGACTCTCGATTTGTACACGCAGGAAGACAGCGACGAAACACTGGCGGCGCAGGGGGAATATCTTACGGCAATAGGAGTGGGCAGTCATATGGTGCAGTGAGGTGTGGGTTGGATTGTGGGTTGAGGTTTTTGGGGCAACACCCGGTAACCTATTGAAATAAATGGTGGGCCTGGGTGGACTTGAACCACCGACCTCGCCCTTATCAGGGGCGCGCTCTAGCCACCTGAGCTACAGGCCCTTGGAACGGAGTGGCGATTGGAAACAACCTGAGCAGTTTACGACGGCAGCGCTAAATCCGCAATTGCCTCGCGATTCTGATGTATTCACCCGATAGTGCAAATGCTCGCCACTGCATAGGTTAACGACGTAAGGTCCATGAGGCAGGTTGACTACCTTGGTTGATGAGTTTCAAAGGGTATGGTCGGCCGCCGAGAAGCAAATCGCCGGCAGGAAGCAAGGCCAGCAGGGCGAGCAGAAGGGTAGCGAAGAAGCGGAGGACGCGACCATGAAGACCGCCGACCGCATCTCCGAAGCGCTACGAGGCCGCCATTTAACGAAAGCCGAAAAGAAAAAGGCTGGGCCAGTGGTGCATTACGCGTTCGGCGCGCTCATGGGAGCGGGCTATGGTGCATCCGTAGAGGCCAATCCTGCTGCGAATGCGCTGGCGGGCATTCCATTTGGTGCTATTTTGTTTGCCGCGGCGGATGAAGTACCCCTGCCAGTCTTGGGCTTAAGCGATAAGCCTGCGGCGTATCCGCTTTCGACGCATCTTTGCAGATTGGTTTCGCACGCGGTGTATGGCGTGACCACGGAAACGGTTCGCAGAATCGTGCGCGGCTAATCGCGCTAACTTCCACACCTCTGCACCCTTGCTGCCCAAAACTACTGCACGAAGCCAACCGTGGGTGTGGGTTCGCTGCCCGCAGGGGATTCCTTGATCGGGCCAAACTGCGATTCGTAACGCGCGATGTTTTCTCCCAGCGCGCGCCAAATGCGCTTGGCGTGTCCGGGACTGACGATCATGCTGCCGGTCAACTTGCCCTGCGCGCCGTTGGGAAAAATGTAAATAAAATTCAGGGTGAACTCTTCCAGGTTGTGGTGAATCATCACCAGGTTGCTGTACTGCCCCTGTAATTCTTTTTCGTCCGCTTTGATCTGAACCTGCCCCTGCTGTGGTGGCCGCTGCTCGTCCATTCGTCGCTCTCCCTGAATGCTTCTCGAACTTAACACATACGCGTTGTAATGGCGCATGAGGCAGGCATCCCTTCTTCGCGCATTCAGTGCCGCAATGCGAAAAATTAATCGGATCAAGTTGTATTTTAGGAAATTCCAGGGTCAGATCCATTGACAGCCAAACACTATTAAGTATAGTTTAGTAGGTAACTTTAACGTGGTTAACATGGTCTATGGCACGCATCGTTCCTCCTCAATTCGAAACTGAACCCTCCTCCAGTACCGAAACTAGCCCGGTCGAAACCACTAGCCCGTCAAGAACTCTGTGGCCCGCGCGCCCAATGCGCACCAGCGTGGCCATGCCATCACTGCCGGAATCGCATCGCACCATTCCCTTTCTGGCGGGCGCCTCGCGCCTGAAGAAATTATTGGCCTTCGCCGGCCCCGGTTACCTCGTCGCAGTCGGCTACATGGATCCCGGCAACTGGGCCACCGACATCGCCGGCGGCTCCAAGTTCGGCTATTCACTGCTCAGCGTGATTTTGCTGAGCAATCTGATGGCGATGTTTCTGCAAGCACTCTCCGCCAAGCTCGGCATCGCCACCGGACGCGACCTGGCGCAGGCCTGCCGAGAGAATTATTCCCGGCCGACGGCCTTGTTTCTGTGGGTCATTTGCGAAATCGCCATCGCGGCCTGCGATTTGGCCGAGGTGCTGGGCTCTGCCGTCGCGCTGAAGCTTTTATTTGGCTTGCCGTTGCTGGCCGGCGTGCTGATCACCGCGCTGGACGTGTTGATCGTACTGGCGCTGCAAGGGCGCGGCTTCCGCTTGATCGAAATTTTTGTAGTTACGCTCATCGCTTCCATCGCGGCCTGCTTCGCCTACGAAATATTTTTCGCGCAGCCGCTGTGGCGCCACGCGGCGCTGGGATTCATCCCGCACCTGGAAATTCTGCGCAACCGCGAAATGCTGTACATCGCCATTGGCATATTGGGCGCTACGGTGATGCCGCACAATTTGTATCTGCACTCCAGCATCGTGCAGACACGTGCCTTTGGTACCTCTACGCCGGAACGCAAACAAGCGGTGCGCTACGCCATTTTCGATTCGACCTTCGCCCTGAGCTTCGCGCTGTTTGTGAACGCAGCGATCCTGGTGCTGGGAGCCGCCGCGTTTCACACCCGCGGCCTGCACAACGTGGCGGAAATCGCGGACGCCTATAAATTACTAAGCCCGCTCCTGGGCGCGAGCCTGGCCAGCACGCTGTTCGCCTGCGCGCTGCTTGCTTCGGGACAAAATTCCACGCTGACCGGAACGCTGGCGGGCCAGATCGTCATGGAAGGCTTTCTGGAAATACGGCTGAAGCCCTGGCTGCGGCGCCTGATTACCCGAGCCATGGCCATTATTCCCGCGGCGCTAGTCATTGGCATCGCGGGCGAATCCAAGGTGACCGCGCTGCTGGTCTTCAGCCAGGTAGTGCTTAGCTTTCAATTGCCCTTCGCCATAATTCCGCTGATTCAACTCACCAGCAGCCGTAACAAGATGGGCGAGCTGGTGAATTCCCGCACCACAACAGCCATCGCCTGGTTCGTGGCGGCCGCGATTCTATTTTTCAACGCCGAATTGGTCTGGCTAATTCTTCGCTCGTAGTATCCTGCCACACGACAATTAAAGACTGCGGGAAGACTCCTACGAAATTTATGGACGCGCGACAAAAATTGAGACTGCGCAAGATTCTGTTCGTTGCTTTGTTGGCGCTGATCGCGTTATCGATCGTTCTGGGCGTGACGCACCGAGGCCAATGGAACATTCCGCAAGAGGCCAAGCTGCGCCAAAATCCCATTCATGATTCGCCGCAAGCTCTCGACGCCGCGCGCATCCTGTACGACGATCATTGCGAGCGCTGCCATGGAAAGACCGGCAAAGGCGACGGTCCCGACGCGACAAAATTTTCCACCTCTCCGCGGGACCTGTCGGACAGCAGCCGCATGAGTGCGCAATCCGACGGCGAACTGTTTTACAAGATTAGCGAAGGCCGGCGTCCCATGCCGGAATTCAAAACAAAATTAACAGGAGAGCAGCGCTGGCAACTGGTGCTGCTGATGCGCTCGATGGCCCGCACCGAAAAGCAGATTCCGTGAGTTGAGAAAATAAAAACGCAGTGACAGGGCTCCAAAAAGCCATATCACTGCGTGGGTTGGATGGCGAGGATGAGGTGTGTTTACGCCGCCGCGGATTTAACTTGTTGCAGTGCCGCGGACACTTCTTTCAAATCCGGCACCACCGGGATGTCGTAATTCTTAATCCAGGCAATTTTCCCCTGCTTATTGATGATCACGATGGAACGGTTGGTGATGCCTTTGTCGGCGAGGAATGCGCCGTATTTCTCGGCCATGGCTCCGCGAGGATTGAAATCGGCCAGCAGCGAATAATGAATGCCCATTTTGTCGGCGTACGCTTTGTGCGACCAGACGCTGTCCACGCTCACTCCCAGCACTTCCGCATCCAGCTGTTCGAATGACTTCATGTCATTGACGAAGCAGACATGCTCATTCGTGCAGGTGGGGCTCCAGTCCAGCGGATAGAAAACCAGCACAACATTCTTCTTACCCACGAAATCAGAAAGCTTCACGTCTTTCTGGCTTTGATCTTTTAGTGTGAAATCCGGTGCCGCTTGTCCTGCAGATAGGCTCATGATGTTCCTCCTGGGTTCCAAGTTTCCTCAGAGCATCTTACCGAATCAGCGGTAACCGGCACAAATGGCCCCGCTTGGAATGCGGATCAGTTTCCGATTTCGCGACTTGTCAGGCACTTGAACGCCATGGACGGCCTGAGAATGTTCAAACTCGTCCTATACTCGTGTTCGTCGGTGCGGTGAACCATTTGGAGAAGCACAAATGACCGGACTACGTTCGAGCCTCGGGTTAGTCTTTCTGATGACGGGTGCTTTGGCTTTTGGCGAGACAGATTCTTTTTCGCCGGTGCCAGGCGGAGGTGACGAGGGATCATTTCCCTGTGGCTTCGGTTCCTTGCCCTCAGACATTCAGAATCGTCTCAAAGGGGAGCTTGCTACTTGGAAGGTTCAGGAGCCGGAAAGTCTAAGCGAGTACACTCGGAAGACTTGGGCTGGTAAAAAGCCGCCAGGATGTCCGGGCATCGCCGTGGGTCTATTCCAGAACACGAAGGCCCCCTCCTACGCTGTGCTCTTTGTTCTCGTTGGTCACCCGGAGCATAACAGGACGGGATTCAGTGAAACGGAGGTTGGGTTTAGATTAGTTGTCTTCACCCGTAAAGTTGGACTGTCTATGAAGCGACAGTTGTCGAGAGGTCCAACAGCCACGGACCCTCTAACTATTTCATACGGAAAGTTCCAATCAGCAGGTTCTTTAATGAAGAGTCCAAGAGAAAATTCCAGGTGCAGGCGACTGAGGGCATCTTGATGGTAGATTCAGCAGAACAGGAATTCGAAGCTGACATCTACTTTTGGTCAAATGGCCGCTTTCGGCGGGAGCCAGTGGACGATTAACGCGCTTATCGAAAAAGTGGATTTCAAATATCTCGCAACGCGAGTTACCAGGCATCTGAAACCCTTGGTCAGCTACTCGCGTCAGAGATATTTTTCTACTAGCCTCAGCGTGTGAAGGAGACGTAGAAAATCTGCTGATGCCGCTCGATTTGCAGCGCCACCGGCTCGCCCGGCTTGATCGCCATCAATGCGGTGCGCAAACCGTCCAACGAAGTGATAGGGTTGCCGTTCAATCCGTGAACTACATCCCCAGCCTGCAACGGAATTTCTCCGGTGCGCGTACCGAGTGTCCGCGCCGCCACAATCACCCCGGTCGGGATACGCAGGTCAGGCAACTCTTGCGCAAGATCGAGTGTCAACTCCACTCCGAGAATGTCCAGCGGTCGAACTAGGTTTTTTATCGGGTCGGCCAGATCGACGAGGCTATCTTCTTTATGCGGACGTTCCGCGAGCCCAACATTTATCTTAAGTCGATCGGCCCCCCGCAAAATTTCGATCGCGGCGCGATCGCCGGTTTTATGCAGATAAAGGCTCTGCGCAAATTGCGGCAAGCTGCTGATTGCCACGCCATCGACACTCAGAACCACGTCCTGAATTTTAATGCCCGTGGTGTCCGCAGGACCGCCCGGCGAAATATCAGAAATAATCACGCCATAATCTCTTTTCAGGCGCAACGCCGCCGCTAATTCCGGCGTAATGGTTTGCACCAGCGCGCCAATGGCTGGTTGATGAATATGCCCAAACTTAACGAGCTGCGGATACGCATAAGCCACCACGCCCGCAGGAATGGCGAAGCCCAGCCCTTGATTTCCGCCCGACGAAGACAAGATAAAGGTGTTGATGGCTACCAGATCGCCGTTGGCATTCACCAGCGGGCCGCCGCTGTTGCCGGGATTAATAGGCGTGTCCGTTTGTATATAAACGAGCGGGCTGTCCGGATCGGGCTGCCGCGCCACCGCGCTCACCACACCCATCGTCACCGTGTTGCGCAAGCCCTCAGGACTCCCAAACGCAAACACCATTTCGCCTTGCCTGGCCGGAGGCCTGGAGCTGCGGATCGACAATGCAGGCAAGCCATGCCCATCAATTTTAATTACCGCGAGATCAACCTCGCGCGATGCCCCCACAACGTGCCCCCGATAGCTTCTTCCTTGCGGCTCGTCGGGCGCGGCTCCGGACGCTGTCGGAGCGGGTGGCGGCGGAACGAGCACCTCTATGTTTTGTGCACCGTTCACCACATGAGCATTCGTAACAATGTAACCTTCCGGGTCGACAATTACTCCCGAGCCGATGGCCCGCCGCCGTCCTACCAGCAAGTCAGTTTGACCGCGCTCGGTTTCTTCCGCGGCCCCATAACCCGTGACCAAAATTTGCACCACTGTCGGCGATACTCGCTGCACCAGGTCCTCGATGGACTCGTTCAGCTCGAGGAACACATTACCGGAACGAGAACTCTCGCGCGTTTGCGCCGTCGCAGACGGCCATGGCGACAGCACTAAGAACGAGAAAACCAGCAGCCATGAGTACGCGGAATATCGTTTGCCAGAAACACTAAGAGACGTACTCATGTCGGTCATTCTCTTTCTCACGCCTTTGGGTTCCCGGCTGCAGGCAATTATCTTTGCACGCGCATCATAGCGACATTAGAGCACTTTATTAATCGCCAACGTAGCAGTACACTCGGCCCAAGGAGAGCGATTTATGACCTCCGAAGCTACCCGGCTTGCCCCCATGCTGCCGCTGCGACAACTCGTGGAACGCTACCGCGCGCTAGCTGGTGATTTTGGCACCGCCGTGCCGCTCACGGCATTTAATCTTAGCCGCACCGAGACCGAGCACCTTTTCTCCAGTTATGACGAGGACTACCACATCAGCCGTTTTTTTCACTTCGACGATCTCGATGGCATGACCTTTACCATCAATGCCGAGCCCGTCACCCATGTCGCACTGGACGCAGAGATCGAGAGCATTTTGTAACCGTTCGACCGCGAAACTATGCCCCGAGTTTTTCATTGGTTGCTATTTTTGCGTTTGCAGATAATTTCGTTCCAAAAATTCAGTTTTTTGCATAGGCTACTTCACTCGGAGGTTCCTGCATGGCTGGCACGCCAACTCCTTTGCCGGAAGCGCGTCTCGGCGCTACTTTGCGTCGCGATTCGTGGTGGACGGAACTTTTACCAGTAATCATTTTGCTGGGCGGCTTTGGCGTTTACGCCACCTTGCGGGCTTTCGAAGGCGCTTACTATTCCTGGGGACCTTATCTTTCGCCTTTTTATTCCCCGCTCATCGATCCCCAGCATCACTGGTGGCCGCTTTCTCCCGCGCTTCTGGTGTTGGCGGGTCCGTTGGGATTTCGCGCCACCTGTTACTACTACCGCAAAGCTTACTATCGCGCATTTTTTCTCGATCCACCTGCGTGTGCCGTGAGCGAGCCTGCCAACCGCAAATATCGCGGCGAAACAGCCTTTCCATTCATTCTGCAAAATGTGCATCGCTATTTTCTTTACCTGGCGATTCTTTTCCTGGCTTTCCTGTGGCATGACGCGATCAAAGGCTTTTTCTTCGACGGACAATTTGGCATTGGCGTCGGCAGCCTGATTCTGCTAGTCAACGTTATCTTGCTTTCCATTTACACCCTGTCGTGCCACTCGTTGCGCCATTTGGCAGGCGGTAAACTGGATTGCTTTTCCTGCGTTTCCTTCGGAACCACGCGAGCGGCCGCCTGGCGCGGGTTTTCTTTCCTGAACGAGTGCCACATGCAATTCGCGTGGGCCAGCTTGATCTCCGTAGGCTTGGCGGATTTATACATTCGCCTACTGGCCAGCGGCATGATTCGAGACCTGAGGATTCTGTGACCACAAATTACGAGGTTCGCGAACACGATGTCTTGATCATCGGCGCCGGCGGCGCGGGGCTGCGCGCGGCGATTGAAGCCTTGGCACAAGGCGCGTCGGTAGGCGTCGTTTGCAAATCGCTGCTGGGCAAAGCCCACACGGTAATGGCCGAAGGCGGCATCGCCGCGGCCATGGCCAATGTGGATCCCGCGGACAATTGGAAAGTGCACTTCCGCGATACCATGAGCGGTGGAAAATTTCTCAACAACTGGCGGATGGCGCAGTTACACGCGCTGGAAGCTCCTGACCGCGTCCGCGAGTTGGAACAATGGGGAGCACTTTTCGATCGCACCGAAAATGGCGCGATTTTGCAGCGCGCCTTTGGCGGCCACACCTTCAAGCGCTTGTGCCATGTCGGCGATCGCACCGGCCTGGAATTAATTCGCACGCTGCAGGACCGCGGCGTGCAGCAGGGCGTGGATTGCTACATGGAATGCACCGTCACGCGCCTGCTGGTGGAAAACGGCCGCTTTGCGGGCGCCTTCGCGTACTGGCGCGAAAATGGCCGCTTCATCGTCTTCAAAGCCAAAGCAGTGGTAATCGCCACCGGCGGCATCGGCAAGGCCTGGACCGTTACATCCAATTCGTGGGAGTACACCGGCGACGGCATGGCGCTGGCATACGAAGCGGGCGCGGAACTGATGGACATGGAATTTGTGCAGTTTCATCCCACCGGGATGGTGTGGCCTCCGGGAGTGCAGGGAATTCTGGTCACGGAAGCGGTGCGCGGTGAGGGCGGCATCCTCCGCAACAAATTGGGCGAACGCTTCATGGAGAAATACGACCCCAAGCGCCTGGAGCTGTCCACCCGGGATGTCGTGGCGCGTTCCATTTATACCGAAGTGCGCGAAGGGCGCGGCACCGAGCACGGCGGTGCGTACCTGGACATCTCCCACAAGCCCGCCGAATACGTAAAGAAAAAGCTGCCCAGCATGTATCACCAGTTCAAGGAACTGGCCGATGTGGACATCACCAAAGAGCCGATGGAAGTAGGGCCGACGTGTCACTACATGATGGGAGGCATTCGCGTCGAAGCCGAAACAGGCCAGTCCTCTATGCCGGGAATTTTTGCCGCCGGTGAGGCTGCCGCGGGTTTGCATGGAGCAAATCGCCTGGGCGGCAATTCGCTTTCCGATTTGCTGGTGTTTGGGCGCCGCGCCGGAATGGCCGCGGCGGTGCACGCGAAAAAAACCGGCTATGCGTCGCTGGACAACGCGCAAATGCAGGACGCCGAACGCGAATTACTCGCGCCATTTTCAAATAAGAGCGAAAGCCCCTACGCGATTCATCGCGATTTGCAGACGGTGATGCAGAGCCTCGTCGGCATTTATCGCAACGCTGAAGATCTCGAACGCGCGCTCAACGAATTGCAAATGTTGAAAGCGCGAGCGGCGGCAGCCAGCGTGGAAGGTTCGAGAATGTTTAATCCTGGCTGGCACCTTGTGGGCGAGCTGAAATCCATGCTCATCATTGCTGAAGCCGTTACGAAAAGCGCCATGGCCCGCACCGAAAGCCGCGGCGCGCATAGCCGCATCGATCACCCGGATCTCGATAAAGCGTGGGGGCAAAAACACAACATCATCGTGGAGGAACACGGCGAGATGGCGCGGCGCGAACTACCCATCCCGCCCATGCCCGATGAATTAAAACAAGTTCTGGCGGAGCAGCAGTAACATGGCATCCAAATTCCAAGCCTGGAGTTTGCCGCGATGAGCACCGGAACGGAGAAAACAGCGATGGCTGAAACAGTCTTGCGCGTGTTTCGCGGCGACGCTGGCGGCGGAGCGTTGGAGGACTACAAAGTTCCGGTTGCGCCAGGTATGGTGGTGCTCGACGCGCTGCACTACATTCAGGGCCACTTGGCGCCGGACCTCGCGGTGCGTTGGAATTGCAAAGCAGGGAAGTGCGGGTCCTGCTCCGCGGAAGTAAACGGACGGCCGCGGCTGACCTGCAAAACGCGCATGGATGAGCTTCCCAAAGATGAGCCCATCGTCGTGATGCCCATGAAGTCGTTCCCGAAAATTAAAGACCTGGTCACCGACGTTTCGTGGAATTACCGCGTAAACAAAAAAATTCCGCCATTTCAGCCCAGACCCGGCGCCGACTGGAAAATATCGCAGCTGGACGTCGACCGCGTGCAGGAATTTCGCAAATGTATCGAATGTTTCTTGTGCCAGAACGTTTGCCACGTGCTGCGCGATCACGACAAAAAGGAACAATTCGGCGGGCCCCGTTTTTTTGTGCGCGTTGCCGGACTGGAAATGCATCCGCTCGACGGCGCAAATCGAACGCGCTTGCTGAAAGATGAATTGGGCATCGGCCTTTGTAACATTACCAAATGCTGCACCGAGGTTTGCCCGGAATCGATTCACATCACGGATAACGCCATCATCCCGCTGAAGGAGCGGGTGGTAGACGAATTTTATGATCCATTAACCATGTTGTTTCGGAAGATGCGGGGTTCCAGCGAGAAACGCACTTAGATGGCTTCGATTTGTCTTTGCTGCAAGCACGGAGGTTCTATGGATGCTCAACTCAAAGCTATTTCCAGGGCAGGAATCGGCGAAGCCATCGCCAAAGCGGAGCTGTATCGCTATTTAAACGAACCGGAAGAAGCCGAATCGATTTGCCGCGACATTTTGGCCGTCGATTCCGGCCATCAACTGGCGCGCCGTTTGTTGGGGCTATCGATCACCGATCAGTTCAGTGGTTACGCCGGCGATCGCTACGGCGAAGTCGCCGAAATTTTTCAGGGATTGCGCGATGCCTATGAACGCGCTTATTACACCGGGTTGCTGTACGAGCGCCGCGCCAAAGTGCAACTGCGCAGCGGCTATTCCGCGCATATTTTGTTGCCGCTTATTGAAGACGCCATGAAATGCTTTGCTGAAGCGGAAAAAATCCGTCCGCCGGGAAACGACGACAGCATTCTGCGCTGGAACCGCTGCGTGCGCCTGCTGCAAGGCCAGTCGGATTTCCGAGCGGAGCGAGACGCTACTCCGCCGGACGCCGAAGATACCCCTCCGCAAAATGTTAGTTTGAAACGTGCAGGCAAACTCTAATCGAATTACACGATGCGGCGGCCGTAACGCAACTGCGACTTTGGCTTAGCTGTGGTGTGTTGAAGCCATCGTTGGAACATCAACCTGCGGAGTTGGTACGATTCCAACCATCCCGATCGGCCGCACCAGTTCCACTGCAACGGCAACAAATTCTTCCGCGGAAACACGATCCTCCGTGTTCACCCACTGCTTCACCGCCCCGTAAATCGCCCAACTTGCCGTGGCGGCAATCATCTCGGCAGGAACGGTGCGTTCCACAGGGTGACGTTGAAATCCGTCCAGCAAAACGATGCGGATCTGATCGATCACCGTAGCCTCTACAAATGGTTCGAATTGATGCTGGTTAAAGGAATGCGATTTTTGCAGGTCGCTAAGGTAGTCGCAGACCGCCAAGATAATCACATGAAAACATCCGCCGTCAAACTTTGCACCCCTCTGCGCTAGAAGGTCAAGAAACGTAACGCGGATTAACTCGCCCAGCAGTGCGAATTTGTCCTCATAGTGCGCATAAAATGTCGCGCGATTTAGCGTAGCGCCTTCGGTAATATCCTGCACCGAAATCTTGTCGAACTCCTTTTGTGTCAATAGGTTGCGTAGTGCATCTTGGAGCAGCTGCCGGGTCCGGCGGATGCGAGGATCAAGCCGTTCACACTCAGAATGAAGCATTTCTCGCCCTCCACTCCGGTATTATACCGTAAAACATCTTGTGTTGCTTAAATACATATGTCGTGATATAGTATGCGACAGTTGTTGTTTATGCTGCATCTGATGATTGGAGGCAATCACAATGTCAACCTTACTGAAACTCGATTCTAGTCCCATGGGAGAGCGATCCATATCCCGAAAGCTCACCATCAAGTTCGCTGAGAGCTGGCTCAAGACTCATGCCGGCCGCAAAGTTGTCGAGCGCGACTTGACTACCTTGAACCTGCCGATTGTCGACGCGTTCTGGGCCAGCGCGGCACACACGCCAGAATCACATCGGACCGCAGCCCAGAAACAAGCACTCGCTGTCTCCGACTCGCTGACAAATGACCTTCAGCAAGCCGACGAGTACGTCTTCGGCGTACCTATGCACAATTTTAGCATCCCTTCCACACTGAAGCTCTGGATCGATCAGATCGTCCGCGGCGGAAAAACCTTTGCGTACGGCGCAACCGGCCCCAAAGGTTTGCTGACCGGCAAAAAAGCCACCTTGCTACTTGCAAGCGGCGGCGAGTACGGGAAGGGCAGCGCCATGGCTTCCTTCGATTTTGTGACCCCCTACTTGCAAACCGTCTTGGGGTTCATCGGCATCACGGACGTCACCATCATCGCCGCCGGCGGCACTGCGCAGTTGATGTCAGGCACGGTCGATCCGCAAACCTTTCTCGCGCCGTCGCTTGAAAAAGTCCACGCTCACGCCAGTCTCTAAGTAAACAGGTCTAAAAAAGGAGAAAAAAATGAAAACTGCTTCCTTGATCGCACGTTTGCTTTTAGGTTTGATCTTCCTTGTTTTCGGGTTGAACGGATTTCTTCACTTCATTCCGATGCCCCCTCCCACAGGTGTGGCCGGCCAGTACTTCGGCGCGATTTTTGCGTCTCACTATTGGGTAGTTATTTTTGGCGTTCAAGTCATCGGCGGATTGCTGCTGTTGATCAATCGCTTCGTTCCGCTGGCGCTCGTTATACTTGGGCCGGTGATCGTGAATATTTTCTTCTTTCACGCGCTCATGGCCCCATCCGGGCTGCCTCTTGCGATTCTCGTAGTCATCCTGTGGTCCATTCTCGCGGTCCGAAACAAGCAGTACCTCGCGGGAATATTTGTCCAACAGGCGAATCAGGGCCAAGCGGCGTAACCAAGTATCAACACCGCAAGCGATGTAATCTAAGAACCATAACTGGAGGTGCGCACATGGAGATTGGCGTAGACAGCTTCGCAATAGCTATTTCGGATCCGGTTACCGGGAAGACGGCCAAGCCAGTCGACCGCCTGCATGAATTGCTGGACGAGATCGAACTTGCCGACAAGGTGGGACTCGACCTATTTGGCATCGGCGAGCATCATCGCGCGGAATTTCTGGATTCTGCACCGGCCGTCATTCTTGCGGCGGCTGCTTCGCGAACTAAAAATATTCGGCTGACCAGCGCGGTCACCGTTCTCAGCGCTGCGGATCCCGTGCGAGTCTTTCAGGAATTTGCGACGCTGGACCTCATTTCCAACGGTCGCGCCGAAATCGTCGCGGGCCGCGGCTCGTTCATCGAATCTTTTCCCCTCTTCGGCTTCGATGTCGAAGATTACGATTCACTGTTCTCAGAAAAACTGGAACTGCTGCTCAACATTCGCGAAAACACCCACGTACACTGGTCCGGTAAGCATCGTCCAACGCTTACCGGTCAGGCTATTTATCCGCGACCGCTGCAGAATCCGCTTCCCATTTGGGTCGGCGTTGGCGGCACGCCAGCTTCGTTCGCGCGCGCCGGTGTTCTCGGCTTGCCGCTCATGGTGGCCATCATCGGCGGCGAACCGCACCGCTTCCGTCCGCTGATCGATCTATATCGCGAAGCAGGAATCCGTAGCGGGCACAAACCTGAACAACTCAAAGTCGGTCTGCACATGATTGGCTTTGTCGCCGACACCACCAAGGAAGCCGCGGACGTTTTTTTTCCCGGCTACGCCCACACCTTCACGGAAATCGGCAAGGAACGCGGCTGGCCGCCAACTACGCGAGCGCAGTTCGACGCTTTGCGCGGACCGAAAGGCGCGCTGCTGATCGGCGATGTTGACACCGTCGCGAAAAAAATTCTCTACGTGAATGAAGCCCTCGGCGGCGCCACGCGAATCACTTTTCAAATGGGCGTCTCAGCTGTGCCACAGCCAAAAATGCTGCGCGCCATCGAACTACTCGGCACCGGCGTCGCCCCTGCAGTCAACCAACAACTGACGGCCGCCGTCGCACGCGCCTGAATAAATTAGCCCTCCGAGGCTTCAGCACCGCAACAGTTCGCAACAAAAGTAAGAAGCCAGTTTAAGCTTTCCCGTCTGCCTCTAGCAGTTCCTCAATTAGCGCCGCGCATTCCGCATCGAGTGTCGGCCGGTAAAACCGGCGGCCCGAACGTTGATACCAGTAATCGGCATTAGACTCCTCTACGATGCAGGTAAGCGTGAACGGCCATCCCATCCACGCTTTCCAATTCATCCACCAGAGAGTGCGCCCGTACCCAATCTCCCTTGGCATCCCCACCACAACGCCGCCAGCGGAATCGAAAATCCAGCTGGTGGCGCATGGTCTTCAGCGATGGACGCTTTAAATTCCTCGATGTTCATAATTTCAACCTGCCTTGGACCGCAACGGTATGCGCCCAGCAAGTTGATATTACGCGGAATGCCCTTAAACCTTCCGCAGGAAGAATTTCTTCCGTAGCTCGGGTCTCAATCCCGCACGCGAACCAACTCCACTCGCCGATTTTTCGCGCGACCTTCCGCCGTGGAATTGCTCGCGACCGGCCGGCGGTCACCATAGCCTTTGGAACTCAAACGGTCGTGGTCTACTCCATGATCCGCGAGCCAGTTCGCCACTGTCTCCGCACGATCGCTCGACAATTTTTCGTTAACTTCCTTCGAGCCCCGGTTGTCCGTGAATCCCTCAACGCGAATTCTCCAGTCAGGATGCTCCTTGAGCGCATTGACCGCGTCGTTCAAGGCGGGTTCGGAGTCCGGCGTCAGGTCCGCTCTTCCAGTCTCGAAATGTACATTCGAAAGGGTGACTCGTCCTCTCTCGCCGAGCGAAGTCCCAACCTCCGCGTGTTCGCGATGCTCACCTTCATTTCTGTAGCGATTCAACTCCGCGATCAGCGGTCGCGCTGCAGGCGGAACGCCGATTTCCCCTTCGAGAATTCGCTGATTGGAAATTTTTCTCCCATACAACTTTTCATTTTCACTTTCGTCCGGCCGCAGCGTGGAACCTTCCAGCGACAATCCCGCGAACAAACCTCGCGACCGCGACCAGGACAAAATTTCCGCGTGCGGATGGCGGTTGGGATGCGGAGGGATTTTTCGTGGGCTCCTTCGGCCCTTGCGTATTCAGCGCTTTATGAGCGGTTGTGAATCCTTTTTGCGGCAGAACAATCTAAGCTTTTGAACGAGGAAAAGAAAAGAAATGGCTGGAGCGAACACACTCAACTTTACCGATGCCGGCTGGGATGCCGACGTTCTGAAATCAGACACGCCTGTGCTGGTGGATTTCTGGGCGACCTGGTGCGGCCCGTGCCGTCAGATGACCCCGATCATCGATCAGCTGGCTGACGAATATCAGGGCAAGGCCAAGATCGGCAAGCTGAATGTCGATGAGAACGGGCAGACTGCCATGCGCTATCAGGTGCACATTGTGTGTGTGTGTGTGTGTGTGTGTGTGTGTGTGTATTCATTCGTCCTCTTGCATCACAGAAGACAGTCCGGTGCGCCAAACCCCCTGCGCCACCACCATCTACGTCTACTCGCTCAGCATCTACTCGTCGAGGACCTCCATGATCGTCCGGTCACGCAACCCAACCGGATCGCCAAGATCCACCAGCGCCGACACCGCCTCGACCTCCTGGTGGCTCAGGATCACCTCGGCAGGCACCACTCAACACGTGGCAAGGCTAAGAGCTCACGAGGTTGGG